>JAHCML010000001.1 GCA_019192455.1 Alphaproteobacteria bacterium SS10
TCCTGGCCGCCATAGAGGATGTCGATGCCGGTACCACCATCAAAGGTGTCACGACCGGTGTTGCCGTAAGCGAGGTTCGAGCCATTGGCGAAGTCGACATCATCATTGCCGCCTAGGCCAATATACTGGCTGCTCTCGGTATTGATGTTGAAGTCGGTGCCAAAATCGAAGGTGTTTGACACATCATCCAGCGCCAGGCCGGTGGTATTGTCACCAATGACAAAGGCAGATAGGTCGGCAAAGGTGATGTTGTCCGAGGTAAAGCCACCAATGCCGCCCACGATACGGATCGTGACACCGCCCGCATTAATGGTCGTACTTAAATCAGGATTATCGAAAATAAGCGTATCAGCGGCCGTGGCTGTATCGATGATGAGGACATCGTTTTCCGGATCGAAGGCAAGTGTCTGGCCGTCAGTTAGCTGGGAAAACAGGGTTACGGTCATGTCGCGGGACTCCTTAGCGTCCTTATCAATTTTCTGAACTTAGAAACCAACGGCCTATGCCAGTTGGTTAAACGGGTGGGGAATGCCGGATAACCGCCTAATTTGGGACGGTATCGCCCTCTCCTCGGCGGTTGGATTACCATAGTTCCCCGACAGCGCCATGCTTTTTTGCCGGACATGCGGCCGGGCGGGATTCACAAGCTCGGCAACCACCTCTCTGCGGCCGTTAAAGCAATGCAAACCCGGCGCTCACCAAACAAAAAGGGCGGCCCTCGGGCCGCCCTTTTCCGTATCTATGTCGGTTCGACTTAGACGATGTCGCCAGCCACGATGGCGGCCACACCGGTCAGAACCAGGCCGAGATCGGCGGTGCCGTCCAGGTCGGTATCGACAAACAGGAAGCCGTCGGTGGTGTCATCATCGAAGAAGTACTGAACCGTACCGTTGAACGCGGCGTTAGCTGCGGTCAGCGCGGTGCTGAAGGTTGCACCACCACCGGTGTTGGCATCGGTGAAGTTGGTACCGGTACCAGCATCGCCACCAAACTCGAAGAAGTCAGTGGTGGTGGTGAAGTTCTCAACCGTGTCAGCAGACAGGCTGGTGATACCGCTATCGCCAGCGGCGAAGACGAACACATCAGCATCGGCATCGGCAGAACCGTCGATGGTATCGACGCCCGTGCCACCGGTTAGGGTGTCAGCACCAGCACCACCAACGAGGCTGTCACCACCCTCGCCGCCGAGCAGGATGTCGTCGCCGGTACCGCCATCGATGATGTCGAGACCAGTGCCGCCGTCGATGACCGAGTTACCGGCACCATCCACGATGTTGTCGTCACCAGCATTACCATTAATGGTATCGGCACCACCGGTTGCGTCGGTGATGATGTCGGTACCGCTACCGCCATTGATCACGTTGTCGCCAGCGCCGTCATTGATGGTCAGGGTGCCGGATAGGGCGGACGCATCAACATTCAGGTTTGAGCCGGAGTCGATATCAATGGTCTCAAGACCGGTGGTCCCGGCATCGAGAACAAGGTCATCACTACCGCCCTTTGAGCCGAAGAAGAACAGGAGGTCGTCGCCGTCACCACCATCGATGATCTCACCGGCAACGTGCTCGGCAGCATCACGGATGACGAAGGTGTCGTCGCCAGCACCACCCAGCAGGGTGTCGAGGCCCTCACCACCATCAATGCTGTCATCGCCAGAGCCAGCAAGAATGCTGTCATTGCCTTCATCACCGTCGATGCTGTCATTGCCGTCGCCACCGGAGAGGCTATCAGCACCAGCGCCACCTTCAAGGCTGTCGTTACCGACACCACCGTCGAGGACGTCATCGCCATCTTCACCTTCGAGACGGTCATTGCCGTCAGCGCCGGTCAGAATGTCATTGCCGAGACCACCATACAGGCTGTCATCGCCAGCTGCGCCGGTGATGGTGTCAGCACCTTCACCACCGCGGACAGCGAGGTCTTCGTTGGTGATCAGCGGACCACCAGCAATGTTGAGAGCCGTGGTAACAGCCTGGAAGTCAACTTCGTTACCGCCTGATTGTTGGTGGATCAGAACGTTTTCGAAGCCAGCAAAGTCAGAGCTGAAGTCGACATCGCCGGTCAGCGTGCCAACAGCAGTGTCTTCACCGACGATCAGGGTGTCAGTACCAGCGCCACCCAGCAGGACAGAAGTCTGCGTGCCGTTGGTGACGTTAGCGATGAAGATATCGTCGCCGTCGTTACCGAACAGGGTGTCGTTACCGTTGGTGCCATCGAAGTTGTTCTGATCGATGCTTAGGGTGTCGTTGCCACGACCGCCGAGGATAACGTCTTGGCCAGTGGAGGCAGACAGAATGTCATCGTCAGCACCACCGTACAGGGCGTCGTTACCGGTACCACCGGACAGGGTGTCAGCGCCTTTGTTACCGTAAGCGGTAAGTTCGCCAGCGCCACCGCCGTTGAGCAGGTCATCGCCCTGACCACCGAAGCCGGTGTCATCATCAGCCAGGCTCAGGGAGTCAGCACCTTGGTTCCCATAAAGAATGTCGTTGTTAGCGCCACCGTCGATGCTGTCGTCGCCGGAACCACCGAGCAGCAGATCCTCACCGGCACCGCCGCTGATGCTGTCATTGTCGAGGTTACCGAACAGGGTGTCGTCGCCGCCACCGCCGGACAGGGTGTCATCGCCCTTACCGCCGTACAGAACGTCGTCGTCGTTACCGCCATCGATGCTGTCGTCGCCCTTGTTACCATAGAGCAAGTCGTTGCCATCGCTGCCGTTCAGCTCATCGTCGTCTTGACCGCCATAAAGCAGGTCGACGCCGGTGCCACCGTCAAAGGTGTCACGGCCGAGGTTACCGTAAGCGATGTTGTCGCCGTTAGCGAAGTCAACGTCGTCATTGCCGCCCAGACCGATGTACTGGCTGTTCTGGCTAGCGAGGTTGAATGGCGCGCCGGTGTAGTCGATGGCGTTGGAAACGTCATCCAGTGGCAGGCCAGTGTCGTTGTTACCGATCACCAAAACGGAACCGTCAGCGAAGGTCACGTTCGTGCTGGTGATGGAACCGCGTGGCGCGTCGAAAGTGATGGTGCTGGTGCCATCAGAGATCGAAAACGTGCTGTTGCCGTTATCGGTAACCGTGACAGCGTTAGCTGAAGCGGTATCGATGATCACAACATCGGTGTCTGGGTTGAATGCAACAGTGCCGGAACCCGACAGTTGCGAAAATAGAGAAACGGACATGTCGTAGAAGCTCCTTCGTGTCCTTATTCGAACATTTGGTTAACGCGCCACTGGTCTGTTTTCCAATGGTCTGCAGGCCATTTGCGCGCCTCAACCGCCACCCCAGATGCCCCGGTTTGAAACCTTCACCACAAGATTGATCATCAAAGTCGATGATCGACACTCATGAATTTCGTCACCAGGTGCGCGCCTTAAAGCCCTGAAGTCCGCCTGTACAAACACGCCGATCACCCACGGAAACCGAGGATTATCAACGTACTGACGGGCTTGGCCCCAAGGTACACGGCACCCAAGAAGGCGGGAGCGCGGTCTTAATCGCTGACCCTGATAGCTTTTCAAGGCCCCTAACGCAAGCGTGGATAACATAAGGTATTCTAAGCAGATGGTGCCCCCGGGCCCCGTGTTGCAGCCATGCAACAATGCTCCCCCACAGCGGGGCAAAAACGCTAAAAAACCCGGCAAATCCAAGCTTTTCTCGTGGCCAACCCATCACGATGCTGACTCGTTGGTAATGCCAACAGCATTTCAGACGAGAATCACAGCCTGCCAATTTCATTTGCATGCGATCGACTTAATTGCCGCGCCCTATTCGATGCGGGGCAGCGCCGATCAACGCTTTACTTTCAGGCCGCCTCCGCCATCTCGGGACAGAAGAAAACCAAACTCATCGTCCAATGGCTGCCTTAGCCCTTTCATTCGGGCGCGCCATTGCCTACAACCCCGCTACTGCGCTGGCGCCCTACCTGCCTTCATGGCATTCTGCGCGTTAGTGCACGCTAGCACGGATCAACAAAGGGTCGCTCCCTTTGATGGCGAAATGATCCAGCGAGAAACGGCGTTAAAAATCGCCACGCCAGCCCGGAAAACCGGGCCTTTATATATTGAGAGACGGGTTCAACGGAATTTCGACGAATGAGCAGTACCGCCCTTGCACCGGCATCCGCCGGGCCATCTAACGCCGGCGCGGCCGGTCAACCTGCCCCTGTAGGCAGCACGGATCTTAACGCTGAGAAGGCTATTAAGGCCTGCCGTAGCGTGTTTGCCGTGGTGGCCCTGTTCAGCTTCTTCGTTAACTTGCTGATGCTGACCGTGCCAATCTACATGATGCAGGTCTTTGACCGCGTCTTGTCGAGCCGGTCCGTCGATACGCTCTACCTGCTGACTGCGGTCGCTATCTTCTCCCTGCTGATCCTGGGGCTGCTGGATTGGGTCCGTTCAAAGGTACTGGTCCATATCTCATCGTGGTTGGACGATTCGCTCGGTCGCCATGTGCTTGCCACCTCCATTCGCGCGGCATCGCTTAACGCGGAAGCAACCAGCGTTCAGGGCCTGCGCGACCTTACTCAGCTGCGCAACTTTGCGGCGGGTCAGAACATCTTCCACTTCTTCGATGCCCCATGGGTGCCGCTCTACATCCTCGTGATCTACGCGGTGCACCCGGTCATGGGCATGGTCGCCCTGTTCGGCGCGATTGTTTTGTTCGGCATGGCACTCGCCAATGATCTGGCGACCCGTAAGCCACTGAACGAGGCTAATGGCCGAGCCATCCATCAGATGCAGAATGCCGAGGCCACCGTGCGCAATGCCGAGGTGGTCGAGGCCATGGGCATGCTCGACAGCCTGGTTGGTCGCTGGGATCGTGAGAATCGCGAGATCCTCGCCATTCAGGAAACCGCCAGCCGTAAGGCGGGGTCTATCGGCGCCTTTACTAAGTTCTTCCGCCTGGCGATCCAGCTCGGCATCCTTGGTATCGGTGTGTACCTGGCGCTGGGTCAGCACATCACGCCGGGTGCGATGATTGCTGGTTCGATTATCCTAGGCCGTGCCCTCGCCCCAATTGAGCAAATGATCGGGTCCTGGCGTAGCTTTATTGGCGCCCGCGAGTCATATGACCGCCTCAATAAAATCCTGCAGCGGGACCTGTCTGAGATCCGGGGTGAGATGACCTTCCCCGACCCAACTGGTCGCCTTACTGCCGAGTCGGTGACCTTTGGCATGCGCGGTTCGACCAAGCCGATCCTGCGCGGGGTTAGCTTTGCCCTGGAGCCCGGTGAAGCGTTAGGCCTGATCGGGCCGTCAGCGGCCGGTAAGTCTACCCTCGCCCGCCTGCTCTGCGGTGTTTGGATGCCAACCTCCGGCAAGGTGCGCCTGGATAATGTGGACGTATTCCACTGGAACCGTCGGGATTTTGGTCGGCATATGGGCTACCTGCCTCAGGACATCGAACTCTTCGCCGGAACGATCCGCGAGAATATCGCCCGGATGGGTCAGGCCAGTGATGAAGAGGTGATCGACGCGGCGGTTAAGGCCAATGCCCACGATCTAATCCTGCGTCTGCCCGAGGGCTATGACACGAAGATCGGCCCCGGTGGCCTTGGCCTCTCTGGTGGTCAGCGCCAACGGATCGGCCTTGCCCGTGCCCTGTTTGGCAAGCCAAGCCTGCTGATCCTGGATGAGCCGAACTCAAACCTTGATAGCGAGGGTGAAGCGGCCCTGATGGACGCGCTTAAGACCGCGCGCGATCAGGGTGTGACCATCGTTATCATCGCCCACCGCCCCAGCGTCCTGGCCTTCGTCGATAAGATGCTGGTCCTGCGTGACGGCATGGTTGAGATGTTTGGCGACCGCAATGAGGTAATGGCCAAACTTACCCGTGCGGTGCCCACCACCTCAGCGCCAGATGCGCCAGCGGTGACTGGCGGCACACAAGGCGGTGATAGCAAAGTGATTGGTGGTAACAGCTGATTGAGGGTGACAGCCCCTAGCGCCACCCCATCTATCGAGAGATGCTGACAAGCGACTGGCACTAAGCAGCCAGCAGCAAAACG
Source organism: Alphaproteobacteria bacterium SS10 (assembly GCA_019192455.1). NCBI lineage: Bacteria > Pseudomonadati > Pseudomonadota > Alphaproteobacteria > Alphaproteobacteria bacterium SS10. The sequence continues at coordinate 6,013 of JAHCML010000001.1, forward strand.
AGGATCATAATGACCGAAGAGACCAAACAGCCCGAGGCTGAACAACAGCCAATCGCCGGTTTGAAACTCGCCCCAGCTGCCGCCGATCAAGACGGCGAGCAGGCAGCACCGTCGGGCATGACCTCCCCATTCCAACTGGCACGCAAGCCAGCGATGACCGGCATGATCATCGTTGCCCTATTCTTTGGCGGCGTTGGTGGCTGGGCAACCTTCGCCCCACTTGAAAGCGCCTCAATTGCCAGTGGCCAAGTGGCCGTTGATAGTCGCCGCCAGACGGTTCAGCACCTTGAGGGCGGCATCATCCAGGAAATCCTGATCGATGAGGGCAGCATTGTTCAGCAGGGTGATGTCCTAATCCGCCTGGACACTACCCGTGCGGCGGCCAATCTGGAGTTGCTTCGTGGTCAGTACCTGTCTGCCATTGGTTCAAAAGCACGGCTGCAAACCGAACGTGATGGCGCGGATCAGATTGCCTTCTTTGCCGAGCTTGCGGATGAAGACCTGACACAGGAAGAGCGCGCGATCATTGAAGGCCAGCAGAACGTCTTCGACACCCGCCAGCGCCACATGAATGGCCAGCGCGATATCCTGGATCAGCGCGTACTGCAGCTGAACGAACAAATCTCAGCATTCCAAGCGCAGGAGAAAGCCGAGACGGCTCAGCTCGCCCTGATCCGCGAAGAGATCGGCGCTGTTAAAGAGCTCGTTGAAAAAGGCCTGGAGCGTAAACCCCGCCTCCTCAGCCTCCAACGCGCTGCTGCTGAGATTGCGGGTAACCGTGGCGAGTATCGTGGTCGCATGGCACAGGTTGGTGAGCAGATCAGTGAAGTTCGTTCGCAGCTTATCGATTTGGAGAACCAGCGCCTTAATGAGGTCACCGAGCAGCTTCGTGAGACCGAGGACCAAATCTATGACCTTCGCCAGCGCCTAAGCGCGGCTGAGGATGTCATGCTTCGCACTGATATTGTCGCACCACGAAGCGGCACGGTGGTTAGCCTTCGTTTCCACACACCTGGCGGTGTTATCCGGGCCGGTGATGCGGTGCTCGACATGGTGCCAAGTGATGATCGCTTGCTGATCGATGCCCGGGTCAACCCGCTCGACATTGATGTGCTGACAACCGGCATGCAAGCACAGGTTCGCCTGTCGGCTTACAGCCAGCGAACGATGCCCGTACTTGGTGCCGAGCTCATCCACCTATCGGCCGATGCGCTGACTGATGAGGCAACTGGTACGTCCTACTACACCGCCCGTATTGAGGTTGATGCCGATGAGTTGGCAGCGGTTCAGGATGCCAAGCTAGTGCCCGGTATGCCGGCCGAGGTGATGCTGCTGACCGGTCGTCGGACCGCGATGGAGTACCTCTTGGATCCGATCACCAAGAGCATCGAGCGTGGCATGAAAGAGCGCTAGGGCCGTCTGAACTGCCCTGCCCGCTTAGGCTGCGATTCGATCAATCTCATCAAGCAGTGGTGTTAGGCCAGACATGGGCCGACGCTTATCCAAACGCTTGGCCAGATCATGCATGCTGGACTGCCATTTCTTGGCCCCCATCGCCTTGCTCAAGATCTGCTGGTACTGATCCATATCATCACCACGGATGATCTCGGCGATCTTGCGGTTACGCAGATTACCGGCGTTCAGGCTTTGCTCTAGATGACGTGGCATAAGCACCTGCGCACAGCCCATGGCCAGCGCGGTTTCCAGGGTCCCCATGCCACCATGGTGTAAAAGCACAGTAGCCCGCGACAGCACCTCAGACAGCGGCGGCGGCGTATCATGGACCGTCAGGCCATTGTTGCGGAGCGCAACCCGCAACTGCTCTGGCGCATCACGAATAAACGCCTCGGCGGGGACCTTCAGATTGGCAACGGCCTGCAGCGCCTTTCGGGTATTGGCGAAGTCCGCGGCCAGATAGATGAACAGATGCGGCTTGTCCGGCATATCACGAACGGCTGGTGGCTCATCAAGTGGGCCCACCGCCTCGGTTTTCCGATGGCTGCTATAGATATCCAACTCCGGCAAGGTGGTGATGACTTGGGCATCGCCAGCGATTAGCTGACCCAGACGATCAATCGGATCCTGGCCGCGGTCCTTAAGCAGCGCATTCACTTCTTCGGTGATTTGATCAACCGGTTTAATCGGCTCCCCTTCCGGCCGCAGGGGCGGAAAGGCATCAGGCTCATGGGGCGGCACCACAAAGCCATCCCCGAAGGCTAGGAAAGGCACACGCCCACGCACCGCCATTGGCAAGATTGGGCAGTAATCACCGATTACCACATCCGGCTTAACGTGGCTGACGATGCCATCCCAGGCATCCAAAATCGGACGAAGGACATCCATACGGGCATAGCCGCAGATCGCCATGATGTCGGCATAGGTCAGGGCACGGAAGGGTTGCCCCTTAGGAGCCAGTGAAATCTGTGGCGGGATCGGCAGCATGGGAATGCCCGCCTCCCGCACCTCATCAGCGAGGGTATGGATCGTGCGTTGGGCAATCACGGGCTCATAGCCACGTTCCTGCATCCCTTTGGCAACCGTCAGCAGGCGCCGAATATGGCCAAGACCTGCCCCCATCTCCCACGCCAATAGCGCCTTTTTCTTACCCGGCTTTGCCATATGCAGCCCGATCCCAGTCTGGGGTTAATCCGCCTTGCAACCAGCAAGGGGTTTCGCCCACTCAATTTCGTGATATCCAAGCGGCGCAGATCACCCGACACCCGGACCAAACCGGGCGAGCGACCATTACCGACATGACGAACGCCGCTCTCTATTACCATCCCGATGGCTATCGTACAGACGGGAAAAAGCTTATGGGCCGGCAAGCGGCCGGTGAAAGCTTCCTGAAAGGCTTCCTGCACTATGCCGAGGTGGATGAGCTGGTCGCGGTTTGCACCCGGAATGCCCATGCCGAAGACTTTAAGGCGTTCCGGCGTGAGGTCCTGGGCGATGCCGACACACGGCCAGCCAAGGCGATCTCTAAGAACAATCTGAAAGACCTTGAAGCCGTTGGCACCGTGTTCTGCCCCGGCCCAGGACTTGAGGACTATGTCTGGCGTCGGCGCCGCGCGAAGAGCAACAGCTTCTCCGTCACTGGCATCACCCATACCACGGCGAGTGAGCTGGCCATGTCAGCCATTGCCGGCTTACTCACGGCCCCTGTTGAGCCGTGGGACGCACTGATCTGTACCTCAAATGCGGTGCGCAACAGCGTTGATCGGCTGCATGAAATTTATGGGTCTTACCTGGCCGAGCGATATGGGGTGAAGCATGTCCCATGCCGCGCCCAGCTACCGGTTATCCCGCTGGGTATCTTTGCCGATGATTTTGACCTGCCCGACGATCAACGCCTGGGCCATCGCACCCGACTTCGGCAGAAGATGGGCATCGCAGAACAAGATATCGTGGTTCTGTTCGTTGGCCGCTTGAGCTTCCATGCCAAGGCAAACCCAGCCCCGATGCTGATCGCGCTTGAGCAGACGGTGAAGTCACTCGCCCCGGGCGTCCGGCTGCACCTGATCCAATCCGGTTGGTTTGCTAATGACGCCATTGAACGAGCCTTTAGGGAGGCGAACAAAACCTTCGCACCCTCCGTTGTTCATCACCTCGTTAATGGCCGCGACCCGGATTATCGGGCCAATGCCTGGCATGCCTCAGATATCTTCTGCTCCCTCTCAGACAATATCCAAGAGACCTTTGGCCTAACCCCGGTTGAGGCGATGGCGGCACAGCTGCCGCTCGTCGTGACTGATTGGAACGGCTACCGCGATACCATTCCCCATGGTGAGGCAGGGTTCCGGATCGCGACCGTGCTACCAGACCGGGAAGCAGGCCTAGCCTTTGCTGACCGATATGAGGACGGCACGATCTCATACGACCGGTATTGCGCTGAAAGCTCCATGGCGACGGCGGTTGATATTCGCCAGACCACCGAGGCCTTCACCACCCTGGCCAATGATCCGGACAAGCGGAAGGCGATGGGCCAAGCTGGCCGCAAGCGAGTTCGTGATCACTATGATTGGCGCGTTGTGGTGCGCCAGTACCAGGAACTATGGACCGAGCTTGCAGCACGCCGGGCGAAGAGCGAAGCGCCAGACAGCAAACCAACGAAGCCGGACCCTGAGCATATGGAGCTTTGGGGGCATCCAACGCGCCCGAACCCATTCCATATGTTTGCCGGTTACCCAACCCACCAGCTATCGCCTAAAACGCGGCTACACACCGGCCACATGGATACCAATGTGCTCCGGAACGCTAGCAAATCGATCATTCTGAGCGTCGATAACTCGCCCTATGTCGGGCCGAGTCAGCTTGGGCAAAACATCTTCAATCAGGTGCGACATGCCGGTGATGCTGGCGTCACCTTAGAAGAGATTTACGCCGCCAACGCCGATAAGGATCGGGCGATGGCAACCACCACCACTGGCTGGTTGCTGAAGATCGGTGCACTAAGGGTTGAAGAGGCCGCCCTCACCGTTCCAGAGGGCAGCACGGGACCTTAAAAACAGAGGTCGTTTAAGCGACTTTTTTCTGCTTCTTCGGCTTCTCAAAGACGGGCTTACCCGGCTCCCATTTGGGGCTGTTCATCACCGGGCGATGACCATTGACCAGGTTCTTGATCAGCGTGATCTGCGCAGCCATGCATTTCTCAAGATCGTAGTTGTCGAGAATGGTCTGACGCGCAGCATCCCGAACATCCTGCATCCGGTCTGGGTGTTCCATAACCCGCACGACCTGCTCAACCACCTCATCCGGCTTGAAGAAGTCGACCATCAGGCCGTTCTCACCGTCGCGGATAACCTCCTGAACGGGCGCTGTGTTTGAGCCAATAATCAGGCAACCGCTAGCCATGGCCTCCATCATCGACCAAGACAGGACGAACGGGTAGGTCAGGTAGATATGCGCCGATGAGATCTGCAGCACATTGACGAACTTGTCATATGGCACGGCATCGAGGAAATGCGCCCGCTCAAGATCGATTGGGGTTTCTTTCAGCACCTTTTCCTTCCAGGTGCCGCCCTCTTTTGGCTTACGGCCATAGCTGACGCCATCGGCGCCGACCACCACCACCTGGGCTTGCGGCCGTTCCTTCTGGATCTTCTGCACGGCCTCAACAAATTGCGGGAAACCGCGATAGGGCTCGAGGTTCCTGGCAACATATGTCACCACCTCATCCTTACGGCTCAACACCTGTCCATTCGGCAGGGTAAAGGTGGCGTCAGGATTTGGCTGGCAGGCCTTGGTATCTACGCCATCATGGATGACGGATACCTTGTAATGATATTCGGCCGGGTTCTGCTGGTACTGCCAATAAGTTGGCGACATGCCAGCATCCGCCGACTCCAACGACATGAAGTTGACGATGTTCTTCGTCCGGATCCGACAGCGATCATCAACGGACACGTTCTCATCTGGTGAGAAACCAACATCGGCACCGTCAGCGTGATAGTAAAATTCGAAATAGTTAAGCAGCGGGACATTCGGGAAAATGTCCTTCACATACAGCGCCTCACCCCAGCCTGGATGAGCAACGATCACGTCCGGGGTAAACCCCTTCTCCTTAATCGAGATGCAGGCACGGGCAACTTGCTGGCCGTGCAAGATGCCGTTTTCAGCCAGGCGTAGATAGTTGTGGGTCTGGTCCCCTGCCTCACGCTTGGGCTTGTAAACCACATGGGTACAGCCAGGAATGCGGCGGTCGTTGCGCTTCCCGATGAAGTACACCTCGTTCTTCTTATTCGCGGCCAGACGCTTCGCGATGTGCTTGTATTGGCCTGGGCAGTTTTGGTGGATGAACAGGATGCGCATAGCGGTGACTGTCAGCTAGTTTGGTAAGAAGGGACCAAGATCATCAGCCGCAATGTTAGGGCTGGACCGATTGGCCAGTAGCTTGATAGTCGGTGCACACCCAAAGCCGCAACCCTGTTCCAGCGCATAGCAACCTCTCCTGGGGTTAAAGCGCGGATTTTTTCACGAACTGAGCGCGAACCCGTGTCGTCATCCCCACCGGATACCGTCAATCAGGCAGAAACCACACCAACGGATCACCCTGGTGATGAGCTGCAGCTGCGTGGTGCCGGTCGCAAGCTCCTCTTCGTGATTACTGAGGATTGGTTCTTCTATTCCCACTTCATGCCGATGGCACAGGCAGCGATTGATGCGGGCTATACCGTGGCCGTTGCCGCGCGATACACGGACCATCGTAACGCGCTTGAGAAGATTGGGATCACCAGCTTTGAGCTGTCGTTGGATCGGGGACGTTTGAACCCTTTTGGTGCCGTCACCCTCATCTTCAGACTGTTCAGCCTATATCGGCGTCTGAAACCGGATGTGGTTCATCATATCTCCCTGAAACCGGTGGTTCTAGGGTCCCTCGCCGCCCGCCTGGCAGCTGTTCCGGTGATGGTGAACGCCGTGACGGGATTTGGCTTCCTCTTCACCAGTACTGACAAGCGCTTCGGCTATTTGCGCTGGATTGTTGGTTGGATGCTGCGCCGGACGGTGGGCGCCCCCAGCAGCTTTGTCCTACTGGAAAACGAGGATGATGCCAAAGCGCTGACCCAGCAGGGCATTGATGCCGGGCGCATTACCATTGTCGGTGGTGCTGGCGTTGACCCAGAGGCTTTCCCGGCCATGCCACTTGCGATGGAAAACGCGGCAGCTGAAGAGGGCCAACCGCTAAAGCTGGCGCTCGTCGCCCGCATGCTTTGGTCCAAAGGGATCGATGTGGCCGTGGCCGCCACCAAAAAGGCTTGGGATGCCGGCGCCAGTGTTGAGCTGACCCTGGTTGGTGCACCGGACCCGTTGAACCCAGCCGCCATCCCGGAAGACCAATTGGAAGAATGGGACGATGAGCCTGGCATCATCTGGGCTGGCCGCCGGGATGATATCGTTGCCGTCTGGGGGGCTGCCGATATCGCCCTACTCCCGTCCCGTGGCGGTGAGGGCTTACCTAGAAGCTTGATTGAAGCGGCAGCCTGTGGCCGTGCACTATTGACCACAAGCGTCCCCGGCTGCCGGGAGATCGTGGTTGAGGGTGAGACCGGCCATCTGGTGCCACCCAACGATGTTGATGCGCTGACCAATGTGATTGTAGCCCTGGCCGCCGAACCTGGGCGGGCGATTGAGATGGGCAAAGCCTCACGCCAGCATTTTGAGACACGGTTTACCGAGGCGCATGTGACCGGCAGCTTGTTGGACCTGTACGACCAGGCCACCAGCTGGGCCGTTCAGGCAGGGCGGCTATCATGAGCGCACTGACAATCGACCTAAAGGACCTGGTCGCGGCCTATGACCCCGTTGCTTTTGCCTTGGTTGTCTTTGCTGTCTTCCTTGGTGCGGCTTTTGCCGGGCGATTGGCCACTGGTTTTGTCCTAACCCGCCTTCGCCGCCAAGACATCCTGGACCATCCCAATGAGCGTTCAAGTCATGAGGCACCAACCCCAAGGGGTGGTGGCTGGGGCATCCTGCTGGTTGCCTTTCCCATCTGGATTATTGGCTTCACCTTAAGCGGCATGGTTGAGGAGGGTACGTTCCTCATGTTCGGTGCGGCACTTCTCGCCGCCGTGTCATGGATTGATGACCTCCGTACCATCTCAGCGAAACATCGGTTAGCGGTTCAGATCGTTGCGGTTCTGATCGGCCTCATTGCCCTCGCCCCTTTTGGCCCAGTGACCCAGGGATTCCTGCCACTTTGGGCGGATCGTGTTCTGGTGGCGATTGCCTGGCTTTGGTTCCTTAACCTCTACAATTTCATGGACGGCATTGATGGCCTGGCGGGTGTTCAGACCACCTGTGTTGGTGCCGGCATTGCCGCTGTGATCATTGGCCATCCTTTGCTCGCCATCTCACTGCCAACCTATGCCTGGATGGCGGCTGGTATGGCCGGGGCCGCTGCGGGTTTTTTGATGCTGAATTGGCATCCCGCCAAGTTGTTCATGGGAGATGTGGGCTCGGTACCCATCGGCTTCCTACTTGCCTGGATGTTGTTTGCCCTGGCGGCCAGCGGCCATCTACTCGCGGCCATCATCCTGCCGCTCTATTTTTGTGTTGATGCCACCTACACGCTGCTGCGCCGGATATCCCAAGGCAAGCGCCCTTGGGAAGCGCATCGGGAGCATTTCTATCAGCGGGCGGTTCAACGCGGTCTCGACCATGCCACGGTTAGCTATATCGTCTTATTCGGCAACATCCTGCTGATGCTGCTGGCAATGGCCTCGAAGCAGTTTGGGATCATCTGCCTAGCCGCCGCTGTCTTGGTTGTCCTCGGCACTATTTTGACCATGCGCCTCTTCCCGCCACAAACCACGCCACCCAGCGGGATGTGAGCCAATGAGCGTCGCCCAAAGGGTCCTCGTTACCGGCGCCAATGGCTTCATCGGCCAGGCCTTGCTGCCCCTCCTCATTGAAGAAGGTTTTGATGTGGTCGCTGGCACCCGCAACGGCGCCGCCGTTAATGGCAGCACTGGCGGACTAGCGCTCGGGGATATGGCGGATGCAAACTGGAGTGCACCCGAGCTGGACGGCATCAACTCCGTAGTGCATCTGGCAGCCATCGCACACCGTACGGGCGTGGATGCACAGGCCTATGAGCAGGTAAATGCCCAAGCGCCAATTCGCCTTGCCGAGGCAGCAGCGGTGGCAAACTGTGATCGCTTCATCTTCTTAAGCACGGCCAAGGTTTTGGGCGATGTAAGCCCACCCGGCGGCGCCTTTACCGATCAGTCCGCCCCCAACCCGCCAGATGATTATGCGAAGGCAAAACTGGCGGCGGAGACGCAGATCGAAGCCGTCGCTCGCAACACCGATATGACCGCGATCAGCCTACGGCCGCCGCTGGTTCATGGACCCAAACCATCGGGCAATCTGGCCAAGTTGATAGCGGTGATAAACCAGGGCGGCGTCTCTCCCCTCCGCCTCCCCCTGCCCCTTGGGAACACAGCGAACCACCGTAGCCTAATTGGCCGTGAGAGCCTGTGCCGGGCCATTGTCATGGCCTTGAAACACCCCGCGCCAACAGCTGGGCGGTACCTCTTCGCCGATCAACCCGCGATCAGTACGTCCGATCTGCTTAAAGCCCTAGCCGCGGGCCTAGGCAAATCAGCACCGCTGATCAACTTCTCACCAAGGCTTCTCGACACAATTCTGCGGCTGCTTGGACGTGGTGGGATGAGTGATCGGCTGCTAGGCAATTTCGTGGTCGAGAGCGATGGTTTCCAACAGCATTATGGTTGGGAACCTGATGCTGATACGATTGCAGCGCTAAAGAGCATGGCTGCCGAACAAGCCCAGCACTTGCAAAACCAAGGCGCGGACCGCTAAACCCACGGTCAATTGCGGTCGCCCTGGCAACCTATCAGATGACATATCTGGCGACATACAAGGCATGACGAGAGAGATGGCAGGCTGGAACCCAATTCCGATCCGATGGCGCCGGGCTGGCGTGGTGATGATCCACGACCTGTTCATGGCTGCTGCTGCCTTCTCAGCCGCCTTCTATCTGCGGGTGGCCGATGATGTATTCGGTGAATTTGAGGCAGCCTATCTACTGGGCCTCCCCCTATTCGTTTTGGTTTGCGGCATCGCCTTCCATGCCTTTGGCATGTATCGCGGGGTTTGGCGCTATGCCTCCCTGCCCGATTTGGTTGCGATCACCAAGGCCGTCTCCGCAGCCACCCTGACCTTTATTGGTGTTGCCTTCCTGATTAACCGGGTCGATGACATCCCACGGTCAGTGCCAATCATCTCCTGGTTTGTGCTGATGGCCTTTATCGGCGGGCCACGCTTCTTCTACCGGTTGGTTAAGGATGGCAGCATCTCTGGCCTGTTTGACACGGCTAAGCGTGATGGCATTCCGGTCCTTCTGGTCGGTGCCCGCGATGGTGCGGAGTTGTTCATCCGGGCGATGATCAATGACCGCGAAGCGCCCTACCGGGTTGTCGGCATCATTGATGACCGTAACCGCCGCGTTGGGCGAGAGATCCTGGGTGTGCCCGTGATGGGCTCCGGGGACGATCTAGCGGCCGTGGTTGCCAAGCTGACCAAGCGTGGGCAAAAGCCCCAGCGCCTGATCCTGACCCAAATCAATGGCCCAATCACCCCGGACCTGATCCGTGACATGCTCGACCAGGCCTCCGATCTCGGCCTGACCATTAGCCGCCTGCCGAGCCTGACCGACTTCAAGAAGGCCAGTGATGACGGCAAGCTTGAGCCACGACCGATTGATATTGAGGACCTGCTGGGCCGCCCGCAAAAGGCCCTCGACCGCACTGCAATGGCAGAGCTGGTTAAGGACAAACGGGTGGTGATCACCGGGGCCGGTGGCAGCATCGGCGGTGAGTTGGCGCATCAGCTGGCCGGGCTTGGCGCTTCAGAACTGATCATCGTCGATCAAGCCGAATACCTGCTTTATCAAACCAACCTCTCCCTGATCGAGAGCCACCCAGACATGCCACGCCGCAGCTTCATCTGCGATGTCCGTGACCAATCCCGGGTGAACCGCCTGTTCAAAGAGATTAAGCCGCAGGTGGTATTCCATGCCGCCGCGCTGAAGCATGTGCCAATCGTTGAGTTACAGCCTGCTGAGGGTGCCCTCACCAACGCTATCGGCACACGAAATGTGGCCGATGCCGCCCGCAGCGTGGACGCCGAGGCTATGGTCCTGATCTCAACCGATAAGGCCGTGCATCCCTCCAGCGTAATGGGCGCCACCAAGCGCCTGGCCGAGACCTATTGCCAGGCACTAGACCGGGATGAGGATTGCAAAACCCGTTTCGTTACCGTGCGGTTTGGCAATGTGCTGGGCTCCACCGGATCGGTTGTGCCGCTGTTTACCCGCCAGCTGCAGGCCGGTGGCCCACTGACGGTTACGCACCCCGATGCCTCCCGCTATTTCATGACCTTGCGTGAGGCGGTTGAGCTTGTCATCCATGCCTCGGCACATGCCATTGCCAATGGCAAAGAGCTTGGCAAAATCCTGGTTCTGGACATGGGTGAACCGGTAAAGATCGATGATCTGGCGCGCCAAATGATCCGCCTGGCTGGGCTGCAACCCGACCGCGATGTTGAGGTGAGCTATACCGGTCTCCGCCCTGGTGAAAAGCTCACCGAAGAGCTGCTCTACGAGAGCGAGCCGGTAAGCAAGACCAGCGCCGATGGCGTGCTAGTTGCCGATCCGCAGGCCGCCGATCGCGCCTTGGTAAGCCGCCAGTTTGATGAAATGGAGGAGGCCGCACGGGCCATGGATGAACCGGCAGTTTTAAGACTGCTTGAGCGGTTGGTCCCGACCTACAAGACGCCAGATCCATTGCCGCCGATCACAACGCCGGAAGAACCGGTACCCGTGGCCCGCAACGACCAGCAGGGCTAAATTCAGCTCTCGTCACCGCCATAAGGTTCGGTGCCATAGAGCGACTCAAATCGGGTCACATCATCCTCACCCAGATAGGCGCCGGACTGCACCTCGACGATCACCAGCGGTTCGGCGGCGGCGTTCTCAACACTGTGGGTTGAGCCAACTGGGATTAGGATGGATTCATCAATGCCAATGGTCTGAACGCTGTCATTGAGTGTGACGGTGGCCTGCCCCTCGACAACGACCCAATGCTCAGCCCGCTGGGCGTGTTTTTGCAGCTGAATGCGGGCGCCTGGCCGAATGAACAGCCGCTTGACCTGATAACGATCACCAACATGTAGACGCTGGAACCAGCCCCAGGGCCGGTGAACCGTTTGGTGCTGCAATGCCTCCGCACGGTTCTTGTTCTTTAGCTCATCAACGACCTTCTTGATGTCTTGGGAGCGCGAACGGTCCGCCGCTAGGACGGCATCCTCAGTCACGACCAAAACCAGGTCCTTAACCCCAACAGTGGCCACCAGCTTGCCATCAGTTCGAATATAGCTATCGCGGGTATCGATGGTGATGGCATCCCCCATCGCCGCATTACCATCATCGCTGCGCTCAGCGATTGACCAGAGCGCCTCAAACCCGCCGACATCGGTCCAGCCGAGGTCAACCGGCACAACCCGGGCGCGCTTCGTATGCTCCATCACCGCATAGTCGATTGAGATATCCGGCGAGGCGCTCATCGCTGGCTCATCAAGGCGGAAGAAGTCGAGATCATCCCGCCCCTTCTCAACCGACGCCTTCGCCGCTGCTAGAACCTCAGGCGCATAGACCTCAAGCTCATCCAAGAACGCTTTGGCCTGGAACAGAAACATGCCGCTGTTCCAAAGATAACGACCATCGGCCAGGTACCCGATAGCAAGCTCACGCGAGGGCTTCTCAACGAACGCAGCCACGTTGAAGACGTTAGCCCCGTCGCCGGTCATCTCCTGACCCAGCTTAATGTAGCCATAGCCGGTTTCGGGCGATGTTGGGCGGACACCAAAAGTGACCAGATTGCCAGCGGCGGCGGCTTTGGCCGCACTACGCACAACCTCGGCCAAACGCTCACCGCTAGTCATTGCATGGTCAGCCGGCATCAACAGCATCAACGCTGCCTCATCCTTCGCGTGAAGGATCAGCGCGGAAACCGCAGCAGCAAAGGCGGTATTTCGACTGCAGGGCTCAAGAACAATGGCCTCTGGGTTGATATCGGCAAGCCGCAGCTGTTCGGCAATTAGGAACCGATGCGCCTCGTTACAAACCATTAGTGGCGCCCCGAACCCGTCCGCCTCAGGCAGGCGTGATGCCGTCTCCTGAAGCATGGTTCGATCGGTAACTAGCGGCAGCAACTGTTTCGGGTGATGTGCCCGTGACAGTGGCCAGAGCCTCGACCCACTACCCCCAGACAGAATCACAGGGGTCACAGTGGGGGCTTTGGCCCCGGCTTTCGCCTGGGCCTGCATGTCTGGATCAGGGGTATCGAGCGGCATTTTGTTCATGTGCTAAGAGCATGTCTTCTATGTATCCCCTGTTTTAGCAAGCTGCGTGCCGTATTGGGCAAAGTTTCTTCGGCTTGCCCCCTAGCACTAAGGCCCGGCCAGCGTTAAAAACGCGACACTATCCACAGTTAAACCAAGCAGCACCGCATTCTGACGGTGAAGGCAACCATGGACCATTTAGACGAATTGGAAGCACGCTCGATCTACATCCTGCGTGAGGCCTATAACAAGATCGACCCGCTCGGCATGCTTTGGTCGATTGGCAAGGATTCCACCGCCATTCTTTGGCTGGCCCGGAAAGCCTTCTTTGGCCGCATCCCCTTCCCCGTGATCCAACTCGAAACCGAGATGGAGATGGATGAGGTCTATACCTACCGGGACGAGATTGCCGCCGCCTGGGATTTGGACCTGCGGATTGAGCTTTGCCCACCATTCGAAGACATGGACCCGGAGCTACCGGAGGCTAGCCGCCACGCCGCGCGCAAGACCATCGGCCTGTCCAACGCGCTAGAGCGTGACAAGTATCAAGGCATGGTTGTTGGCATTCGCCGGGATGAACAATCCATGCGGGCGAAAGAGCGTGTGTTCAGCCCACGCGGTGATGACGGCGCCTGGGACTTCAAGAACCAGCCGCCAGAGTTCTGGGACTTCTACAAAACCGACTTCCCACCAGAGACCCATGTGCGCATCCACCCGCTGCTGCACTGGACCGAGGTGGATATCTGGAAGTACTTCCGCCGCGAGAATATTCCGGTTGTGCCGCTCTACTACGCAAAGGACGGCAAGCGTTACCGCTCGCTGGGTGAGAAGAACATCACTTTCCCGATCGACAGCACCGCATCAAACCTTGATGAGATCATCGCTGAGCTGGAAGTGACCAAACAGCCTGAGCGCGCTGGCCGTGCCATGGACCATGATTCAGAGGACGCCTTTGAGCGCCTGCGTACCGGCGGCTACATGTAAGGCGGAATGACCATGACCCAACAAACCAACACCGAACGCCTACCACAGCTTCGCCTGGTCGTTGTCGGCCACGTGGATCACGGCAAATCGACCCTTATCGGTCGTCTGCTGCATGACACGGACAGCTTGCCCGATGGTAAGCTTGAGGAGCTAAAGCGCGTCTCAGAACGTCGCGGCATGCCGCTTGAGTGGTCCTTCGTCCTCGACAGCTTCCAAGCGGAGCGGGATCAGGCCGTCACCATCGATACCACGCAAATCTGGTTCAAAACCGATAAGCGCGATGTGGTCATCATCGACGCGCCTGGCCACCGTGAGTTCCTGAAGAACATGGTTAGCGGTGCCGCCAATGCCGATGCTGCCATCCTGGTGATCGATGCGGCTGAGGGTGTACGCGAGCAGACGCGTCGCCACGCCTATCTTCTGCATCTTCTTGGCATGCGCCAGATTCTGGTGGCCGTGAACAAGATGGACCTCATTGAACATAATGAGGAACGGTTCCGCGAAGTGACCGCCGAGATGTCGGCCTATCTGAAGGAGATTGGCCTGCAGGCCATCGCGATGGTCCCAATCTCAGCTCGTCATGGCGATAACATCGCCGCCACGGCCGAGAGCATGCCTTGGTATAACGGCACCACGCTGATCGATGGCCTGGATGCGCTTGAGCGTGCACCAAGCCCGGTTGACCAGCCGCTGCGCTTCCCGGTCCAAGACGTCTACAAGTTCGATGAGCGCCGGATCATTGCCGGGCGGATCGAGAGTGGCCGCCTAAAGGTCGGTGACGAGATTGTCTTCTCCCCCAGCAATCGCCGGGCCCGCGTCAAAACCATTGAGGCGTGGAATGAAGACACCCCGCCAATGGGCGCTTCCGCTGGTCAGTCTATCGGCATCACGTTGGATGAGCAGATCTATGTGGAGCGCGGCGACATCGCGAGCCATCAAGGGCGCGCCCCAATCCTAACCGACGTATTCCGTGCCACGGTGTTCTGGCTGCATGACAAGCCATTGGTTGTCGGTAATCAGTACAAGATGAAGCTGGGTACCGGTGAGGCAGTGGTGACCGTTCAGGCTATCGACCGTGCCATCGACACCCAATCCCTCAAAGGTGGTGAGGCAAGTGAGCTGAACCGCAATGATGTCGGTGAAATCACCTTCCGGGCAAAACGCCTGATCGCGGTTGACGAGTATTCGGACCTGCCAAAGACCGGCCAGTTTGTCCTGGTTGATCAGTACGACACCGCCGGCGGTGGTTCGATCAATATGGATGGCTACCCTGACCAACGTCAGGCCCTGACCGTTAAGGCCAGCAACATCCATGCGGTTGAGCACCTGCTAGACCCCGACACCCGTGCCCAACGGAACGGCCATTATGGCGCCGTGTTCTGGTTCACTGGCCTGTCGGGTGCCGGTAAATCCACCCTCGCCATGCTGGTTGAGCGCGCGCTCTTCAACCGGGGGCGCCAGGTTTATGTGCTGGATGGTGACAACGTCCGTCGTGGTTTGAATGCCGATCTCGGCTTCTCCCCGGATGATCGGACAGAGAATATCCGCCGGATTGGTGAGGTTGCGGGCCTGTTTGCCCGGGCTGGTTCGGTTTGTATCACGGCCTTCATCTCACCCTATCGGGCTGACCGTGACCGCGCCCGCGAGGCCGCACCAGAATCCTTCCATGAGATCTATATCAAGGCGGATCTGGAAACCTGTGAGGCGCGGGATCCCAAGGGCCTCTACAAGAAGGCACGAGCCGGCGAGATCCCAGAGTTTACCGGCATCTCAGCACCGTATGAGCCACCGATTGAGGCCGACCTGGAAGTCGACACCGACGGCTTGTCGGTCGAGCAATGTGTTGAGCTGATCGCTGATTACATCGAGGAAGAGATCAGCATCAACGCCGCCCATGCGCGGGTTGTCTGATCCCAACTCGATCTAACGGCTTAGTTGGCGGGGATTGAGTTCCCGCCTTGGCTGCCATTGTCATCCGTACCGGGGAAATCACCCGGGGCAACCAGGGCGCCGATGAAGCGCTCTTCTGGGCGTGGGAACGGCTGCGCGTAGCAGTTCGGATCACCGATCGTGTCATAGCAATAGATCGGGCCGCGATAGACAACCGGCACCCGGGTTGGTGCAACCGGTGGTGGCGGGTCAAAAATCTCAGCAACGCTGCGCTCTAGGTCACGCACCTGGGCGCACCCGGCAAGCAGGCTAACGGCGGCAACAGCCAGCATCATCCGTGGCATGGATCGCGGTTTTGGGGATCTGGTTTCGGTCATGGTCTTAAAACCTCTCGCGCACTCAACTCTCGGCGGCAAATCAACTAGCCAGATTAACAATTACCTGGCCGCGCACATCACCTTGCAAAAGTCGGGCCGCAATCTCAGGCACCTGTTCAAGAGATACGGTCCGACTCGCGATCAGTGAGGCCATCGCCTCATCTTGTGGCGCCGAAAGCACGGGGGACAGCCGCTCCCAGACCAACTGGCGGGCAGACTCTGTAAGGTTTTGTGGGTTCACCCCCATCATCCGGCAACCGCGCACGACAAAGGGTGACAGGTCGCCAGGCAAATCATGCCCAAGGGTCGGGGCGGCAACCACGGCGATACCGCCGCTGCGCAACTCAGACAGGGCCGCAGCAAGTAAGTTACCGCCCGCCGTATCAACGATAGCGGCCCAATTCTCTTTACCCAGCACCGGCCCCGACCGCTCAAGCAAGGCACGGTGGCTTACTACCTCGCCAACACCCAAGGCAGACAGTGCCTCATCCATCTCATCACTGTCTGTGGCTACTGCCGTCTCAAAACCATGATGGCGAAGCAGCTGGAAGACGGCGATGCCAACCTCACTCGACAGATGCGTCACCAGAACTGGCCCATGCTCAGGCTTGAAGCCTTGCTGGTTCAGGGCATCAAGAACCATCTGTGCCGTCACAAATGGTAGGCCGCCACGGATCATGGCGTCGGCGGAAACGCCCTGGGGCACTGGCATTAGCCAATCGCCAATCAATCGCACCCGTTCGGCAAATCCGCCCCAATACCGCTCACCGAGGCCATGGCCACCGGCAAAGACTTGCTGCCCCTTACTGAAACGGGGGTCATTGCTATCGATAACCGTGCCAACAAACTCACTACCCGC
This sequence comes from Alphaproteobacteria bacterium SS10, assembly GCA_019192455.1. Classification (NCBI taxonomy): domain Bacteria; kingdom Pseudomonadati; phylum Pseudomonadota; class Alphaproteobacteria; species Alphaproteobacteria bacterium SS10. Next base: position 22,984 of record JAHCML010000001.1, read on the forward strand.
GATATGGGGATAGCGACCAACCCAGCGATCACGTCCCATCAAGGTCAGGCTATCGCGGAAGCTAAGCCTGGCCTCACCAACCTCTAAGGTGATGTCGGCGGCTGGCAGTGCAGCGAGCTCTAACTCCTCAACCGTCACATCGCCTGGCGTTGCCATGGCCTCGCCGGTTGAACCTGATGTCAGGGCACCACGTGGCCGCCCACGCATAACGAGGGCACGGAACTGCGCAGTTTCACTCACGATAGTCATCCATCATTTTCGGTGTTGGGGCGTTATCTGTGCCCTGACTGACCTCTGGGATTAGGTCTTCGTCCGTTGCCGGCCCTTTAAGGCAGTCGTCTTCATCTATCGTCAGGGTGTTCAAACCATGCCCGCCCATCAGCATGACGCCAAAGGTGGCTAGTGCTAGTGAGCACATGAACCAAGTATGCCAGATTGAGAATGAGGTGACAGACACCATGGCCAGGCAAGCCGCATAGGTGGCAAAGCCACTCGCCTGCATTTGAAGCGGGGCGCGCTTAAGTCGCCAAAGCATGCTTGCCGCAACACCGAAGGCCAGCAGCGCGCCGGCCAACCCAAGCTCATACCAAAACTGAAGGAACAAATTATGCGGATGCCGGTGCACCATATTGATGTCATGGGGGAGGAAATCGGAAATCTCACCCGCACGCGGGAAGCTAGCTTGGGCGGCCTCTAGACCGTATCCGAGCCAGGGCTGCGCCATGACTTGAGTGGCGGTGTAATGCCAAACCTCAACCCGGTGGCGGGCAGACAGCATTAGGCCATCAAGCTTGGCAATTCCGAGCCCATCGAGGGCAAAGGCCAACGGCACTGCACCCAAAGCGAGCACAGCGGTCCCAGCCAGCATCAGGCCAAAGGTCAAACGTGGCAGCTTAAGCGCCAAGGGATAACAGATGATCCCAGCGAGTAAGCCTAGAAGGGCTGTTTGGCTCTCAGTCTGCGAGAAAATCGCAGCGAGGGCGACCGGCAGGACAAAAGCGACATTGTTCTGCCCGCGGGCGATCAACAAACCAACTGCTGGGAAGATCAGGATCGCCATTCCAACCAGGCCACGGTTGAATTCATTGATGCTAAGCGCTTCTTCGGGCCCAAGTCCGGCCATCCAGCGATGAATGGCCTGGCCTTCCCGGATTTCAAAGACCAGGATCGTGGCACCGGCAATCACACCAAAGATGAAGGCAAGCTGTAGGTAACGGAGCAGCCTGGCCGACAGAAATGGCAGTATTCCCAACGCCAGGGCGATTGGCACCAGCGTATAGGCAAACTGGGTCAACTGGTGCTCCCCAGCCTCAAAATCCGGGGTCCAGCTGAGACTAAGCCCGCCCAAAGCCAAAAGGGTCACCACGGCGGCGATGGCACCAGGGGCGATAGGTATGTCACCAGGGCTGCGAACCATCCCACCGCTTATCGCGCCTAAGATAGTGAACACGGACAGGGCGATGGCGACGATAGGTGTCTGAAGCCCAACAATGGCCGTTATCAGGCCGATGGAGAGGAAACCAGTGATCAGGAGCGCGTACCAAATGGCACCCAGAATGACGCGCGGGCTGAACCCAGATCGCTCGTTATCAACAGAGCCTGCGGGGATCATGCAGCCCCCAATCGGTAACCATTGATCACATTACCCAAACGCGGTTTACGGAACCGCCATCGCCTTGCTACACAGGGGCCGGTTGGCACAGCCAACAGGTTTACCCCGCCCCGTCTCAAGGCACTGCATCCCATGACCACACTGCGCGTTCCTGTCTCGATCGGTGAAGTGATCGACAAAATCACCATTCTGGAGATCAAAGAGGAGCGCATCACCGATGCGGCCAAGGTTGAGAATATTCGCCTGGAACTGAGCATGCTGCGCGAGACGATTGCCAGTGAGATTGGTGACGATGCGGAACTGCCCCAATTGCATGCCAAACTAAAGGGCATCAATGAAGAGCTATGGGTGATTGAGGACGATATTCGGGACAAGGAACGGGCCAAAACCTTCGATGATGAGTTCGTCCGCCTAGCCCGCGCCGTCTATGTCACCAATGACCGCCGTGCCGCCGTAAAGCGGGAGATTAACGAGCATTTTGGTTCTACGTTGGTGGAAGAGAAATCCTACGCGGCCTACTAATCAGGCCGGATAGGCAGCGGTTTTTCCGCAATTCGCCGATTACATCACTTCTGAGAGCTAACCAGCCTTCGCACTGTCTTTAAGGCGCTGAAGCACCTTTTCCGCGACAGTTTTGGGGTCGATTCGTGCCATGCCATCCTGACGGCTGATGCCCCCTTGGTCGGGCTTAATCGCCTCAATCAGCGGTGAGAAGGTCAAAACCTCGGTCGCACCAAACAAACCAAAGGCCGGCACACCAACAGCGGCCGAGATGTTCAGGAACGAGGTGTCGTTGCCGACATAGACGTCGCTCGCGGCTTGGATCGCCACCATCTCAGACATCGGCGCGGTAAAGCCGGGTGCCAGAACAATCCGGTGCTTGCCGGCAACCTCAGTCGCGGCGGCTTGGAGTGCCCCTTCAAAAGCAGCCTCCCCTGGCCCGCCCATTAGGAAGAAGGTCGCTGAGGTCTGCTCACCAATGGCCTTGATCAGGGCGGCAAATCGCTCCGCCCCCCATTGCTTGAACGCCTCAGAACTTCCCAGCCCGAGGGCAATCCAGGGCTTGGGACAACCGGCATAGCGTTGCTGCACATCATTCGCGAGCGCGGGGGCCACCCTTAAGCGTTCGGCGTGATCTGGAATGCTAAAGCCACAGCGTTCGATGAACTGATCCGCCAGGCTAATCGGGTGATCCCGCCGGTGCTCAGAACCCAGATGCGGTGGTTCAGTAAACCAACGTGTCGGTGCGGTGGTGCCGTAACCAAAACGCTCAGGCACGCCCGCTAAAGCCAGGGCAGCGGCGTATCGCGCGCTGTGGTGTAGTTGGAACGACCGGGCAATACCCTCAGCCTTTAGATCGCGAACCAGCGCGATAAAGCCAGCGGGGCCACTATGCCGATCGGCCCGGTCGACCCAGATCACCCGGTCGATTGCCTTATCGGCTTTAAACATCTCGTCAGCCCGGCTACGGCTCTTGGTCAGCAGCACCTTCTCCCGCCCTGGATGGGCGGCGGCAATGGCGTGAACCGCCTTCAAGTGCCAAACAAGATCGCCAACCCCTGGCAAGGGCTGAAGGATCACAACCGGCCCGTCCTGGCTTGGTTCCGATAGGGGTTTCATGCTCAAGCTGACTGCTCTTGCGGCGTGGCTGGCTGGCCCTTGCCCTTCTCACGCTTAACCAGTGCTTCGGCCTTACCCGCTACCGTCGCAAAATCTAGCTCGTCCATCAGGCTTTCTAGGGGGCGTTCACCGCTATCCACGGCGCGGATCAGCTCTGCCTTTGAAACCGGGGAGCGGACCCAATCAGTGATGGGACCATAGGGGGCATAGATACGATCATCGGATGGGCCAAACAGGCCCAGCGTCGGTACACCAACAGCGGCCGCGATATGCATCAGACCGGAGTCATTGCCGACGTAAAGCGATGAGGATGCAAGGCATGCCGCGGCGAAGGCCGGGTCGGTATTGCGCATCAGGTCGATGCGACGCTCTTCCGGCACCACGGCCCATGCATCAACCGCGCGCTCACGCTCATTCGGTGCGGCTGAGACCGCGACACGGGCATTGGGTAGGGCCCCACCGGCGGCAGTCAGGCGTTCAATCAATGCCTTAAACCGGTCCATTGGCCATTCCTTACCGCCCCAATTCGCGGCGGGGCCAATCGACAAGATCGGCCCTAGCTCTGGCTGCATATGGGCCTTGGCTGCCTCAACCTGCTCATCAGAGAACCAAAGACGCGCGGAGAGTGGTGCGGGCAGCCGCAGCTTCTCAGAGAACTGCTCAACCTTATGCTTACCCATGCTGTCTGGCAGGGCACGGAACACCAGACGGGATTTGCTAGCAATCGCGCGGGAGACAAAGCTGTCCCGAAGATCGACAACCAGATCCCACGGCTCCCGTACCACCTGGCGCCATAGGCGCCACCAATGCCCGGCATAGGCACGCTTTGGCATGGGGATCAGGGCGCGAAGACCTGGCACGGTGGCGAATAACGGGGCCGGCAATGGACCACAGGCAATCGTCACCTCAGCGTCGGGGTGCTGCTCCAACAAATGGTTCAGCACGGCCGTGGACAACACAGCATCGCCCAAGCGGTTGGACGTGATGAACAGCAGGTTGAAAGCCATGAAGCCGTGATCTCAAGAAGTCGGAGAGGTGCCCGGGCACGATATCTTGCGCGCGGTTATAACCGGGCACCGAACCAACATCCAGCCTAGGCGCGCAATCCAAGGCGCTCCTCTGCCCAATTGGGTAGGAATAACAATCATTGTTGCAAGCAACCCGCGATCATCCCATGTAACTGCGGTAGCCAGACGGCCACGAATGCCCGCCAAATGTGAAGACCGAGTGATCCAAGCCGATGCCCCAGGAAAATGCTGCGCCACGCTATATCCCCCTGCCCGAACGCGCGGTTTTAGCCGTTAGCGGAGAGGATGCCGCCACTTTCCTACAAGGGCTGATCACGGTTGATACCGAGGGGCTTGAGGTTGGTAAGACCCGCTACGGCTGCCTGCTAACGCCCCAGGGTAAATTTGGCTTCGACTTCTTCCTGATCCGCCAGGCAGCGGACAGTTTTTGGCTGGAGACTGAGGCAGGGCAAGCCGCTGATCTGATGAAGCGGCTACGGATGTTTAAGCTCCGCTCTAAGGTTGATCTGGCGCTAAGTGATCCAGCCCCAGCCGTTTTCGCCTGCCTAAGTGCGCCAAGCGATGCACCCGATGGCGTTACCCTGTTTGAAGATCCGCGCATGGCTGCCCTTGGACACCGCGCTATCGGCGACGACGCTGTTATGCGGGGCTGGCTTGAGGCTGCAGGTTTCACCCAGGCGCCCATCGGCGATTACGATACCCACCGCCTGACCCTAGGTATTCCGGACGGCACCCGCGATATGGAGGTGGGTAAATCCACCATGCTGGAATGCAATATCGACCAGCTGAATGGCATCGACTGGGAAAAGGGCTGCTATATGGGTCAGGAGTTGACGGCCCGCACCCGCTATCGCGGCCTGGTTAAGAAACGCCTGATCCCGCTTGAGATTGATGGCTCCCTGCCCGAGCATGGTACGGCGGTCATGCGGGGCGATAAGTCGGTCGGCGAAACCCGATCCGCATTCGGCACCCACGCCCTGGCACTCATGCGGATTGCCGGGATTGAGGATGCGGAACCCGGCGCCTTCCAGATCGGTGATGCCAATGCCAGCCTCATCGTGCCGGACTGGTTGCGGCTCGAGAAGGAAGAGATTTAGGCAGCTTTAGAAGCTATAGCGAGAGCGAGCCCGTCATCATGGTCACGCATTGACCAGTGACGGTTATCGCCTCTGCCTGGCCTGCTTGATCAACGCGCACCTCGGTCTCAATGACACTTGGGCGGCCCATATCAACACCTTGGGAAATGCGGAGCCGGGTCGGCGCGTCCTTAGCCGCCCTTTGCAGATGTCCAGCTAGAATGGCCGAGGCTGAACCCGTCGCCGGGTCCTCGGTCAGGCCAGCCATTTCTGGATCCAGCGGGAACATACGCGCTGAGACCGGCGCCGGATCGCCCTCCCCATCACGAACAAACAACATCAGTCCAATGCTGCCATCGCGCAGAACCGGCGGCATATCGACATTGGGGTTTGCGGTCTTGGCCCGGGCCAAGGCTTCCCGGCTTGTGATTGGCACCATTACGAAGGATGGCCCGGCCTCCAGCAGCGTTGGTTCAGTATCGCTAAGGTCGATATCAGCTGCCGTCAGGCCAACCGCCTCCGCCACTGGCGCGGCGGGAACCGTTACCGGGTCACCTGGCAGTTTAGGCGCGGTGATGCGTATGCCAGCGATTTGACCAGCCGCGTCACGCTCAACCTCAATCGGCACCAGACCGGCAATCTCCTCGAACACCATCTGGTCACCAATCGCCTTGCCGAACAGTTCACCACGCTGGGCCAGCACGAAGCCGGTACCCACATTGGGGTGGCCCGCGAATGGCATCTCATAACCAGGCGTGAAGATACGAACCTGGGCGGTATTGGCCGGGTCCTTTGGCGGCAGGACAAAGGTAGTTTCGGAGTAGCTAAACTCCGCCGCGATGGCCTGCAGCGTTTCGGTTGGCAAGCCCTCAGCACCGAAAACAACAGCGAGCGGATTGCCACCAAAGGCCTGATCCGTGAACACGTCACAGGTTACATAGTCGAGCGTTTTCATGGACTTCGACTCAATAACTCAGATTTTGAAGAACTAGGCTTAACCCTTCTGGGCGAGGCTAGCCTGGGCTGCGGCGAGACGAGCAATCGGCACCCGGTAAGGCGAGCAGGAAACGTAGTCGAGGCCGGTTTCTTCACAGAAACGGATCGAGGCTGGATCGCCGCCATGCTCACCACAGATGCCGAGCTTGATGTCCGGACGCGTTGCCTTGCCCTTCTCACAGCCAATGGCAACCAACTGGCCAACACCCTGCGGGTCGAGGCTAACGAATGGGTCCTTCTCAACGATGCCCTTATCCTGATAGAGCGGCAGGAAGCTACCGGCATCATCGCGGCTGATCCCAAAGGTGGTCTGGGTCAGATCATTGGTACCAAAGCTGAAGAACTCAGCACTCTCTGCAATCTGATCAGCACAGAGCGCAGCACGCGGCAGCTCAATCATCGTCCCAACCATATAACCGAGTGAAACGCCTGATTTTTCAACAGCTTCTGCAGCAACTTTATCAACAAGCGCTTTCAGGATCGCGAGTTCTTTCGGCATGCCGACCAGCGGGATCATGATCTCAGGCACAACGGTCTCACCGCTCTCCTGCTGGACCGAGATGGCGCCCTCAATGATCGCCCGGGCCTGCATCTCGTAAATCTCAGGGTAGGAGACGCCGAGGCGGCAGCCACGGTGGCCAAGCATTGGGTTGCTCTCAGACAGCTGCAGAACCCGGTGGCGAACCTCTTCCACATCGGTTTTCAGCGCCGTCGCCACATCTTCAATCTCATGGGCTTGGTGCGGTAGGAACTCATGCAGCGGTGGGTCTAGCAGACGGATCGTCACTGGCAGGCCGCGCATAATCTGGAACAGCTCAACGAAGTCTTGGCGCTGCATCGGTTCAATGCGGGACAGGGCATCCCGACGGCCAGCCTCATCAGCGGCGAGGATCATTTCCCGCACCGTCAGAATACGGTCAGCCTCGAAGAACATATGCTCAGTACGGCAGAGGCCGATGCCCTCAGCGCCGAACTTAACGGCCGTGCGGGCATCTGCTGGCGTTTCGGCGTTGGTGCGGATCCGCATACGGCGGCTCTTATCCGCCCAGCCCATAAGCATGGCGAAATCACCGGACAGCTCTGGCTGCTTGGTGGGGATCTCACCCAGCATCACCTCACCGGTGCCACCATCGATGGTGATCACATCGCCCTCTTTCAGGGTGATGTCACGGACATGCAGGGTCTTCGCCTTATAGTCGATGCGGATATCACCAGCGCCGGCCACACAAGCGCGGCCCATGCCGCGGGCAACAACCGCCGCGTGGCTGGTCATACCGCCACGGGTGGTAAGAATACCGCGAGCCGCATGCATGCCGTGAATGTCTTCCGGGCTGGTTTCAATCCGGACCAGGATAGCGTTGTGCCCTTCCTTAACCAGGCGTTCGGTTTCGTCTGAGCTGAAGGCGATCATGCCAGACGCCGCCCCAGGAGATGCCGGCAAGCCCTTGGAAAGAATCGTCTTTTCCGCGGTTGGATCGAGGGTTGGGTGTAGCAGCTGATCGAGTGAGGCCGGGTCGACGCGCATTACCGCCTCTTCCTCGGTGATCAGGCCTTCCTTAGCCATTTCAATTGCGATCTTGAGGGCCGCAGGTGCCGTGCGCTTACCGCTACGGGTCTGCAGCATGAAGAGTTTGCCGCTTTGGACGGTGAACTCGATATCCTGCATGTCGCGATAATGCTTCTCGAGGCGCAAGCGCACATCGTTCAGCTGGCCAAAGACCTCAGGCATCACCTCTTCCATGGCAGGCATGGTTGAGTCCTGCTTTTCCTTACCGCGAATGGTCAGATGCTGTGGGGTCCGGATGCCCGCCACCACGTCCTCGCCCTGGGCGTTGACGAGATACTCGCCATAGAACTCGTTATCGCCGGTTGATGGGTCACGGGTGAAGGCAACGCCGGTGGCGCAATCCTCGCCCATATTGCCGAACACCATGGCTTGGACGTTAACCGCGGTGCCCCACTCCTCAGGAATGTCGTGTAGGCGGCGATAGGTCTTGGCGCGTGGCGTATCCCAGGATTGGAAGACGGCCTTAACGGCGCCCATCAGCTGTTCTTGAACATCTTGCGGGAAGTCACGGCCAAGGGCGCGCTTCACCACCGCTTTGTACTCAGGCAGCAGCTCTTGCCAATCTTCAGCGGTCAGCTGGGTGTCGAGGCTGTAATCACGGTCACGCTTCAAGGTGTCGAGCAGATCCTCAAACTCGTAGTGATCAATGCCCAGCACCACATCGGAATACATGGTGATGAAGCGACGATAGCTGTCATAGGCGAAACGTGGATCGCCGGAGCGTTTGGCCAGGCCCTCAACACTGACATCATTGAGGCCCAGGTTCAGGACCGTGTCCATCATACCCGGCATGGACACCCGAGAACCGGAGCGGACAGAGACCAACAGTGGGTTCTCAGCATCACCAAATTTGGTGCCAACCAGCGCTTCAATCTGGCCCAAAGCGGCAGCAATTTGCCCATCAAGTTCGGGCGGTAAGCTCTTGTTATTCTGATAATAATAGGTGCAGGCGTCAGTTGGAATGGTGAAGCCTGGCGGGACCGGCAGTCCCAGTGATGACATCTCGGCAAGGTTGGCACCTTTACCACCCAGCAGGTTCTTCATCCCGGCGGCGCCATCGGCCTTTCCGTCCCCGAAGAAATAGGTCCACTTACCGGTGGTGGCGGTATCAGCAGAAGCAACAGCACTCATGGCGAGTTATCCCTCAATCTTCGAGAAATCGGCGATTTGATCATAGGCACTGGAGAACTTCTCCAGCATGGCTAGGCGGTTGGTGCGCAGGTCAGCGTCATCGACATTGACCATCACCTCTTCAAAAAATCGATCAACGGGCTGGCGTAACTCAGCGAAGGCACGCATCGCCCCGGCATAGTCCTCATCCCCAAGGCGTTTGGAGACTTCGCCATCAACCTTGGCAAGTGCGGTGAACAGGCCTTTCTCAGCGTCTTCAGCCAGCAGCGCCTCATTTGGTGCGCCGAGGCCGTTTACGCCACCCTTCTCCCGCTCTTTGCGAACGATATTGGCACCACGGCGATAGGCGGCCAGCAGATTAGCGCCGGCATCACTGCCCAGCAGCTCTTGCAGAGCCTCAACCCGGGCAACCAGGCCAACGAGATCATCGCCACCATCCTTGGCAAAGACGGCATCGATCAGATCGTGGCGAATGCCCCGCTCGCGTAACGCCACCTTAAGACGGTCAGCGAAGAAGGCTGGCAGTTCCTCAACGGCTTTCTGGACAGCCTCTTGGAAGGCCATGGCCCGCACGCGGAACTTCTCCCGCTGCGCATCTTTAAGCTCGTCAGCCAGTTCCTCGATATCCACCTTGGACGCGGTCTTGGAGTATTCCTCGAGCACTTCGCGATAGGCGGTCTCACCGCTCGCTTCCCGCATGAACTGCAGGACACGTACGCCGAGATAGTTCTCCTTCGAGAAGGTCAGCAGCTGGTTCAGCGATAGCCGCAGGTCATTTTCAAGAATGATACGGATGATGCCCAGAGCGGCGCGGCGCAGGGCAAACGGGTCGCGGCTCCCAGTTGGCTTTTCATCAATGGCAAAGAAGCCAACCAACGTGTCTAGCTTCTCGGCCAAGGCAACGGCAATGCTGACCGGTGCGGTTGGCACGGCATCTGACTGGCCAGCCGGCTTGTAATGGTCGGCAATTGCATCAGAGATTGCCTGGGGCTCACCAGCGGCTGCCGCGTAGTAGCGGCCCATCAGGCCCTGCAGCTCGGGGAACTCCCCAACCATACCGGTGACGAGATCAGCCTTTGCTAGCTTGGCAGCACGCAAGGCATCGTTTGGCTCAGCACCCTCAAGCAAACCCGCGATATCGAAGGACAACCCTTGAAGGCGGTTCACCCGCTCAGCGACCGTGCCCAGCTTCTCATGGAATGTGATGGCGCGGAGTTGCGGCACGTAGTCTTCCAGCGCGGTCTTACGATCCTGGTCCCAGAAGAATTTGGCGTCGGATAGGCGGGCCCGCAGGACGCGCTCATTCCCCGCAACAATCTTCGCCCCGCCATCACTGGCGGTCATGTTTGAGACAACACCAAAATTGGCAGCCATGGAGCCGTCAGCAGCCTCAAGCGCAAAGTACTTTTGGTGGCTACGCATGGAGGTGATCAGAACCTCTGGCGGCAAACCCATGAAATCATTGTCGATTTGGCCAACCAATGGCATTGGCCACTCGACCAGTCCCATCACCTCTGTAACCAGACCTGGATCGGCCTTCACGGTTAACCCTTTGGCCTTTGCAGCCTCAGCGAGCGCACTCTCGATGGCCTCACGACGCTCAGCCGGATCGGCCATAACCTTGGCGGCACGCAGCTGATCCAGATAATGGGCCGGATCGGCGATCTCGATCTCACCAGGGGCGAGGAAGCGGTGGCCTTGGGTCACGGTGCCGAAGCTCAGCTCCTGACCATTGCCAAGCTCAACTCTACCGGGCACAGGCTTGCCATCGAATAGCGCTAGAATGCTCTGCAGCGGTCGAACCCAACGGGCGGTAGAGCGAGCCCAGCGCATGGATTTCGGCCACGGCATGGCGCCAACCACCTGCGCAATAATACCGGGTAGCAACTCGGCGGTTTGTTGGGCCGGGGTCTCTAGGACCACGAACCAGAACTCGCCCTTTGGCGTTTCCCGCTTCTCACACTGATCAAGGCTGTCCAGGCCATTGCCACGCAGGAAGCCGTTGATGGCCTGTTCAGGCGCATCGGCACGTGGGCCGCGTCGCTCTTCCTTCACCGCCTCGGTCGCAACCAGCAAATCAGGGATAATCGCGGTTAGGCGGCGTGGGCCGTAATACAGGGTTGGCTCGCCATGCTTGATGCCAGCAGCCTTAAACTGCTCACCCAACAGCTTGCCCAGCTGCTTGGCCGCGTCGGCCTGCATGCGGGCGGGGATTTCTTCAGAGAAGAGTTCGAGGAGGAAATCAGCCATGGTCCCTACTCCGCTGCCACAGCTGGTTGAGTCATGGCGCTGGCTGGCTTAGAGACCCAAATCTCACAACATTGCCGCGCAAGCTCACGCACTCGCAGGATATAGGATTGGCGCTCAACCACGCTGATCACGCCGCGCGCATCCAACAGGTTGAAGACATGGCTCGCCTTGATGCACTGGTCATAGGCGGGCAGCGCCAGCTTTTGCTCAATCAGATTGGCGCATTCAGCCTCGGCATCCTTGAAGTGCTGAAGCAGCGTCTCCGTGTTCGCATGCTCGAAGTTGAAGGCTGAGAACTCTTGCTCGGCGCGCAGGAACACATCGCCATAGCGAACCCCCTGACCGTTGAAGTCGAGGTCATAGACGTTCTCAACGCCCTGCAGATACATCGCCAGGCGTTCTAGGCCGTAAGTCAGCTCAACCGGCACGGGATCACATTCGATGCCGCCGACCTGCTGGAAATAAGTGAATTGGGTGACTTCCATCCCATCGCACCAGACTTCCCAGCCGAGACCCCAAGCGCCGAGGGTTGGGCTTTCCCAATCATCCTCAACGAAACGGATATCGTGTTGGTTCAAGTCGAGGCCAATGGCGCGCAGGCTATCGAGATACAGATCCTGGCTATTGCCCGGGCTTGGCTTCATCAGCACCTGGTATTGGTAATAGTGCTGCAGCCGGTTTGGGTTCTCACCGTAGCGGCCATCCGTTGGGCGGCGGGATGGCTGAACGTAAGCGGTATTCCAGGTTTCGGGCCCAAGGGCGCGCAGGGTTGTCGCCGGGTGAAATGTGCCCGCGCCAACTTCCATGTCATAGGGCTGAAGGATTACGCAGCCTTTGTCTGACCAAAACTGGTGCAGGCGCAGGATCAACTCCTGAAAGCTGGGAGCGTCTGGATTGGTTTTCGTCACGGACCAAATGGGGCGTCCTGGGCGCCTTACTGCATTGCCAAACTACGGGCGAAGTGGCGCGCACATTAAAGGCCGCAAAGGCGCAAATCAACCAACCAAGCCCCTTGGAATTGCGGCATTTCCACATGCCAGACCCGCAAAGTTGGTTGACCTTCCAGGATCGAAATTCAAGTCGCTGATTTTTCGGCGGGTTTTAGTAGCAATCGAGATCGATGGCTTGCCCATCTTCCAGCACCGCGCGCGCCTCCGCTGTGTACTTATCGATCTGATCATGCAGCACAAGACCGGGCAGGATTCGCGCTGGCCCTCGGCTGGCCTTTAGCCCCTGAACAATGACGCGCCGGGCTGGGCGCCCAGGTCGTGGCCATAGGGGTAGGATGTTGATATCGCCAAAGCGTTTGGCGACGGCGGCCACCACCTCATGCACCCGGTCGGCGCGGTGGATCATGGTCATACAGCCGCGATCCTTCACCCAGCGGCTGGCGGCTTTGACCCAGTCTTCCAGTGTGGCCTCTTCAATATGGGCCGTTGCCTTGCTGGCATCACCGGGCGGGGTGTGTGAGCCGCCAATGAAATGCGGTGGGTTCGCCATAATGTGGTCGAAGCTTTTGGGCTCAAACAGGCTGGGGTCGCGGAGGTCACCGGTCACAAAGGAGATGCGATCCTCAAACCCGTTGCGGCTGGCATTCTCAACCGCCAGGGCCAACAGCTCTGATTGAATATCCAAGCCCGTCACCGTAATGCCAGGTGATCGGCTCATCAGGCAGAAGCTGGCCGTGCCAACGCCACTGCCGATATCGAGAACCTTACCTTCAGGATGGGCCTTTACGGCCGCTGCCATCAAGACAGGGTCGATGGCAAAGCGATAGCCGACGCTCGGCTGCCGAAGTGACAGCCGCCCCCCTAAAACCCTATCAACCGTAACATCATCTGACATTTGGGGTAGGCCATCAGGACCCTCCCCAAGCTTATGCCATGGTGCCATTGGTTTACTCGCCCCCAGCAAAGCAAATTCAATTTGTGGTCACCGGCCTCCTGTCCCCTGGCCGATAATCACCAAATCGCTCTGCAGCTTCCTCACATAGGCAGTATCTAGCCCCCACCTAACCCGTTTTGTTGTGCCGATTTCATCAACCAGCAAAACAAGGCATGTACCAATCAACCGTTACCGGGGTTACCCGCGATATCTGCCAATGCCTCATCAACCAACCGTTTGGCGGCATCGTAATCCTCATCGATCACTGCCAAACGCCGGGGGATTGCGCCAATACTGCCCTCCAAGATGCTGGTATGGACATCCAGGATCACAGCATCGAACCCAGCGTCCACCAGTACTGATTCCAGCCAACTCAACGCGACTGGGTCATTGGTGGTATAAACTGCCCGCACAGGCCCGACCTTGATCTAACGCAATCAATGCGCCCCTTCTCACACCGGTATCCTATAGAAAACTAGGTCAAAAATCGATGCCCGGCGCACCACCGGATATGCGCCCTTATGCCCCAGAGGCAGTTTTGGCCGGTTTTCCCGTGCTGATTTGCGCCTTGATTGGTTCAGGTAATCCGCCCCAATTCATTGCCGAGACCGAGACATCAGGGTAAGAGACGCCCACAGTTATTTGGCCGAAACACCGACCTACAGCATGCCCCCTGCCACCAATCCACAAAGAGCACCCGACGTCGCCGAGGGCGGGCTTGAGCGCCTACACGCCGCGTTCACCGATGATTTGGCGCTGGTCAATAAGCTGATTATTGAGCGGATGCAGTCGCCCGTCGCACTGATCCCACAGCTTGCCGGGTACATCGTGGCCGCCGGTGGCAAGCGCTTGCGCCCTCTCCTCACCCTCGCCAGTGCCAAACTCTGCGGCTATCAGGGTGATCGCCATTACGGTCTGGCCACCTGTGTTGAGTTCATCCACACCGCAACCCTACTCCATGACGATGTGGTCGATGAGAGCCTAGCACGCCGTGGGCAGGCATCAGCCAATGCCGAATTTGGCAATCAAGCCAGCGTGTTAGTTGGCGATTTTCTGTTCACCCGCGCCTTCCAGTTAATGATCGGCGACGGCTCTCTCGAAGTACTCGATGTACTATGCCAGGCCTCCGCCACTATCGCTGAGGGCGAGGTGATGCAGCTGATCACCACCAATGATTTGGAGACCGATGAAGCCCGGTATCTTGAGGTTATCGAGGGCAAGACCGCCGTGCTATTCGCCGCCGCCTGCCAGGTTGGCGCCATGGTTGCCGAGCGTCCAGCCAATGAAGTTGAAGCCCTTCGTCTGTTCGGAGAGAAGCTGGGCATGGCCTTCCAGTTGATTGATGACATTCTCGATTACTCCGCTGACCGGCGGTCCTGGGGCAAGCAAATCGGGGACGACTTCAAAGAGGGTAAGATGACCCTGCCGGTCGTCCTATCGCTCGCCGCCGCTGACCAGGAACAGAATGTTGATGAGCGGGCATTTTGGGAGCGGACAATTGGCCGACAAGAGCAAGATGAGAGTGACCTTGATAAGGCCCTAGAGCTCATGTCCCGTCATAACAGCCTGGAATTGGCGCGCGACCGGGCCAAGCAATATGCCGAGGCAGCGGTTGAAGCCCTCGCCCCATTTGATGCGACAGACCCAACCTACCAATTGCTGGTGGATGCCGTGATGGCATCGGTTCAGCGCCAGCGATAACAGAGTAATAGTCGGTGCTTTAACACCGGATAAGCCAGAGCGAACGCGCCATGCATGAAAGCCTCGATTTCTTCGCCCCGTTGATTGATCAACTGCTTGAGTTTGTTGATGAGGCGATGCGCCTGCTCCCGCAGCTGACGCTCGCAGTTGTTGTCATAGTCATCACCTCGATTGCTGTGTTCCTAACCCGGCGGTCGCTGGAGACGGTGCTGACCCGCGGCGCCATGCGCCCTGCCCTGGTTATGGCAATCCGGACCCTTGCCGGCATCTCGGTTTGGATCTTGGGCATTCTGCTCGCGATCACCATCGCCTTCCCCTCGGTCACCCCGGCCAAGATGCTGGGCGCCATTGGCTTGGGTGGTGTCGCAATCGGCCTCGCCTTCCGCGAGATGCTGGAGAACTTTATGGCCGGCATCATGATCATGGTGCGCAAGCCCATGCGGATCGGCGATGTGATCGTGGTCGATGACGTCTATGGCCAGATCGAACAGATCACCATGCGCGACACCTATGTCCGCCAGATCAGCAATGAGTTGATCCTGGTTCCAAATGCCAAGATCTACAAAAACCCAGTTGAGATCATTACCGACCTACCGCTGCGTCGACACCAGATCGTTGTTGGTGTTGCCTATGGTGAGGATGCGGACAACGCCCTCAAGGTGATTGAGAAGGCGGTTAACAGCGTCGATGAGATCGATAAGAGCGTGACACCAGAAGTCTTTGCGCGGGAGTTCAATGCCTCCTCAATCGACTTCACGGTGCGGTGGTGGGCAGGCTCCCAGCCCGAAGACATGCATCGCAGCCGCTCCGCCGTGGTGCTGGCGGTTAAGCGCGCCCTTGATGATGCTGGGATTGAGATCCCCTTCCCCTACCGTACGCTTACATTCAAAGGGCCGGTGCCAGTTGAAATGGCCGATCAGGGTCAGGAATAACGCTGGGGATCAGGTCTAGTTGAGGCCGAACTTGCCCGGTTTGCTGTCGGCGCGGATATCATTCATATCCAGGCCGAGCTCAGCCAGGTCATCCGCCGTAACACCCGTGATCAGCTCCTGATCCAACCCAAGCACCAGATGACGGTTCAGGGTTTGCCGGATGGCATTTTCCAACATTCGCGCATGGCTCTCGATTGGCTGATGAAGATAACCTATCTCTTGGCTCTCAGTCGTAATGTGACCAAACATTATATTATCGATAAAGTACCAAGCGGCTCGACGTTCTGCGTCGTTTTCTAGTTCCCTACCGATTGCAGGCAGTTCACCAACCAAATCTGGTCGGAATTCGGCCATGAGCCGCATTCCCATCGCCTGTTGTAGCTTATGCGTCGCCTCATGGCCGGCTATTGCCAGGGCCTCAACTGGGTCGTCCCAGCTAGCGGCCGCATGAGTGTTCTGCCAGAGCACATCATCCAAGGGGCGGTATTCACCTGTTTGGATCCGGCCGTTTTCATCTGGTGGAATTTCATCAGTCTCAATCCTTGAGGGCGGTGCAAAACCGCTCTCGTGACCAAATGCGTGCATCAACCCAACGACAATGTCCAAGCGTTGATCCTCATTGCGATTGGCCCATTCAGCCTTCAGATCAGCGCCACTCAAAGCCTCAAAAAAGCGCCGAGCAATGCGCTGACCCAACCTGGTGTGAATGTTTGCTGCGGCTAAGTCTACCTTCAGTCCCGCGTAAAGCTTCATACGCGCATATTGTGCTGCTGGGGCCACCGGCGCTCCGGGAGTAGGTGGCCTTAAAGCAATCAGCATGCGCATCCGCAAATTGTCGCCAGCCTGTCTCAGAACTGACTGATCCACCCCAGATACAAGCTTGGCAACAGCGGCATCAGGCTGACGCTTGTTCAAAGCGCTTTCAAAAGCCAATTCCAAGCGGTGCACAGGTTTAGGCAGCACATTCGCAGGCACTTGTGGCGTAAACTTATCGATGTCGATCAGGGCTTGGGGAGGCAGCGTCATAGGGTATTAGGTACATGTCAGCGTTGTGAAAACTGCATAGCTGTTACGCTACGGGCGCCTTACGAAAACGCCGAAACAAAACTGTCATGATTTCGAATCCCCACGGCCATTCCACGGCTTGGGCTTTCATCAGGCCTGCTGAACAAGGGAAACGGCAGGCAAGTTCTGCCCAAAGTGGCGCAACAGCCACCGCCATCGTCGCCAAGCAGCGGTTTACGAACGTCGGCGAAGGTGTGACCCCAGCTTGTCGCCCAGCTCTGCTATGACGGTAGTAAGGATATTTGCGATGCTATGGCCTGTGCAGCGTGGGTTCGTTGCCAGACAAGTTTGTCGCTAGACGCATGAGGACACCATGGGACAGCCGTCAGTCTCCCCAGTATTTGCCACCGGCGATAATCGGATCGATGCCCTGCTCGCCCCCAGCGGGCTTGCCACCAAATGGGGCGGACCAGCGGGAACGGGCGCAACGCTGACCTACTCCGTCAGGACCGATGGCTCTACCTACGCCGATGACTATTCAGAGCTGGATGAGCCGGTTCGCGGCCAAGGCTTCAACGTCAATCAGGCGCAAGCCGATGCATTTGATGCGGCCATCGCTGCCTGGGCAGCCGTTGCCAATATCAACTTCGTCCCTGTGGTTGAGAGTGCGGATGTCACCGCCGATATCCGCTTTGGCTTCTCGCAGGCCACCGATCTGGTTAACCAGGACAATGACTTCGCCTTTGAAACCCAGGCTATTGTCCGCCAGCCCTCTTTTGCCCCTGCAGCTGGTGACATCTGGTTTGCACCCGATCTTCAGGATCTGGATTACTCCGTCAGCACATCCGGCGGTGGCTACAACCTAATGCTGCGAACGGTTGGCACGGCGGTGTTTAGCTTTGCAGCCACGACCAGCCCAGGCATCAACGGCGCCACGCTGTCTGAGGTTGAGAACACCCAGAGCTTCACCGTGATGTCGGAGAATGCGTCCGTCGGGGTTGAGGTGGATGAGCGGAACCCTGTTATCACGCTGCCGACCTCGCCAATGCTCTATGACATTCTGGCGGCCCAGGAGCTCTATGGCCCGAACCTGACCCATAATGCTGGGGACACCGTCTACATCTTTGCCCCGGGTCAGCAGCTTTATCAGACCATCTGGGATGCCGGCGGCACTGATGTACTCGATTGGTCAAACCAAACCCAGCCAGTGCTGATCGATCTAAACGATGGCAGCTACAGCACCCTCGGCCCACCACGAAGCGATGGCGTGACGGCAAACGAGTTTACCGTCGCAATCGCCTTCAACGCGTTTATCGAGAATGCCCGTGGCGGCGTGGATTCAGACACCATCATCGGTAACGAGCTCGACAACTTTATCCTGGCAAATTCCGGGGCTGACAGTGTCCGCGGCTTCACCGGCAATGACGTTATCTATGGCAATATCGGCAATGACATCCTCTACGGAAACCAGGATGCCGATGTGCTGTTTGGCGGCCAGGATGCCGACATCCTTTACGGTGGGCAGGATGGCGACCTGATCTATGGCAATTTCGCCAATGATATTCTCTACGGCAACTTCGCCTCTGACATACTGTTCGGCGGCGGCGATGGTGACATTCTGTATGGCGGTAAGGGCCCTGATCAGCTGCTTGGCAATAAGGGCAATGACATCATTTACGGCAACAAGGATGCGGATCTGCTATCCGGCGGGCCAGATTCTGACCTACTGATCGGTGGTAGTGGCAACGACACCCTCAACGGTGATTCCGGCAATGATGAGCTGCGCGGCGGCTCCGGCCTTGATGTGCTCAGCGGCGCGGATGGCGACGACACTATCGATGGCGGCATTGAAGATGACCTGATCACAGGCGATGCCGGTAACGACCAGATCAATGGCGGCGATAATGACGACACCATCTATGGTGGCGATGGTTCCGACATTATTGATGGCGGCCCTGGTTCAGACTTCATCGATGGCGGTGAAGGGGCCGACCAACTCTTCGGTGGTCTCGGCAACGACACCTTCATCGTATCCAACCTAAGTCAGGTTGTGACAGATGAGGTGAATGGCGGCACAGACCTGATCAGAAGCCAGGTTAACGTCACGCTGAGCCAAAACGTTGAGAACGCAACCGCCCTGGGTCCAAACAGCATCATCCTGACCGGCAATGCACTGGATAATCGCCTGGAAGGCAACGACCGGGATAACAGCCTAATTGGCCAAGCTGGTGACGACACGCTGATCGGCGGGCTTGGCGATGACACCCTAAATGGCGGCCAGGGCAGCGACCAGCTGGATGGTGGCTTCGGCAACGACACCTATGAGATCACGGACGATGCCGACACGATTATCGAGGGCGCGACCGGCGGTTTCGATACGGTACTCGTCAACTTCAACTTCACGGTGCCAGAGAACATTGAGAGCTTGATCCTAACAGGACAGGCAGAGGCAACCGGCAGCGAAGGTAACAACATCATCACCGGCAGCAGTGGCAGCGATCAGATCTCTGGCCGCGGTGGCGCCGATACGATTGATGGCGCGGATGGGGCCGACACCATTGTCGGCGGCAGCGGCGATGACAGCCTAACCGGCGGTGGCGGTGTTGATCGGTTTGTCTACACAACCGGCAACACGGGCAATGACACCATCACCGATTACGAGGCTGGGTTGGACCTGATCACCATTGATAACGGCATCAGCGTCGTGAGCAGTAACCCGGTTGGTGTCGATACGGTCCTGACATTGAGCAGCGGCACGGTTCTGACGCTACTAGGCGTCAACCCGGCTGATATCACGATCGAAGATCTGGACATGATGTAGGGCTGGCTGACTTCGGCCAGCCGAGATGCTCTGCCTTAAGCTGGCTGCATCGCTGGCTCGCCTGCCAACGCTCTGGCCTCGGCCAGGAAGTCGACCGGCGCCAGGCTATCAAGCTTGGCGATCAGGTAATCCAGATCGTCATCATTGAGCGCATCAACCTGGGTCAACACACGCTCCAACACCCGCCGGCGGCGACGTTCGATATCACCTTCAGCGCCATCGAACAGCGTCTCGCGAACCACGTTCAACGCGGCGCGTGTCGCCGGAAGCAGCGATAGCGCAACCTCTGAGCGTTCATAAATCGTCTTCAACCCAAGCGGCCCCTCATCATAGATCAGGAGGCGGGAGTTCACGATTGGCAGACCGGACATATGGGCGAGCGCCGCCTCGAAGAAGTCCAGATCACCCATGCAAAGCGAACGCAGTATCAGCGAACCACTTAGGTGCCCGGCTTCATCCAGTGTCTTCACCAAGTTGTTCAGGTTGTTCTGCTGATCATCATCACCGAACAGGTTCATGGTGGCGCGTTGACGGGTGCGCAGCAGCATGTCGGCCGCCACCTCATCAGGCACATCTTCACGCTGAACCAGATAATCGAGGAGTTGGTCAGACACCATACTGACCAGCCGCTCAGTGATATTGCCTGGCAGGGTATTCTGACGCTGCAGGATCGAGCCGTGAACCTGGTCACTGTCCGGGAACCGATTTAGTGCGGTGTCATACCCCTTTGCATTGATCTGCGCCGTCGCGTTACGCATCAACTCTGCCACTGCCGTCTCAGCACCGGTCGAAACCAACGCTGACGACACGTCTTCGGATAAATGCATCCGCTGCGCGACAGCAGTCTGTTTGGATTCCGATCCTGAATTCACGATCCCGATAAGCTCTTCATCGCTCAATGTCGGGGTGTATTGCAGGATTGGGAGGGCAACCTCCTCCACATCGCGGGCCAGGGTCTGGGCGACATCATCGGGAAGGTTGGGTGAATTTTTAAGGCTCTCGGAAAGCGCCTGACGAACCGTCACCGCAACATCATGGGCCAATGAACGGACGATATCTTCGGCGATTGCACGCTCACCGTCGCTGAGGCCAGAGTCTAATTCCTGGCCCAGCTTCGCTGCCACATCGGAACGGGTGGCCGCTGACTTGTCTTCAGTCAGTTTATCGACGTCGGCTTCCGTCAGATGGATGCCGGATGGCGGTGCCTGGCGTTCGGTCATGGCAGTGCAAAGTGGGTTAGATGATACATGTTTAATCGACGGTTTTGTTTATCATAGCGTTAACACCCGGCTCATTCGATGCTTTCCTGCGTTTCCTCGCCCGGGCTTACCTCGTCTGTGGCAGCACCGATATCGAGGCCGAGCCACAAATCCGCTTCAAACTTTGACAGAAGGCCAGGTTCCCGGCCTACCAAGCTACCAAGATAATCAACAAACTGGTCACGACCAGCATTGTCAGTGGCGGTTGGATCGGGCTGAACGAGAGCAACAGCAGAGCCAAGGCTGGTGATGTCCTGGTTCAGCCAGCCATAAGTCTCAGAATCTACTTCGTAGCGCATCACCCCTGGGCCGGCATCGGTTTGCGGCGGCATGGTGGGGAATGACATTAGCCGCAACTCACAAGGCAGGGCGCCAGCAAAAGCGGGGAATGGATGGATCACCATATCCACCCGGACGTCATA
The DNA here is from genome assembly GCA_019192455.1 of Alphaproteobacteria bacterium SS10. NCBI lineage: Bacteria > Pseudomonadati > Pseudomonadota > Alphaproteobacteria > Alphaproteobacteria bacterium SS10. The sequence continues at coordinate 44,288 of JAHCML010000001.1, forward strand.
GTCCGATTGGCACAGCCGTAAGAACGGGTCGGTCCGGCGGCTCAAAGGATCACCGGAGGAGGTATAGCTGCCCGATGGCATGCTGATACCAAAGCGGGCAAGCACTTGGTTCATGCGCTCAACTACCCGGTCCGCCCGCTCTGCTGGGATCTCAACATCTAGGCCACGAAGTTGACGCGGGTCGCGGACAAGGCGAGCCCTGCGTGTTGCAATGGTAAGAACCTCAACCGCAATTGGCCGCACCCAACCATTGGCCAGGTCATATTCCTTGTCAAACAGCTCAACGGTGGCGAGGGCCATATCCGCCTGCCCACCATCCACGGCGGTCATTGCGGTCGACATATCGTCCACGGGAATGATTGCCACGCTGTGACGCTCACCAATACCGCCAACGCCATCGCGGGTATTGTAGCGCTTAACTA
>JAHCML010000002.1 GCA_019192455.1 Alphaproteobacteria bacterium SS10
TGGGGGCGACCTATTCTACTTAAGCAGCGATGGCGGAGACACCATCAACGGCGGCAGCGGTAGTGACGCGATTGATGCCAGTGGGCTGACCCATGGTGTGACGGTTCATCTATGGAACCGTGTGTTCGGCACTGGGGGCTATGATAACGACATCACCGGCATTGAGATCGTTTATGGCACGGCCTCTGGCGATGTGTTCTGGAGCGCCAATAACATCAATGACACCTTCTATGGCGGTGATGGTAGCGACACCTTCTACATTGGCAACAATGGCGGTGATTACCGTGACGGCGAGGGTGGCGCCGATTGGATAACCGCTGCTAATCGTAACGGTGGCGTCAATATCAACTTCAGTGCGAATAAGAGCACCAACGAGGATGGTGACGAAGATACCTTGCATAACATTGAGCATGCCATTGGCTCTGGCTTCAATGACACGATCACTGGCGATCTGAACAACAACCAGCTCTATGGTGGTGCTGGTGATGATCAGCTCTTAGGCGGCGGTGGCGATGATACCCTAGATGGCGGCGGTGGTTCCGATACGCTGACTGGCGGCGGTGGGGGCGACCTATTCTACTTAAGCAGCGATGGCGGAGACACCATCAACGGCGGCAGCGGTAGTGACGCGATTGATGCCAGTGGGCTGACCCATGGTGTGACGGTTCATCTATGGAACCGTGTGTTCGGAACGGGGGGCTATGATAATGACATCACCGGTATCGAGATCGTCTATGGCACCGACTTCGATGACGTGTTCTGGAGCGCCATTAACATCAATGACACCTTCTATGGCGGCGAAGGCAGCGATACCTTCTACGTTGGCAGCAATGGCGGTGATTACCGTGACGGTGGTGCTGGTGATGACAATGACTGGATAACCGCTGCTAATCGTAACGGTGGCGTCAATATCAACTTCAGTGCGAATAAGAGCACCAACGAGGATGGTGACGAAGACACCTTGCATAACATTGAGCATGCCATTGGCTCTGGCTTCAATGACACGATCACTGGCGATCTGAACAACAACCAGCTCTATGGTGGCGCTGGTGATGATCAGCTCTTAGGCGGCAATGGTGCGGATACCCTAGATGGTGGTAGCGGCAATGACACCATGACCGGTGGCGCAGGTTTAGACAGCTTTGTGTTTGATAATGCTGCCGGTGAAGGCGATGACGTGATCGTGGACTTTAACACAACAGATGACACAATTTCGGTTAGTGGTGAGCTTATCGCTGACTTGGTTGCGAGTGCGGCCAATGATGGAAATGGCGATGCTGTTATCACCCATGCCGGTGGCGCGATTACGCTATTGGGTGTCGATGCCAGTCAGGTGATCGGAAGCATGTTTGTTTAAGACATGGCTGACGAGTACGAGATTGGTTCTACTTTGTGCAGGCCGCGCTGCAAGTTGGCCGTTAGAGGATAGGGGCTGCTGCTAAACTTAGCCGTCGCGTGATCCCCGGATGGTCTAGCAATGACAGGATGCTTGTGGCGGTGCCGGGCCTTAGGTTGTTAAGGCTCAAACCGCTCACTGACCAAGACGGGTGGCGGCCATGTGGTGTTTAATCGTGAGGGTCTTTATCGCCTCCAAGTCCTACCATGAGAAGTCTTTGGTAATGCGACCATCTCTGCCCCTGTGGGGGTCTCGTAAGCCTCAGTCTCGGCGGACCGCAATCCCATGCGCTGAAGCTAACACTTAACCACTTTATTGGGGCAGGTCTCCATGGCTGATATGGCTTGCTCAAAAAACGGTGAAGCAGCGATAGTTCGACTTCGTGTGGGACAGAATTCTTACGGATCGTAGCGCATGAGACTTTCGAGAGTTGTAATTCAGAACTACCGGGCCCTTAAGGATTTTGACATAGAGATCAAAGACGATCTCGCCTGCATCATTGGTGAGAACAACACGGGCAAGACGGCTGTTCTGAGGGCGATCCAGATTTGCCTCGATGTTACTCTGCCGGCCTACTATCGCTCATTGATCAGGGAGGACATCCACTCAGTACTCGACATTTCGCATCCTGGGCAGGTTCTGATTGGCGTTGAGCTAACAGACTTCCAAGGCAAGGTGAATGAGGAAGCACTGGTTGCCACGTGGAAGTTGGAGGCAGATCGCGCCCGTATCTTCTACAGATTTCGGCCCCGGCTGCGCGTTCGTGAGCAGCTCAAAAGCGGAGAGTTAGAAGCAGGGCAGCTAACTCTTGATGACTACGTTTGGGAGATCAAGGGAGGCGGCAACCCGGCCATAGACCTTGGTGAAATTGCCTGGGACGATGACGATATTGGAGAGGTCGTCCGGTTTTCGGATCTTCAATCCTATTTGGTGGTCAGTCTCCCTGCATTGCGGAACGTCGAATCCGATCTCCGGCATGCACGAACTTCACCTTTGGTGAAACTTATCGAAGCATGCGAAATCGATCGGGCAGAACAGGACGCACTGACTGAAATCCTCGATGAAGCTAACCAGAAAATCGAAGCGTCAGATGCCATCGCCAACATAGCCGAGGCCATCGACAAGTCCCTCAAGGACGTATCCGGCCCAGCGTTTGAAATGGATGCCACCCTCGGCCTTTCGGCTGCAACATTTCAAGCCATAGTACGCAATCTTAAGATATTGCTTTCTGACCTTTCACTACAGGATTTTGAACCCGGCCGAAATGGCCTGGGAATGAATAATATCCTCTATATTGCGATCCTAATGGAGTACTTGGAACGCCGTATCGGAAAGGCGCAATCGGCTGGCCAGCTAATACTGTTGGAGGAACCGGAGGCACACCTCCATCCGCAGCTTCAGGCATCCTTGTTAATCGCTCTGCGTGATAAAGGTGTGCAAGTCGTATTGACGAGTCATTCAACGCAAGTGACGTCTCTTGCGCCTTTCAAGACTTTCATTTCTCTGACCAAGCGCGCGGACTCAAGCATTTCGTCCTGCAACTTGTCGAGCAATGAGGCGCTTGATGATAGGAATATTGCCGACCTTGAGCGCTACTTGGACGCAACCAAGAGCAACCTCTTGTTTGCTAGGAAAGTCATGCTGGTCGAGGGCCCCGCAGAGTTGTTCCTGATACCCGCTATGGTCGAGGCAATTCATGGGGCTCATCTAGAAAGACTAGGGATTTCCGTGATTGCCATCTACGGCGTCCATTTCGATGCCTACGCCGATCTGTTCAGACCTGGCTCGCTTGAGAAGAAGTGCGCCATCGTGGCCGATGCCGATCTACAGCCCTCCGATGCAAGTGACGAATTCAACGTCGAAGAGGATGCGCCAGACCTCGCATCTCTTGGCGGTGAGTACGTACAGGTCTTTGCGGGCGCGACAACGTTTGAGCGTGAGCTGGTGATGGAAGAAACGCTTCCGATGCTCATCGCTACAGCCAAGGAGCTCGGTGCGCCGGTGATCACAAAGAAACTGGAGGAGGGTTTCTGGACCTTACAAAACGGGGAGCTTAGTGATGCGGAAAAATCGGCACTCCTGGTCGATCTCGGGACATCTGTTCTCAACACTGCGAAGCGCTTCGGTAAGGCACGGTTCGCACAGGTCGCCGCCCGATATGCAGATGAATGCACCAAGCTCCCGGATTACATCCAGTCAGCAATAGATTGGCTCCGTGAATGATTTCGCTGACGCCAGATCAAAGAGAAGCAGTTAACTGCCAAGACAATCTTATGCTTTCAGCATGCCCGGGAAGTGGGAAGACCCGGGTCGTCATCGCCAAGCTCCTGCAACTGGCGGAAAAAGTGGAAGCGACGCCCCGATCTATTGGATGTATCACTTACACAAACGCAGCCGTTGACGAAATCGAGGCGCGTGTACGCCAGATCGGGACAAACACGCTCTTCGACCGCTGCGAGGTTTCGACCATCCATGCCTTTTGCCTGCAGTTCATTCTTCGGCCTTACAGTTGGATGGTCCCCAAACTTCCGATTGGTTTAAAGATTCTCACGCGTGAGATGAGGTTGTTCGACCAGCTTGTCAGAATCGTCGAAGATGAGCAGGGTCGCCAACCTCAGTTCCGAGCATTCGAGGATTACGCCTCAATTCGCATGAACATTGATGGCAACCCAGCAGGAAGCGGGATCGAAGGAGGCATCGTCACAGATGCCACAGCCCGGCGCTATTGGGAACTCATGCTCGCCAACGGGTACATCGATTTCTCAATGATCTTGTACTACTCGCTTCAAATTCTTCGCGATCATCCGTTCGTCGGCGATGGTCTCTCCTCCCGGTTTGCGTGGCTGCTCGTTGATGAGTTCCAGGACACCACGGACGTTCAGGTCGAGATTCTCAAAGTGCTGCATGAACGAATGCACTCTCAATTCTTTCTCGTGGGCGACGAACACCAATCCATACACGCATTTGCTGGCGCCCGACCGGACCTGGCCAATGGGTTTGCTGATGACATTGGAGCGCGCCAGGATATCTTCTTGAGTGGGAACTTCAGGTCCACCGAGGAAATAATCACCCCGGCCCAGACGCTGATCCGTCGCAATCCTGGGATGTATCCCTCGGGTGAAGCCGCGGATCGAGAGGGTTCTGTTTCTTATGAGCATGCCGCAAACGCTACTGTTGCGGTGACCGACTACTTTTTGCCTCTGCTGGAAGAGAATAATATTCCTCTGGGCCAAGCTGCGATATTAGCCCCGTGGTGGCGCCACCTTGTGCCCATTGCCACAATGCTACGCAAGTTCGATGTGCCGGTGTTTGGGCCAGGAGCTCGCCCGTATCAAAGAAGACGGCTCTTTGCGCCACTAGCCGAGCAGCTGGGGGCGAGTGTAGCCTCCCAAACACTTTCGGTAGTTCCGGGAGTTGAGAAGGCATTGTTTCGGTTGATCAGTGAAGCCATGGGCGTCAGCCGCTTTGATTTGTTTTCCTACAGCGGAAGGATGATATCGCTCGCCTTAGTCTATGAGGCCAAGCGGATTGCCGGCTTGCACCCGGGGGGAATGGATTGGCTTGTGCGATGTGCGCAATCAGCCGGGCAAATGTTGATGGATGAAGAGTGGATAGACACTGTGACGGCTAAGGCCATTAACACGTCCGTTCAGGAAATGCATGCCGACATGACGCGGAACAATGTCGATGTCGCAAACCTCCAGATTGAAGACCTCGGTCTGTTCGCAGACCCGGACTCAGCGATCAAACTAATCACGATGCACAACTCCAAAGGCCGGGAATTCGACGCAGTTGCAATAGTTCACGCAAACGAAGGCCAGATTCCTCACTTCACGTCCAGAACACGAGAGGAGTTCGAAGAAGCGCGCCGTCTCTTTTACGTTGGCATGACTAGGGCGCGGAAGCATCTGATGGTGGTCTCCGACCAGTCGGACCACCGTAACGTGCCCACCCGATTTATCCGTGAAGCCAGCCTTATGTGAGCTGGCAATGTAACTTAATGCCCGGATTTGGTTTATGGGGGCAGAGGGAGCCACTTTTCCACCGTTTGCGCGGACGCAAGGATCTCTGTGTCGGTTGATGCTTTTCAGCCCGGCCTGAGTAACACAATAGGTGTTATTATGTGCAATAGCGCTGCTGCAACGAATTGCAGGTTTAGGTTAGTCAAATATGGGCGTAAGTTATTGAAGTTATACGTCACAAAATATGACTAACTTTTGGCTTAGGTTGTTCCTTTTGTTGATTTCATGAAGCTCCTCCGGGCCCACCAACCTTCCCTTAACACCCGCTTTTGTCTGCCACCGCTTATGCGAGTGGTCTGGCCTTGCCCGACGCCTATGCCGTTGAACGGTTGGGCCTTTACTCACAGTTCTGTGTGTTTCTTAGCCGTTGAAAGCACCTATCAAAGAGTGTGACGTATATATGGGGTAAGAGTGTAAATCCGTGTTTTATCAAGGAACACAAGCACTCTCAGCGTTGACTCAATGTCGGGGTGGCATGGGGTTCAGCGTCTTCGCTGTTATCGGGGGTTACATACCATGTCTAATAATCTCGGCCTGCTCACGGAGCTGCTTGGCGACAACAACGGCAATGAGCTGATCGCTGATGATCTGTTCGTTGGCTGGAATATTATCGGCCTTGGCGGCGATGATGTTTTGGTGGGTGGCAACTTTGCTGACGCGCTCGAAGGTGGCGCCGGCAACGATGCGCTAACCGGTGGTCTTGGCGCTGACGAGATGATTGGCGGCGAGGGGATCGATAGTTACATCGGTACGCTTGAGGAATTCCACGAAGACATTTTCTTCGATGTTGAGACCGGCGAGGACATGGCCTTTGTTGGCGAGTTTTTCTCCCTCGGCGATGTCAGCATTAGCGATAACGGTATTTTCACCACGGTTGCGGTGACGTCGGGCGGCGCCACAGCGACGTTCCAGATGATCGGTGTCTACTCAATTGCCAGCGTTGCAGCCGTTGGCACTGAAGGTACGGCGATCACATACACCCGAACCACCGAAGTTAATGGCGCGCTGGGCACCCCAGACGACAACATCCTTGATGCCCCGGATGACGAGAACTGGTTGGCCTATGGTTTCCAAGGCAATGACTCGATCACCGGTGGTGGTGGATCCGACTTCATCGTTGGCGGTGAAGGCAACGACAGTCTCGATGGTGGTAGCAATGGCGCTGACACCCTCGATGGGGGTGAGGGGGATGACTACATCCTTCTGACGCCGGGTGGCGGTGAGATCATTGGCGGCACGGGGACGGATGTTCTCGACGCGAGCGGTGCATCCACGGATTCGAAACTGTTCCTCTGGGGAAGCGCTTCTATCGGTTCATCTGCCTCTGCAACTGTGAGCGGTGTCGAAATCGCATACGGGTCTGATTTTGATGATCGTCTGGCAGGTGCTGGCGGCATTAGCGATACGCTGTATGGCGGCCTAGGTTCCGACACCATCTTCGTTGATCGCGATAGTGTCGATTACCGCGATGGCGGCGGTGGCAGTGACTGGATTTCCGGCTCTGGCATTAATGCCGGCCTGGTAATCAACCTTGGTGCTGGTACGGCGACCGATGAGAGTGGTGCAGTTGATACGTTCGTAAACTTTGAGAATGTGATCGGTACCAACTTCAACGACAACATTACCGGCAACGCCTCGGCCAACTACATCTCTGGCTCTAATGGTAATGACACCATCTGGAGTGGTGGTGGCGCAGATACCATCATTGGCGGCAACGGCGTCGACTCAATGAATGGCGGTGGCGGTGATGATTTGTTCATCCTGACCTCCGGCGGCGGTGACATCGTGAATGGTGGTGCCGGTGTAGACGCTATCGATGTGACCGGTGCCACTGAATCCGCGACATTGTTCTTGTGGGGCAATGTTTCGATTGGCTCTGGCCCGCAGATTACGATTAGCAATGTTGAGATTGCCTACGGTACCGATTTTGATGATCGGCTTGCCGGTGTCGGTGGCGCAAGTGACTCCCTCTATGGTGGTGCTGGCGCGGATACGTTCTATGTCGACCGCGACAGTGCGGACTACCGGGATGCTGGGTCTGGTGATGACTGGATCCTGGGTAACGGTATCAATGCTGGTATCACCCTGAATCTGGGAGCTGGAACTGGCACCGATGAGAGTGGCACTACCGATGTGCTTCTGAACTTCGAACACGCAGTTGGCACTGATTTTGGCGACAACATTACCGGTAGCTCGGCAAACAACATTCTGCGCGGTGCAGGTGGTGCTGATGTTATCTGGAGTGGCGGTGGTAACGATATCGTCGATGGTGGTGCAGGTGTAGACACGATCAACGGCGGCGGCGGTGATGACCTGTTCATCCTCACGAATGAAAGTGATTTCATTACTGGTGGTGCAGGTATCGACGTAATTGATGCCAGTGGTGCAGCTGGTGGGGCTAAGTTGTTCCTATGGGGCAGCCTGTCAGTTGGCATTAGCCCATCCACCACCGTGTCGGGCGTTGAAATTGCCTATGGCTCGAATTTCGATGATCGTCTCGCTGGCGTCGCCGGTGTCAATGACACGCTTTATGGCGGCAGTGGCGCGGATACCTTCTTTGTTGATCGCGATGGTACAGACTATCGCGATGGCGGTGCTGGCAGTGACTGGATCACTGGTAGTTCGATTAATGCTGGGATTACCATCAACCTTGTTTCTGGCACTGGTACGGATGAGAGCGGCAGCACCGATACGTATCTCAACTTTGAGAATGTGATCGGTACCGACTTCAACGACAACATCACCGGTAACTCATCCGTCAATATCATCAATGCTGGTTCCGGTAACGATAACATCTCCAGTGGCGGTAGCTCTGACACGGTTGATGGCGGGGCTGGTAACGACACGATTAATGGTGGTGGCACCGCTGATCTGCTCAACGGTGGCATCGGCGATGACAACATTATCGGTGGAACCGGTGATGATACGATCAATGGTCAGGCCGATGATGATGTCCTGAGCGGTGGCGACGGTGCCGACATTATTAATGGCGGCTCCGGCAATGACACCCTTAATGGTGACAATGAAGCCGATGTCTTGAACGGCGGCGGTGGCGATGACTCGCTGACCGGCGGCGCTGGTGACGACACATTGGATGGCGGCGATAACGACGATTATCTGAATGGCCGCGGCGGGGATGACTCGCTGGTTGGTGGTAGTGGTAACGATACCCTTGATGGGGCTGGCAACGACGACACGCTTGTTGGTGGCGCGGGTGATGATGAACTCACCGGTGGTGCTAATGCGGATGTGTTTGAGTTCGACAGCGCTAGCAGCGAGGGTGCGGACACCATTACAGACTTTGATATCGCATCAGATTCTATCTCGGTGTCGGGTGCGTTGGCTGCTGATCTCGTTGCAAGCGCCGCCAACAACCTCGATGGCGATGCGGTGATCACCCACGCCGGTGGTACGATTACCCTCATCGGGGTTGATGAGCTGGATGTCACGACGGCGATATTCAGCTAATCAGTAATTTAGCCGGTTCATACCGGGTTAAAAAAAGCGGCAGCACTCTACTGGGTGCTGCCGCTTTTGTCTTTTCGGGATGGCTAGTCGAAGGTCCAGTCAAAGTGCTCGATTTCGGCGCTATAGGCGTCGGCTACCCGGCTTCGGCAATGGTCGTCATAATACTCCTGGAATGGCAGAGAGCTTGGTGCCCGGAATCCAGTTTTTGCAGTTGGCAGCTCATTCTCGAGATCTAGTTCCAGATCCAGGTTGCGCGCTAGCTCTTCCAAATCTGAATGGAGCTGTTGATAGCGGATGAAGAAATCAGCGACCGGTTCGCCACGAATGAAATACATGGCTCTATCCGTAGGCACTTTTTCGATGTTGCCAAGCCACTCTCGAAAGGCGTTGATGATGATGTCTTGTTCTTCATCACGGAGGTGGCGGAAGTCCATATGGAACTGGGAGACGGTTTTATCCCAAGGGTTCCGAATGTTGCAGATCTTCGTGTAGCTATCCCAAACATCAGCTGGCAGTCGGTTTCGCACTTCCACAGCCAGCATGTGCCCCCGCCATTTCTGGCTTGCTACATCGGCGCCTCGCGCCGATGATGCCGGCTTTTGTCTCAATGCAATCTGTAACGTCCCCGACCTCCCGGCCAGCGGGCACGCAATACCGCTGCAGCATTATCTCAACCGACGTGCCAGCCGTCTTGGTCGTCTTGAGGTAAATGAACTTCTTCGAATGCGATACGAGCATTGGCTTAGCTTAGGGCAGGTGTCAGCTAGTTTGGGGCGAGATACTAGTTATCAGCTAGCAAGCGATGCTTGATATGCCGAAGAACCTTGGGCCCTTGATAGGTGAGGGCGGTATAGAGTTGGATCACGTCGGCACCTGCATCAACCAGGCGTTTGGCATCTTCGCCGCTTTGCACGCCGCCGACGCCCATCAGCGGCATTTCTGGCCCGCCCGCGTCCCGTGCCCACGCAACCATGTTGCAGGCGATATCGAGCAATAGCGGGCCGCTATAGCCGCCAACAGCCTGGCCATCATGCTTAGGCCAGACGAAGTCTGCGTTTGGAATAAGGTCGGTGCGATCCGGTGGCACGGTGTTGGTGGCAACGATGCCTGCGGCACCAGCCTCCAACGCGCGGGTCACCATATGGACGAAACTATCGCGGTCATTGGTCGGGCCCAGCTTGACCAATAGCGGCGTGCCATCGGCTGCACTGGTAACGGCCTTTACCTGTGCTGCCATATCGGCGGCGGGGTCGTGATCACCCTCACCATGGGTCACGTTGGGGCATGAGGCATTCAGGGTTAAGTAGTCCGCAAGCGGCGCCGTCGCCGCAGCCAGCATTGAGAAGTCGGCCAACCCGCCATCAGGGGCGGCAATGCTGACGCCAACCACCAGCTTCTGCTCTACCCTGGCGCGATACTGCCGGAGATTGTTGAGAAAGTAATCCATGCCCCGGCCGGGAAGGCCGAGCCAGTTAACTAGGCTATCATCCTGACCAATTCGCCAGATGCGCGGGCCCGGGTTGCCTGGCCGCTCCTTGGGCGTGACCGTACCCGCCTCAACAAACCCAAAGCCCATCTTCTCCCACCCGATTAGGGCCGCCGCCTCTTTATCCGCACCGGCCGATAGGCCGATGGGGTTGCGGAAGGTCTTGCCCAGCAACTGCCGTTTAAGCCCTGGCGAATCTGCCGGGGCTGAGGGCACCAATCCCGTTGAGGCGAAGCCGAGCGCGACGCTGTGCGCTGTCTCTGGTGGTAAAAGCGATAGTGGGTTGGTTAGCAGCCTCATGCTGCGACCGGGTCAATAGACCATGGAATTTCGCTCTTCCCTAGGCCAAGTGGAAGTGGTGTCACCACATCTTCACCAGGTAATGCGCCAGGTACTGACACCATCTTGACGGTCTGTGGTTGCCGCCGAATGGTAAAGGTATCGTTTGTTGTTGGTAGGCCATAAAACTCGGGGCCGTTTAGGCATAAGAAACGCTCAAAAGCCGTTTGGTTTTCAGCAATTGAGAGATCATAGCCAGCCAGTTCGAAGGCTTCGGCGTAAAGCTGCGGTGCGATGTAACCGGTGAAGCAACCTGCCGCGCAACCGCAAGGGGTTGCTTTCACCGTGTGTGGGGCACTGTCAGTACCAGCAAAAAACTTCTTCGTGTTTGTATCAGCTGCCGCCGCACGAAGTGCTTCTCTATCCTTATCGTACTTCACCAGCGGTAGGCAGTAGAGATGGTAGTTGCAGCCCTTCAGCAGGTGGCCAACGGTATAGAGCAGATGCTGGGGGGTTATGGTGCCGGCAACGTTGTCAGGTGCATTGTAAACAAACTTAACGGCGGTGGCCGTAGTTAGGTGCTCACAGACCACACGCAGTGTCGGCACCTTGTCGATGAGCTCCGGCATCTGGTTCGTGTAGAACAGTGCCTCGGCATTGCTGTCTTGGTCGAAGTAAACTTCAGCATCCAGCCCATGCTCTTCCCCGTGTATGCAGAGGTTTACATTGTTGTCGGCCAGGGCCTGGAAAACGCCGTTCTCCAAATACGCTGAAAAAGTATGTGCAAAGTCGGCACCGGTAGTGCCGTGGGGAGGATAGTATTTGGCTGCTCTAAGGTAACCCGACTTAACACCTGCCTCAATCATGGCCGGTGTCGTGTCTTTGGTCAGGTACAGAGGGATGATTATGTCCTCAAGGGCATCACCGCCAGCTTCAAGCATTTGCGCGTGATATTCCTCAATGCTCCAGCAGTCTAAAGGGTCCTGCTTCGTCACCTTTGCCACCGGTGGCTTGGTATTCGGCATTGCCAAGACCCCTCGGCAGCCCATTGCGTAATGCGCAGCAAGCATTGGTTTCAGCATAGCATCTTGACGCATATGGACGTGGAGATCGTACCAGCGTGGAAGGGTGAGAGAGACGCTCATTAGGGTAACTCGAAGCAACGGATTCTGGTGCGGCGGTAACTTACTGCAATGCCTTCGTAGCCGATAGTGCTAGCGCGTCGATTTCTGATGGGTTCTCGACACTTTTTCTCTCTTGCCCGCGAGCGCCCAATACAGCAGCCCAGATGATGGGGGCATGCGGCGTAACTTCCTCGGGCAAAACACTGGCGGGCATGCGGTCGGGCTGCTCACAAAGATAGTGATAGATGGTTAGGGCGGTGAGCCATTGGCTCAGTGTATTCGTGTGATTGCCATCGCGGTGGAAGAGGGTTGGCAAGTCGCTATTAGACCAGGCAAGGCGCCAGGCGGGTCCAACCGGAACCGTGCCGATGCCAAGGGTGGCGGCTGTGTCAGCATGGCGCCGCGTAACCACGCCCTGCATCAAGTTGCGATCAGCGTTAAAGACCGGCACCGCGCTGTACATCGGATTGCTGTTATCCCGTGCCCAGGTGGTGATGAGAGCCGGTTCGACATTATGGGCGCGGGCTAGCTCGATCCAGTTGCGGGTCGTCTCATCAAACTTGGCAGCAGGAAAAATCGTCGACCAACTGGCGTCCTGCAGAAGAAGGCGATCCCACTCACCCTCAGTTAGGGCCGCCTTGGCCCGGGTCCTATTCCAATGGTCGATAAGCATTGCGCCATCCTGACCATAGAATCCGGTGATCAAATGATAGGGGCAGGCATCAGAATCACTGTTCGCCAACTCTGCGACTTTGCTAGCAATGGCACCGCGCCGCAGATGGCTGTTGCCAATCATTAGAATGCGGAGCGTTGGACGTGCATCCCCAGTATATTCGGCCCCATACTCTAATATGTGCTGAGTAGTTCGGTCCGGTGCGGGTTGGATTGCTTTCACTACTACTGCAATGACCAGAATAGTCAGGATGCTTGCCATTAGCAGGAGCAGTGTTTGTCGGCTCATTGGTCAATTTTCTTGGCTATTAAAATTCAGATTTTTTGTTTTCTATACTCGAAACGCAGCAAGTTATGGTGTCTCGTAACCTGTATACACAACAACTGCGCATGGGCAATTGACGAGTTGTTGAAAATACTGGGGTTGGCTCTTTGACACTTTCAACCGTGCGTCGTGTAACGGAGGCCAAGAAGCGCGTGCATAGCGCGCCTGTTAAAAATGCATAGCAGCTTTTGAGCCGCTATCTAAACCGCAGAGCCCCCGAACTGCCCATGCCCACACTCGCGCAAGTGAAGAAAAAATACGCATCGGTCGCCCCGCCCCCGGGCCTCGATGCGTCTGCTGACGAAATCATGGATTACTTCTTCGACGGTAAGAAGAAGTACATCTACGACGATTTCCCCCACAGCTACTTCGACGAGCAGGGCTCAGATTACAAAGAACGTGCCCGCGCACAGATCCGCATGGCCTTCGGGGCGGTTAAGGCCTCCACCGGCGGTCAGATGGGTAACTACGTTCTCTGCTCAATCTCTGGCGGTATTGAGGGGCACCGCCTAGCTTACGTTCACAAAGACAAGTTCGATGAAGCCGGCGACAAGCTGACCACCGTCAAGCTGGGTGAATATGCTGGCGGTGATATCGTTGCTGAGCGGGTCTACGGCCCAAACACGGATAAGAACCTCGCGCTATCCCGCGATGTGATGAACCAATACCCCGACCAAATCGCCATTGCGCCCGCCGGGCTGCAGGCGATGGTGCACCAGTTTGGTGCTAATTCTGGCTTCAGCCGCGGTCAGAAATGGGAAGAAGAGGACTACATGGCCCTCTGGTTCCCAGTGAAACACTATTTTGAAAGCCAACAGCCACTGGCTGGTGATCCGAACTTCTCGCGCGGCGCCAACTGGGAACTCATGTATGGCGCCTCTGTTCAGGCCGGCCTGGTTCCCGGTCGTGATGCGAACAGCATGGATGTGGTCGATGGCAACCGCCGTCAGGTCAGCCTGTTCCGCCGGATGGAAGCGATTTCCAACTATGTTCGCTGGGCAGCGCCGAAAGGCTTCGACGTTAGCGTTGGGGCCACCACCCTAGTTCGCCTGATGCATATGTCTGATCAGATCGAGGCTGCCAAGGAAGGGCGCCCAAGCCTGATCGACACCGACAATCTGCACCCGTCACTCGCCAAGCGCGCTCAAAAAGAGCTGAAAGCGGTTGCGCGCCTTAAGGCCCAGATGGGGCCGTTCTTGAAAGAACATGCCGCTGACCAAATCGACTGGGAAGACCTAGGCGATAAGTGGCAGGCCAATCTGCTGACCGGTAAGAAGGGCGTGAAGCCTGCAACTGAGCTGGATGAGCAGATCCCGTTTGATGACTGGGGTACTAAGAAGGCCCGCACGGCCTTTGCCGGTTTCAAAACCGATACCACCGATATCCATGTCTATCGCCTCAAAGGTGATTATTTCGGTTCAGACACGCACAGCATGCTGTTCGAGGATGACACCTATAACCGTCGGCTTAACGAGCGTGAGCGGTTGATCCTGCCATTCTTGCTTGCCGCATCCGAGACGGCACTGCCCCCGGCATCTAAGCCAAAGGTGGCGCTGGTTCTTGGTGATCCCAAAACCGGTAACGCCGCGATGGATGCTGCCGAGATTGAGGGCATTGAGAACATCGCCGAACTACCCGGTGCCAAGGGTAAAGATTTCAACGCCATCGCACGCCGCAATGTCAGTGACCTTGGTCGCCTGACCGAGATGCTTCGCAAGAAGTTCGATGTCGGCATCGTTCGCTCGACCGCTGAATTCGATCAGATGTTCGAGACGGGCGGTAAGAACGGTGAGGGTGTTATCGCCCCTGGCCCAGATAAGGTTGGCTCCGAGGCGCGGGTTGCGTTCCGGAATAAGATGATCGACCGCAGCGTTGATCGCCTAGTTGTCATGGATGGTTGGGAGCAATCCCCATCCTATGTGCAGCATATGGTTCGCGCGACCTTGGTTCAGTCCGGCCTGGTTCCACGGGATACCGGCTCTGGCCAAGACTTCATGGTTTTTGATCAGCGCGGTAATGAGTTGAGCCTCGCCGATCGGATCAAAACGCTGTCCGCTTTTGTTGAGCGTGCAATCGACAATGATGTCGAGGTACCGCATCAATCCTTGGCACTGGCCCGGATGCTGGAGTTGTTCGATCGTCAAGTTGATCCGAACTACCGCAGCCGCAAGGGGGTTGAGGTGTCGGCCCAGGTCGCACACCCATCAGTGACCACGCATATTCGCGATGGCCAAGAGCGTGACGACATTAAAGAGATCCGTGATCGTGTTCGTCCGAAGTTGATCGACCATGCATCTCGCGGTTTTTCCGATCATCAGGTCAAAGATCTGAACGAGGATTATTGGAAGGCACGGCAGCGTGTTGTCGCCCGTGACCAGCTTGAGACTCGTCGTCGTCCAGGCCAGGGAACAATTCTATCCCCAGGTCGACCGACTGCAGGGTAAATTTCAGCGCCAGAATCGTTTGAATTTAATCTGCCTGTAATTGAGAAATAATAAATCTGCAGCGTCAAATTTTGACGCTGCATTTTGCTGTCAAAATCTTGCTGATTTAGTCTGTAAAATTGCTGTGTATTTTATATATGATCCGATTGTTTTTTAATTTGTTTACTAATACGTGAAAAACATTTTCGTACTTTCGCGGATTAGTCGTTTTTTATTGATGGACAAGGTTTTAGCACGGTTCGCGTCCCCCAATTCCCCCGCCTGAACCGGCCGGATTTTGAGCCCAAAAAAATGTCATCCGTCGTCGCTGAAAAACTAGACGCCGAAACACTGATTGAGTGGCTGGATTTGCAGCCCGGTCAGAAGCTGGTCGCGACCCATTTGGATGTCGATACCGGTGTGCTTGATGGCCTCCGTTTGCGCATGACCCAGGATGTGGGCGCGCGCCAGGTTGTTATCATCCTCGACCAATATCGGGTGAGCCCTGGTGGCGGTGCCAAAATCCAACCGCTACTTCGCCTGTTCTTGGCGCGTGGTGCTGGGCGTGATGATCTTCGCCCACGCAGCTGCCGCTGGCGTGGTCGCCCCGTCCAATTGAATTCCCAACAGCTTGAAGTGTTGACCGGTGATCTCGCCAGGATCGCACGGTCACTGCGGGTTCAGCACCTACCCCCGCTTGATCCGCTAGAAGCTGTTTTTGCTGATATTACAGTGCACTAGGTCCCGCTACCCAATAGGAAAAACCGCCCGTGTCATCGGAAGAACAAAAATCAGGTCAGGATTGGGAAACGGATTTCATGCCCAATATCATCGGGGTCGATGTTGACCCGGATGAGCTTGACCTGCTCGCCCAGTTTAACGAGGCGAACCCAGATCTCTTCAAGTTTGCTGCGCGCCAGCTCGACACCACGGTTGCCAATCTAACCAAGCACGAAAAGTTCCCAATCCTTCTGGCTGAAGCCGATATCGACCCTCGCACCGGTGGCGCCGCCGCTGTTGTGACCCGCACGGCCCGTGATGTTCATGGCAACATGGATGATATCCGCATCCAGTACTGGCGGATGCGCCCGAATGGTGGCCAGCTGCTTCAGGACCTGATTGAGATTGAGACCTCCCCATCGGTTGAAGAGGGGAAGACTGACATCAACGCCGTTCGTGTGTTGGGTCGTGAGGTCGATCCAAACGACACCGGCAAGGTGCTCCTTGTCATGGAGGCTGCGAAGCGGATCAACACCGCGCTTCGTGAAGGCAAGCTGCCCCAAGTCGCGAAGATTTTTGACGAGACTTACATCCACGATGTGGTTAGCGAGACGCTGCCAATCGTTGGTCTTGATGCCCAGGGTGGCTTCAACTTCGTGCCCTCGATTGAGCAGGGCGCAACGGACAAAGAATTCGAGCTTGAAGTGCCGGCGCCAATCGCTTTGGCATTGGATGGTCGCGGCGTAAATACACTTGATTATCAGAACGTTATGCGCGATCAGCGCCCGGTTGTGGCGACCGATCCGCAGACCCGCATTCAGTTTAAATCTGAGGTCGGGATTGAGACCAATACCCGCCATCACAAAGTCGATGCCTCAATCGAGCCACTAAAAGCACCAGAGGGTGTTGAATCTCGTGCGATCCCAGACCTGACTGAGGAAGTCTGGACCCGTGTGCCTGGTGATGACCCTAACCAAAAGGGCAAGCGGAAGTTCCGCCTCGATAAGCTGTCGGTGCTTGGTGAAGATCTGGTCAACAGCGATGTTGTGACCCGCATGCGTGGCCTCGGCATCGTTAACCGGATCATGAAGGCGATGCGTAAGCGCCGCTATCCGGAGGTGATGGATTACCTCACCGAGTTTGATCAACTGGATCTGGTTGATCCGCTTGAGCCACCGCCAAGCATGGAAGAGGGCGGCCGGTTGTACATGGTCTCGCTGCTCGGTAATGGCCGGGATGAGATCATTGATGATTTCGGTGATCAGATTGGTTCAACCAAGATCATCGTCCATGAAGGCCTCGACAAGGATGGTCAGTTGGACCGTGTTGCGGTCGGCCACGATCTGGGCATGTTCATCCCGAAAGAGGGCTCCGAGTATGACGGCGCGGTGCCGGATGTTGTTGAGTGGCTGAAGCAGGTCGATCACTGGTTCATCACCCACCGTCACCTAGACCACGCCCACGGTATTGGCATCTATGCCCGTAAAGGCATGCTGGAGGGTAAGACCTTCCACGCCACACCTGACGTTATTCGCGCGATCGAAATCTCGCTGACCAAATACGACGTCGATAAAAAGAACTGGCCAACCTTCCAGCCCATCACTGACGAGGGGCATCTGGACATTGAGAAGGATGGCGTGAAGCGGATGACGGTGGAGTATTCCCCGCACGCCACGCCGCACTCTGCCCGTACCACGCCATTCCGTTACATCGGCCGCGTCGGCACCAATATCATCGGCAGCTATATGAACCCGGGCGATATGCGCTTCGGTAAGTATGAGCAAGAGGGCTATGAGGGCCCGAAGCCGCCAGCTAGCTGGCTTGACCGTGAATGGTTTAAGCGTGGTCTGCGTGGCCTGGCAGAGCGCGAAGCCGATATCGACGCCAAGGATGTGGATCGCCAGGACACGTTGGTCGATTTTGATGTGACCTCGGTCAAGAAGCGCGGCTGGGCGGTGACTGAGCCAGAAGTTGAGCAGAACATGAATGAACTGCTCGGCGGTGTCTTTGGTGACAAGGGCATTTTGCTGGCCATGATCTCAACCAACGACAACCGTTATGAGACTGCGTTGCGTGTTGCAACTGAGCAGGGTCGTAACATGTTTGAAGTCGGTGCAGCTGTCGAAGATACGGCCCGGATCAACAACATCCTGGGCGTGAACTATAAGGCTGTTGAGCCGCAAGAGAGCGGTAACATCCAGCTTTATCTTGACCATGTTTACGACACCAAACTGGCCGCGCTGAAAACCGACCTCCAGGCGGAGCTTGAGGCGGGCCCAGCCCATGGTCGTAAAGGTCTGGTGCAGAACACGCTTGAGGTCATCGATTGGATCGAACAGCGCCGCCACGGCTATATGGAGAACCCAAGCTTTGAGCCTGGTGTTGACTCCCCAAGCCGCGCCACGCTGAAGACATTGGTTGGTCGTCCATCGCACTACCTCTACCCAGAGATGCGCGCCGCTGACGCCCAGCTTGCTCAAAAGATTGATGAACTTGGCGGTAAGGTTGATGACCGTCTGCCGCGCTTTACCGCGACCCTGCGGGTTAGCCGTGGTGCGAAGAAGACCGTCGCCGGCATGCTTGAGGATGATCCATCACGCCGGATTATTCCTGTCACCGGCACCCAGGGCAGCATCGCTGAGATGGATGCCCAGCTGAACAAGATCGCTGAGGGGCGCTCCCTGTTTGAGGCTGATCCTGAGTATCGTCACACGGCCTTGCCGGTGAACTCGGATACCGATGTGATTGTGATCTCGCAATCAGCCATCCCTGGTAATGAGAAGAACCAGAAGAAGCTGATTGATAAGCTGACCCGCAACCGCGACTTCACCGTTGTGGTGGCCATGGGCGACAGCTTCCGTGTCTACAACCCGAAGGGTGAGCAAGCCGAACGCCTCGAAGCCCTCTATGGTGGCCAGAAGGGCGTTGAGGTGCAGACCGAGATTGACGGTGGGATCACCGTTATCGGCAAGGGCATCCACAGCTCTGGTCACGGTAATGAGAAGGACATTGAGGCGTTCGCGAACCTGATCAATCCGGATATCGCGCAACCGCAGCACGTCACCGATCCAGAAGCCATCAAGCGGACCTTTGAGCTGTTTGATCGCCTCAAGCTGAAGAACTCCGGTGCGATTGTTGAGAACTTTGAAGCCCTCGGCATCGATAAGGGTGACAAGCGCGAGAACGCTGAGATTGAGAGCCTAGGCCGTCTGCCAGCCTCTCTCGTTGTCTTCAAACTGATCCGTAAGTTTGGCCAGTACTTTGGTGGCCACCTTGATGCGACCCGCTTCATCTCCAATGAGCGTCGTGGCGGTGAGCGCCGCGATGGCCTGATGGTTCGCGGTGGTGGCGTTTATGAAGCCAACTTCGCTGAGCATGATGTTGAAGAGGTGAAGCGTCGCCTCCGTGATCGCCGGGCGAGGCAGGGTGTTAAGCGCCCAGAGCCAGGGCCACGTGATCGTAGCCGCCCAATTGACCGCCGCCGCGATCGCGGGACCAAGCTACCGCCCAAACCAGTGCCAGACGCGAATGAGCAGCGGCGCAGGGCAAACCCTTAAAGTCCAAGTTAAAGCATCGAAGAAACGAAACGCGACATTCCAGATTTGAGACCGAGTTATGGCCACCGATAAACCGACAATCCAAACACCAGATGACTACATCCCCACCTGGGATGAGATTGGTCACCTGTTGGAGCGCGGGCAGGTTGCCGAGGTCTATTATGATACCGAGACCGTGGATACGAGCCGGAAGTTCAACGCGATTTTGGACCTTGGTTTGGCCACCACCGATTTGGCTGGTCGGGTCGTTGACACGCTGGAAGTTGATGCGCGCGTTCCTGATAACCGCATCATGTCCCCACGGGCTGCACTGGTTAACCGCCGCGGCCAACGCGATTGGGACCGCGGTGTCAGCCAGCAGGAAATGGCCGGCCGTATGGCCGATGCACTTCGCCGGGCGCCGCTTAAAGTCTTTGATGAGTTGACCGATGAAGAGGTCATCACGCCAATAACCTCAAAGGGCTACCGCCCCGAAGAGACGGTTCGTAAGCTGTACTTCCGGGACGAAGATGGCGAGGTTAAGCATGCGCGCCTGCACCAGGGCGGTAAGTATGTCTCGATCCCGATTAAGAGCGGCCGCGGCACCTATACCGATCCCGATGGTCAGCAATGGAAGCGGATGCGTTCCTCCGTCGGGGTGAACCACTTCTATGGTATTCGCGCGGATGACCCATGGATGTGGTCGGCCTTCGATACTGCCGGTATGCCAGACATCTTCTTGACCCATACGCGTAAAAGCGANGCCCGCCAGGTTGGTGCGTTCCGGACTGACATCCATAAGCTGGCCCAGATGGTCTATCTATACGGCCCAGACGGTGAGCAGGGTCTGCAAACCCTAGAGAACGGCATGGGCGGCCGTAGCTTCCGCCTTGAAGACCTGATGAACGCCAATACCCGCAACGCTGTGCCGGAGCGGGGGATTGAGGATGGCGTTCGCATGCCCGATGGGTCTCAGTACAACGATAAGAAGGGCCACAAGCGTGCCCTGGTTGATGCCCTCGCGGTCGCTGGTTTCAAATCCTATCTTCGCCGCATTGCTCCCGATGTGATGAAGCATGCGGAGACCAATGCCGACTTCAACACCCAGCGTGAGTTTGTCGCCGGTGCCAATGGTTTTGATGATCACCCCGTGTTGGGTATGGGCCGCGTCATCCTCGGCCGTGCGGCCGGCCATATGGGCATGATGGTCAACCTTGATGAAGAGTATGGCGATTTCAAAAACGCTCTCTTGATCAAGCTCGACACGGACCTGCAAGGCTTCCGCTATCACGGCAAGCGCCTACTTGAGATGAGCGAAGACGAGCTCGTCGACATGATTAAAGAGCAGAAGCGCGATCCAAACGCCCTGTTCCAGACTGAGCATCTGCGTAAGAACCCGATTTTGGTGCCACAAGAGATGGCGATCCGTGCTGGCCAAAATAATGGCTGGGATCCTGAGCGGATTGAAGAAAACCGCCGCTATCTGATCGAAAACCCAGTGTTCCTTGAGCGTGCGATGAAGGCTTGGAACCGGGCGCAGCCTGAATTCCAGCGGGCCCATGAGATCACCAACCCACTGCCTGAGGATGAACTGTTCACCAATGTCGGGCCGCTGCCTTACTACCAGGTGAAAGTGGAAGGCTCCGAAGAGGCTCGCTTAGTCCACCGCGCGATCCATGTGAAGGCAGAGGATGTCTTGAACAACGCCCGCAAAATCGACCGCGCCATGCGTATGGGGATTGAGACGGACCCGGTTGAATTCGACCCTGAGCGCGAGGGCGTGCTGGAAGAGTTCAAGGCCAAGATGGAATTGGCCCGTAAGACGCTTGAGCGTGAAAACGTCTCCGACTACGTCATCCTTGATCTGGTTCATGCCGCAGAGCGCGCGCCAACGGTTGAGGCTGCCCAGAACGCAATCTGGGATATGCGCAAGGGCTTCATGGGCCGGTTCAATGATTTCTCGCTCAGCTATGAAGTGCATGACGAGAATGGCAATCAAATCGATTTCCAAGACATCGTCACCATGCAAGAGCATGACCTGTTGAACCGCCTACAGATGGGCCGCATCTCAATTGAATTTGAGAGCATTCCAACCCAGCCAAGCACCCAGAAGCTTGCGCGAAAGTTCTGGGATGAAGGCCGGATCGATGATCTTGGCGCTGAGTGGAAAGCTTATATGGAGCTCCGCATTCCGGAGTATCTGCATGGCCGCCCAGACCGTGATCCGAGCGAGCAGGATTGGATGACCGGTCCGCGCGCGCTGGAAGAGATTGAAGAGCTTCTCTCTGACCCAGTGGAGTTCGAGAAGTTTGCCGCCGGTAAAGAAGATGCGACGCAGATGCTAGAAGCCCTGCGGGAAGCCATCATCGCGAAGCTTGAGAAGTTTCCCTTCACCGACGAGGCGAAGGTTGCAACCGGCTGGGATCCAAAAACTAACCAGTCGATCCCATATATCGAGTATGAGGTGGCCGCTGAGAACACCATCGTTATCGATGTTCCGGACCGTCACCTTGAGAACCCGCTGAGTGAGCGGCTTGTCGCTGACAAGTTCCTGATGATGTACGGGCCAAAGGGTGTGAACCTGGCTAAAGAGCTGAAGGCCGGTAAGGAGTTGGTGCTGCGCGGGGCCGAGACCGGCAAGATGTATCTCGCTGCCGGTGCTACCGTTGACCGTGCCCCAGCCAAGGGTGATTTCCCTGAGGCTTATGCCCAGGCAGAGGCTGGCTATCAGAACAGCGGTTATGTCATGCCCCGCAACAATGGCAGCATGCTGGCCGTGAAGGTTGAAGCGCTGCACCCACTCGCCAATACCCGCGATGTGGATCTGGACATGCAGTCGGTGAAGGTGCCTCGCGCTGAGGACTTCGAGGCGATGGTTAGCCCAACCTTGGGTCTGACGGCCAAGCCGTTAACCGGCATGGTGATGCGCAAGTATGAGTTTGTGCCAACAACCGGCCCAACTCGCTTTCAGGAAACGGACGCTGAGGGCAAGGAAACCGGCTGGGAAATCGAGGGCGAGATTAAGAGCGTGCGTGAGATGACGCTGCTTGAACTGCGCGACGAGATTAAGAGCCGCAAGTTCAAGAACGCTGATGCCCGCCGTTACGGCTATGCCGATACGACCGATATGATGGCCCACGTCTCGCACATGTTTGATGATGAATTGGCGGTGCCACGGCGTGATCGCCGCCCCGGCTCAACCAGTAGCGAGACATTCGTTCTGGTTGATCTGAAGAAGGCGGTGAAGCCAGAGACGATGACCTATCTGGATTACCGGGACGAGCCCGAGGCATCGATCCAGCGTGAGTTCATCGGCGATCGCCGCACCAGCTTCGATCTTCGCAAACAGCGTAAGCCGGTCACCCTGACCAAGCTTAGCGATGTCGCCAATGATCCAGCCCCGGCGCCACCAACCAAGAAGCGCAAGCTGGGTTAATCACTACGCCTTTTTGGCGAGGACGTTCTTAACGGCTGACAGCAGAACGTGGGTCGGTGTTGGTTTGCTCAATAGTTGAGCGATCAATCCGTTCTCGGTCACCTTTGGATCAATGGCATCCACATAGCCGGAACAGATGATGACTGGCAGGTTGCGCTTTTTCTTGCGGATGGCGACGGCCAAATCCGTGCCAACCAGCCCTGGCATGTTCTGATCACTGATCAGGAGATCAACCGCAGCGGCGTTTTCGCCGAACCATTCGAGCGCCTCTTTCGGGTCGTCGAATATCTGCGTTCGGTATCCGCTTCGGCGAAGGCAATGGCCGGTCATTGAGCCAACCATCCCATCATCATCCACGACAAGCACAAGCGGCTGATAGTCTCCACTATCAGTCGGCTTGTTAGGATCGGGGCCTTGCTTTGATGTGAGGTCGGTTTTGTTCATTCGAAGCAACCATACCGCAGAACTTGTATCGTGTACTAAGTACCTTCCCGCTCTGTGCTGAAAGCTCAAACGCTGAAGGCGATGGATTTGCCAAAATAACCTGGCTTGGTTGATGAAAATTAAACCGCGTATCGGGGTTTAAGTTACCAATCCTTAAGGTTGTTTTGGGCACTATCCACTGACTCGTTATCACAATTGAAAACCGCGCCTAGGTGACGGATTGATGCAGGGGAGAGGCCCAAATATGCCCGATTTCCGCGTGCTTGTTGTTGAGGATGACCCGGCGACCGCAGAGCTGCTTAAAGCGATTTTGGCTGACAGTGGATTCGCTGTTTCGGTCGCTTCCAGTGCATTGGAAATGGCCCACCATGTAGAGCGCGCTGACCTGAACTTGATCCTGTTAGATATCGATCTGCCTGATGGTGATGGGTTGGAACTGCTTAGTAGTCTGCGCCAGCACTCTTGGATACCGGTGATCATGGTGACGGGCAGTACGTCTAGCGCGGATCGCCTCTCCGCGCTTGAGCTTGGCGCGGATGATTATGTGACCAAGCCCTTCAAGCCGCGTGAGTTGATTGCCCGTTGCCGCGCTGTGTTGCGCCGATCGATCCCGTCGCTGGTACGGGAAGAGGTTGAGCCCGTTCGCGCCACAGGTTAAGGCTGGCGGGTGATCACATCACCTTCACCGCCCGGCCGAAATGACCGCCAAGTTTGAGACCGTCCATGCCCGTTTGGGGGCATCATTTTTTGATCCGGTTGCGGCGGCGGATTTTCCAAAACACACGCTTCGATACAGAAATGATCGTGCAGCGGAGACCATCGGTCTTGATGATCTCAACGACGCTAACTGGGTTGATCACTTCGGAAGGTTTAAGCCGTTTGAGGAAAGCTTCCCAGAACCTCTGGCGCTGCGTTATCACGGGCATCAGTTCCGCGTTTACAACCCGGATATTGGTGATGGGCGGGGCTTCCTATTCGCCCAATGTCGTGATCTGAATGATGGTCGCTTGCTTGACCTTGGCACCAAGGGCAGCGGCACCACGCCCTATTCAAGAAGCGGGGACGGGCGCCTTACGCTTAAAGGTGGGGTGCGGGAGGTCCTAGCGACCACGAGACTACAAGCACTTGGGGTCTATACGTCAAAAAGCCTGTCACTGATTGAAACTGGTGAGGCGTTGGAGCGGCATGATGAGCCATCACCAACCCGCTCTGCCGTCCTTGTTAGGCTGGCCCATAGCCATATTCGGATTGGCACGTTCCAGCGGCTAGCTTTTGAAGATGACACCGATGCCATTGCTCAACTGGTCGATCATTGTATTGAGCATTACCACGCTGACCTAAATGGCTCTGACACCGGCGCACGCGCGCTGGCGCTGTTCCGTCGGGTGGGGGCAGAGAGCGCACGGCTCTGCGCCCAATGGATGGCCGCTGGATTTGTTCATGGTGTGCTGAACACTGACAATCTGAACATCACCGGTGAGAGTTTCGATTACGGCCCGTATCGCTTCTTGCCGGTTTATGAGCCAGGTTTCACGGCCGCTTACTTTGATGAGACCGGCCTCTATGCGTATGGCCGCCAGCCAGAGGCAGTGCATTGGGCCCTTTGTCGCCTCGCTGAGTGTCTGCTGCCATTTGTATCGCGCGAGGATTTGGCCGAGGCCCTGACCGTCTTTGATGCTGTGTTCCCAACCGTCCTTCAGGAAGCATTCTTGCGGCGGCTTGGATTGGCTGGTGAGGGGGGAGCACCTGCCCAAACACTGCTGGCCTCGGTTTTCCGTTTCCTTCGCGATAGTGGCGTTGCGCCTGACCAGTTCTTCCATGATTGGTTTGGTGGTCTGCAACGTGAGCAGCAGGCGTTAAACAGCCCAGGCGGCTATGCCTATGGGGAGGCTGGCTTCAAGGAAGTGCGCGATGCCTTGGCTGAGTTTGAAGCCCATGCCGCCACATCTGAGATTCTGAAGGATGATTTGATGCAGGCAGAACGGCCGGTGACCTTGCTCTACGATGATATTGAAGCACTTTGGGCGCGTATTGATCAGCAGGATGATTGGTCGGCATTTGAGGCCAAGCAAGCCGATCTCGATAGGATGATTGATCTTTTTGCGCCGCTCTATCAGGCCGACAAGGCCGTCTGATGTAGGCACTGCGACTCGAAGTGTCTGACGCTTTGCTTGGGCTGCTTTGAGTGTTTAGCTGAGCGTCCAACCTCTCCAAACCGGCAGCATCTGCCCAGTTAGGGCTCTGTTTGACGCAGGCGCGTGACAGGTGATGTCAGCCAGCAAGCGACGGTTGCACTGTCATTGACAGGCAAGTGCCGTTGGTCAGGACTGGTATTTAACCAATCCCATGTCAGCTTGGCTGGAGACCGGCATGAACAGACTGTTTCAAACCAAAGCCGCCATCGCGGCGCTTTCCCTCGGCGTTCTTGGCACCTTTGCCGTTGGGCCTTTTGAGGCGCAGTCACAGTCCAATGGTGATAGTTCGTTGGTGGCGCCAACCGATCTGGTTGTCGGTGGTCGTCAGAACATTACCGAACAAGACATCGACAATTTGACGGAGCAGCTGGAGTCCCTTGGCACCGAACCTCAGGACAATAGCGGTGATGGTGATCGCCCGTTTCGGGTGCCAAGTTCACTAAACCAGTTGCCCGATGGATTGGGGGCAAGCAACAGCCCCACCGTTGGATCACTTGAAGAGCTTGGCCTGCCAGATAACGCACAGCTTCCGACGACTAATGAGGCGATTGCTGGTGTTCAGCAAGGCATTGATCAATTGCGCGGCGGTGCCACAAATGCCGATGGAACCGCCCAACAGGCAAATGGTACTGGGCAGGGCGGTCCGAATGGATTGAACGGTCAAGACGGTTCAAACGGTCTTGGGCCAGGCGGCTTCGGTCAGCCAGTAATCACGCCAAACGGCCAGGTAGCCGCTGGCGGCTTGACCTCATTCTCTAACGATATTCCGGCACCGCCGGTGTCGCCCTTCACTAACCCTGGGGTTGTGGCGGCTGCCCGAGGTAGCGTGTTCATTGAGCCAGACCCAGCACCACCGCAGGATTTTGGCCCACGCATCTTCTTTGATCCGCGGCTGCAGCCAAAGGATTTGCCACCAGAGGAAACCATGCGCACCGCCCGCATTCGTGGCGGCAGCCTTAGTGGCGTCGATGCCAAAGACTTGCGTTTGCGCGGACCAGTGCGCCCGGTTACTCGCGGTTTAAATTGCTCGCCACCCGATCTGCGGTTGGAGGAGGTTGATTTCAGTGATCGTCCGAACACCTATCGCCTAACCGGACTGATTGAGGTGCCGACCGAGAACTATACCTACCGTGTGCATGAGACGGCGCAGCGTAATACCTTCATTCGCCCGGTCGGTGGTCCATCGCTGATGTCCATGACCCTATCGATGGAGGAGCCAGAGCAGGGGCACCACACTGCCGATGGTCTGGTTCATATCGATGAGTTGGTGACGGTCGCTGATAACACCCTGCGATTGGATGTGCTGGTCAACAACATCATCTTCCATCGGGCGCAGCTTTATTACTGCCGCATCCCCGGTACGATCGACTAGCTGCTCTCAGTCTGCTCGTTGAGCGACCAGTCATAGCGGAAGCCATCAGGGCGCCTGAACTGTCTCAAGTTGCTAGCCAGTTCTGGTTCGGCGTATTTGCGCAGGTGGCTAACGATGCCGCCATCTATCTCAAAATCCTCAATGAACCAGTCATAGATACGAGAGACGGTTAGATCCCCATCCTCAATGACTGCGCCACGTGGGTTGTTCACATAGGCGCGGGCGGCGGTATCCAGGTCTTGGTCTAGCGTCTCTGCTAACCAGGCCGATTGCCGCAGGTTTGGGCAGCCTATAGCCGCGCAATTGACCGCGTAGTGGATGCGCGGATCCTTCCAGATGGGCCGCAAAATCCGGTGCTCAATATCATCGAGGCTCAGCTCTTCGTCTTCAACCGTAGTTAGCTTCTTGCCCCATGGGCCATTGGCAAAGAGACCGGGGGAGATATCAACATCGCGGATGGTGTCGACAGGGTAGTGGTCGAGGATCACCTGCACCGTCAGGGCGTTGTAGAGGTTGGCCCAGTAGGCGAATTGTTGGTCGCGGTTGTATTCGCTGGGGCTGGTCTCCGCCATCTGTTCTAGGTAGAGGCGCAGCGAGTTTCGGTCGATGACGGAGAGGCGGGCGTAGGGGAAGCGGGCGACGCCATCCTGATCTAGCTTTACTGATCGTTTCAGTAGGTCATCCCAAATGCTGTGATCGATGGAGGCGGTGCTGTCAGCATTGTGCTGCTGCCAACGCGGCCAAAGATCCGCCCGCGGCCCTGCCAATGCGGGGCGTGCCGCTGATGCGATAGGGATGACGGTGGCGCCAGCAATGGCGGTCATCAGGAAGTGTCGGCGGTTCAAGCCGTTTCTACGCATCATCGTCGGTCACCTAGGTCGCTCAAGCTACGGTAAGTGACATAGTTAAGATTGCTTGGTGCGGCCATACCGGCTAACGCGCCCGTTATCGAAGATGATCGGGAAGGAAAGGTGGCTAGCTGCCGCTCGCCAAGGCTTCTAGGCCTGCCCGGTCCTGAAGCTTCACCCGCGACGTTCCATCCAGGCTAATGAAGCCCTTTGTTTTCAACGAGGTGAAGGAACGGCTAACTGTCTCGGTCGTCAGGCCAAGGAAGTCACCGATATCGTGGCGGCTCATCGGTAGCTCAATGCTATTGCCACCGCCACCGAGGCGTTCAGCCTTGCGCAGGCGGCTTAGCAGGAAGGACGCGATCTTCTCCTGCGCGGTTTTACGACCCAGCAGCAGCATCTGCTCTTGTGCTTCGCTAAGTTCATTCGCGGCGATCTCAAAGATCCGTTCACGCATCGCGGGATACTCACCAAAGACGGTGCGCATTTGCTCACGGTTGAACTGACAGTAATTGACGCTGGTCACAGCCTCTGCCGTGAACGGGTAGTTCGCTTCCGGTGACATACCGATTAAGTCGCCCATGCCAAGGAAGCCAACAATCTGACGGTGCCCATCGGCCAGCAGCTTGTAAAGCTTCACCGTGCCCATGGTGATGTTGTAGAGGTTGCGGGCTGACTCGCCCTCATGCACCACGATATCGCCCTTACTGGCGCGGATCCGTGTGGACAGGCTCTCAAGCACATCAACATCGCGGTCGGCCATGGCCTCACATAGGCTAACAGACCGCGCCGTGCACTTAGAGCAGTGGCTTGGATCCGTGCTCGCAATCGGCACGCAATCTTCCTGGCATGGGGCCCGATAGGCCATGGGTTTCAACCCTTCCCGCTAACTCACTCAACCACAGTGTTTATTATTTTTTTGCTGATATAATCAGCAGCTTTTATAAACGAAATCTTAAATGCGGGGCCGCTGATAGGCAAGCCAAACCGGTCCCGTTTTGCAGCAATTCACACACTCCATAGTGTCGCATTGAGCGGACCGAGCAGAGCTTTGACATGGATCAAAGCGCTGGCATGGCAGGGGGCGTATCACGGAACCTACGGTACCGGCTTAGAAGCGGTTGTCGGCCTGTACCTGCTTGCAAGATTTGTCCAGACGACTGCCAGACCGGGAATGATCCCCAAGGAATGGTCTTATGATCGATCCACTCGTTGTCGACCTTTCGCGGCTGCAGTTCGCGCTGACGGCCATGTATCACTTCTTCTTTGTGCCGATTACCCTCGGCCTCTCCATCCTCGTTGCGATGATGGAGACGGTTTATGTCATGACCAACCGTAAGGTTTGGCGCGACATGACCAAATTCTGGGGGCTGCTGTTCGGCATTAACTTCGCCATCGGTGTTGCGACAGGCATCACGATGGAATTCCAGTTTGGCATGAACTGGTCCTACTACTCGCATTATGTCGGCGACATCTTTGGCGCGCCGCTGGCGATTGAGGGGCTGATGGCCTTCTTCCTGGAGAGCACCTTCGTTGGGATGATGTTCTTCGGTTGGGAGCGGTTGTCCAAGGTTCAGCATTGTGTGGTTACCTGGCTTGCAGCCATCGGTACCAACCTATCCGCCCTCTGGATCCTGATCGCCAATGGCTGGATGCAATATCCGGTCGGCTCAGAGTTCAATCCAGAGACCATGCGGATGGAGGTCACGGACTTCGCCGCTGTGCTGCTGAACCCAGTGGCCCAGTCAAAATTCGTGCACACGGTCAGCGCCGGTTACGTGATGGGCGCGATGTTCGTCATGTCGATCTCGGCATACTACATCCTGCGCGGCCGCAATCTCGGCTTTGCCAAACGGTCCATGGCCATTGCTGCGGCCTTCGGTTTGGCGGCGTCACTATCGGTTGTCGTGCTGGGTGATGAGAGCGGTTACACCACCTCACACAACCAGCAGATGAAGATGGCTGCCATGGAGGCCATGTGGGAGACCGAGCCTGCGCCGGCCGGCCTGACCATTGTTGGCTTCCCTGACCAGGAAGAGATGCACACGCATTTCGAGGTCAAGATGCCTTACGTGCTTGGCCTAATCGGTACCCGATCACTGTCTGAAGAAATGCCCGGCATTAAAGAGTTGGTGCTGATCTCAGAGCAGCGGGTTCGCGACGGTATCCTGGCCTATGACGCGGTGATGACCATTCGGGAGAACCCGGATGATACCCAGGCCCGTGCCATGTTCAAACGCCACCAGGAAGATCTGGGTTATGGCCTGCTGCTGAAACAGTATGTCGAGGACCCACGCCAGGCGACGGAAGAGCATGTGAAGCTGGCTGCCCTATCCACGGTCCCCGATGTCCCGACGCTGTTCTGGACCTTCCGGGTGATGGTTGGCCTTGGTTTCTTCTTCATTGCCTTCTTCACCTACGCCTTCGTTATGGCGGCGAAACGGGCCCTGCATACCCAACGTTGGTTCATGACGTTGGCGCTGTGGAGCTTGCCTCTGCCCTTCATCGCGATCCAGGCAGGTTGGCTAGTGGCAGAGTATGGCCGCCAACCTTGGACGGTTGATGGTGTGTTGCCGACCTTCTTGAGTGTGTCTTCGGTTAGCGTCTTCGACGTGGTCCTAACGATTGTAGGCTTCACGGTCTTCTACGGGATCATGGCGGTGATCGAGATCTACCTCATGCGGAAATACATCATCATGGGGCCAGAGAAGGTTCTTGGTCATACCGAACCTGCACCACCAACCGCACCGGTCCGTGAGCCCTTGATGGGCGGCGGTATGGTCGGTGGCGCTGTCCCCGGGGCCGCAAACCCATCAGGCGCTGATAAGGCACCACAGAAACCCAGCCAGGAGGGCTGATCAATGGAAGCGTTAATCGACTATGATGTGATGCGCGTGGTCTGGTGGCTGCTCTTGGGCGTGCTGCTGATCGGCCTCGCGGTGATGGATGGCACCAATTACGGCGTTTGCGCGCTGCTGCCATTCCTCGGCAAGTCTGATGCGGAGCGCCGCATCATGCTGAACACAGTGGAGCCATTCTGGGAGGGGAGCCAGGTTTGGCTAATCCTCGGCGGTGGTGCCGTCTTCGCGGCCTGGCCAGCGATCTACGCCACCTCGTTCTCTGGGTTCTACCTGGCGATCTTTGTGGTACTTGCCTCGCTGATCTTGCGACCCTGTGCCTTCAAGTATCGGAACAAGCGTGACGATGCGAAGTGGCGGAAGTCTTGGGATTGGGGCCTGTTCATCGCGGGCTTTGTCCCGGCGCTGATCTTCGGTGTTGCGGTCGGTAACGTGCTGCAAGGTGTGCCGTTCCGGTTCGATGACACGATGCGGTCCTTCTATGAGGGGAACTTCTTCGGTCTGCTAAACCCGTTCGCCATCCTTTGTGGTTTGGTCAGTGTCTCGATGCTGGTCGCCCATGCTGGCTTCTATCTCGCCCTTAAGGCGGATGAGCCGGTGGCCTCCCGCGGTAAGCTGGTTGGTAGCCTCGCAGCCATCCTAACCATGGTGTTGTTCGCCCTCGGTGGTGTCTGGGTCGCCTTCGGTGTTGAGGGCTACGTGATCACCAGTGAGCTGGTGGCTAACGGCCCATCCAACCCACTGGGCAAGGAAGTCGCCATCGCGAGCGGTGCATGGATGCAGAACTATTCGGCTTATCCATTCTTCCTGATTGCCCCAGCAGCTGGCTTTGCTGGTTCGATCCTGGCCATCTTGCTGGTGCGGATGGGTAAAACCCTGCTGGCCTATATCAGCTCTGGTTTGAGCCTGTTTGGCATTATCTCGACGGTAGGTGTCAGCATGTTCCCATTCCTCATGCCATCCTCGATTGATCCGGTAAGCAGTCTGACCGTCTGGGATGCTTCCTCCAGCCACACAACCTTGATCA
Source organism: Alphaproteobacteria bacterium SS10 (assembly GCA_019192455.1). Taxonomy (NCBI): domain Bacteria; kingdom Pseudomonadati; phylum Pseudomonadota; class Alphaproteobacteria; species Alphaproteobacteria bacterium SS10. The sequence continues at coordinate 31,632 of JAHCML010000002.1, forward strand.
TTATGCTGGTTAGCACGGTTGTGTTCCTGCCGATGGTCCTGGCCTACACCTCGTGGGTGTTCTGGGTCATGCGCGGCACGGTGACGGAGGAAGAGGTCAACAAACACGCTAGCCCGGCCTCTGGCTACTAAGGCTAGGCCCTAGATAAGGAGATAAGACTATGTGGTATTTCGCATGGATCCTGGGCCTCGGCCTGGCAGCCTGCCTCGGCATTCTGAATGCGATGTGGCTGGAGATCATGGAAGACAATGATCAGATGGCTGGCCAAGCGGCCATTGACTGATCAGCTATCACGCTAATGCTTAAAGGGCGTCGTCACTTGTTGATGGCGCCCTTTTGCTTTGCAGGGGCTCCATGCTGTTGAAGTAGATGTGAAGGGCATGTGAGGTGGGACCGCACTATGTTACTGCCAACACAGATTTTTGGCACAAACGGAGCCTTACGCCATGACCATCAATGTTTCGAACTCATCCCGCCGTCAGTTCTTTGCCCTCGGCGCCGCCGCCGTTGGCACTGCGGTTGTGCTGGGCAGCCCTTTGAAAGCTGAAGCCCGTGATCCGGTCTATACCGGCACCTTCAGCAGCAATGCGGTCTCTGGCTATGACACGGTCGCTTACTTTACTGAGGGGAAGCCGGTTGAGGGCTCAAGTGAGTTTCAAACTGAATGGAATGGGGCGACCTGGAAGTTCTCATCAGCGGAGAACCTGGCCAAGTTTGAAGCGGACCCGGAGCGCTATGCGCCGCAATATGGCGGCTATTGTGCCTGGGCCATGGCCAAGGGGCAGTTCGCTAGCACCCAGCCGGAAAACTGGGCCATCGTCGATGGTAAGCTTTACCTGAATTACAACGATGCCATCCAAGCCCGTTGGGATGCAGACATCCCGAACTTCATCAGCCAGGCCGACACCCAGTGGGGAAAGAAGGGGCTATAGAGGCCCCTCGGTCAGGCTATCCTTGAGTTAGCTTAGCGGTGATCTGCTGTTTATTGTCGTTCCACCATTTGTTCAGCACCCGTGCGTTGTTGTTAAAGAACGAGCTGAATGATGGATCTTTGCGAAGCTGTTTTGGCACCACCGCCCATTGTCCGCGGACAATCATCATATATTGGTCTGCAACTAACTTGGTCGTGGTGCCGTCGCTATTCGCAAGTTCAATAAGCAGAACCGCAAGGGCCCAATCGCCTTGCTGGTAGACCTGGTCCAATGAGATCGAGAGTGTCCCGTCCTGAATACGCGTGAATAAGGAACGCATCTCGCTTGAGATGTTTCGGACCGGTTCAATACCAAAAGATGGGCCAAGCAGGGCGAGGGCTTCATTAAATTGCCCAGCCGATATGAAGGTGTAATAGGCCCGAACAACTGCATTCGGATTGCGTCGTTCATGGTCTGCCAGGCCATTAACCCCGCCATCCAAGTCTAATTGGACCGCGCTTTGGTTGTCTTGCGCGAGTGCAGGTGAGGGCGTCGACCACGAGGCAATGACCGCTAACGCCAGAACAGCAGCGATAACGGGCATAGATTGAACCTTGGCGAATAGTAGTTTGGTGAACATATCAATGGTCACATCTTCTTAAGGTGATCGACAAATCTCGGTTAGGCTGGTGCCGCGTCTATGGCTAAAGATAACTTCAAAGCAGCTGCTGCGAAACTTCAACAAGCGTCTAAGCTAGGAAGTTTAGCACGGCAAGTAAGGCGTCGTCATAACCCTGCTGTTCGTGTGCCTATGCCCCAGGAGCGTGAGGCTAATTCTCCTCAGCAGCCTACGCCAGGCCAAAGCGATGCGGGGCAACATCACAGTGGTGTGTACCCACCGCACTATCAGCAATACCAGCCGCCACCGCCGGTTCGGACAGGTTTTGGCCTTGGGTTGGGGTTTGCCGCCGGTACCGCTTTATTCAGACTGATCGTCTTCGTCATCGGCATGGTTTTGCTGTTCGCCTTCTTTGCCAGCATCTTTGACGCTATTGGCTTCTAACAATTGCCATACCGGCAATGGTTTTGCGCGGTTGGCCAAGTTCATGTAACTTTCTACAGGTAAGGGGGGATCGGTTGCCGAGAGGGCAGTCGATCATATCTGGTTACATGACTGGCTCGACTGGGACCGACCGACAGAAGCATGGCCAAGCCACGGAATAGAACATTCCGATATGAGGTGATGATTGCCCAGGATGGACGTTGGGTAATCCGCAACGTGTATGGTGATGAGCGCACGGCCATTTCGCGTGCCCGCGCCATGGTGCATACCGAGCGTATGGCTGAGTCGATCCGCGTGCTTGAGCATCGGACTGCGCCCAACGGCTTTACCACTGAGAAAGAACTGCTGCTGATCGATCGGCTAGAAGCCTATCGCCGTCAGGAGTTTCAGGTCGGTAAGGTTGATGAGATCGAGACCTGCCAGAACTATCGGGACCTGTTTAAGCCTGATGCCCGCCGGGCGATGGAGAAGTTGTTACGGCCTTATCTGGGCGTGCAATCACTCACCCCGACAGAGTTTCTGCATATTGTTAGCTATCACCGAGAGATCGATCGCCAGGGGCGGTTGGTTGAGGCGGGACTGCATGTGGCCGCCCGACTTCAGGCCGATAGCTTAGGGCTTAAGACGCCAGAGCGGTATGAGCAGCTGAGTGCTATGGCCCGCGAGGTTCAGGTGCTGGCCCAAGATTTTGCCTATGAGGCGAAATCCCTGCCCAAGATCGATGGCAAGAATTTCGGTGAGGTCGCCGACGCAATTAGAAGCAGCTATGACGCTGAAAAGGCTCAATTCTTCACCGCAGCCTCTGTCTGTATGTACTTGATGCAGCATCGGGCGATGCTCGATAAGCTTGAGCGACTGGTCACCTTGCTAGGGTCTAGCGATAAGGCCGGTATCGCGATTATGGATTCCATTTTTGCTGATGCGATCAGCTCGCCAGGCCTGATGCGGGATATGCTGGGGCCACAGATCTCTCTCGCTGACCATATTGGCCAGTGCATGAAGGTCATCCGTGGCGAATATGGCACCGATGGTACCGGTGCCAGGTTCCTCACCGCTGTTAGCCACTTGATCTCTGGCGGCCTCTGCCCAGAGGCGGGCGAGGCGATCCGGATGCATTTGGTGAAGGCATTCTGCAGCAATACACCGCTGGATCGCCGCGAAACTGATCCAATGGATGAGCGGCGGAAGCTTGAGCGGATTGCCTATGACATGGAAGACGATCCGCTGTTAGAGCCGGATCGTGAGCAGCTTGATAAGGCGATTGATCAGCGCCGCCGGCGGCTTAGAAGCGATCTTTTACGCCAACAAGGCCTCGAAGAATTGGCCGATCAGGCCCTCTGAGGCGATAAATTCCCTGATTTTGGTCCTAATGCTGGTCATCTACGACTTAGCGCCGTACCTTTGTAACTGCCGACCTGATTGCTAGCAGGTCCGAGATATTGCTTGGGGTAAAGGTATTTATCTGTCGATGTCTATACTGGATGACTCGACCATAGCGCTCGAATTTATCGAGTTTATCGAACAACGGCCGCACACGGTGAACGCGCTTATGCGCCGCGTCCTGTCCCGTTGTCGTGAGCTCACGCGCGCCCAGGCCGGGACGGTTTTCATCGTTCGTAAGGTCGGGCGGCAGCGGATGCTGCAGGCCATCAGCCTTCAAAATGACCTGATTAAGATGGGGCAGAGCACATTCTCAATCCCCATCAATAACTCATCGATCGCGGGCTATGTCGCAGAAACCGGTGAGGTTGTGTTCATCGACGATACGAACCACCTGCCAGCCGGTGCGCCCTATACCTTCAACCGGAAGTTTGATGAGGACACGGGGTTCAACACCCAGTCGATCATGGCGTTCCCGATCACTAACTTTGAAGGCAAGATCATCGGTGTTGCCCAGCTAATCAACGCACAGACCGAGGCGGATGAGGTTTGCACCTTCAACCGCGACTTTGCCCGTGTGATCCAACCGGTGAACAATATCATTGGTCGCGCGATTGAACGGGCTGAGCATACCGAGAAGCTGCAGACCAAGAACGCGCAACTCCGTCGTCGCAACAAAGAGCTGCGCGATGAGCGGGAGCGGGTGGAGATGCTGCGCGCTGAGACCGAAAGCGCGCTGATGACCACCGTCGATCTGCTCGCCCGCGCGGCTGAGCTTCATGACGATGTTACAGGTAAGCATGTGAGCAGGGTTGGCCAGTACAGTGCCGCCCTCGCTGATTTCCTCGGCATGAGTAAGGCGTTCGTCGATGAAATTCGCTACTGCGCGACGCTTCATGATGTCGGCAAGATGTCTGTTAATCAAGCGATCTTGCACAAGCCGGGTCGGTTAACTGACGCTGAGTTTGATGAGATGAAGCTGCACACGACCTATGGCTTCACCATCCTTGAAGAGGTTGATCGCCTAAAGATGGCAGCTGATATCGCGCTATCGCACCATGAGCGTTGGGATGGTGGCGGTTATCCGAACCGGATTTCCGGTGAGGAAATTCCCATGGCAGCCCGCATCGTTTGTTTTGCGGATATCTATGACGCCCTGCGTAGTGTTCGGCCGTATAAGAAGGCGTTCAGCCACCAGCAATCGATTGAGATCATGCTGAAAGGTGATGACCGGTTGGACCCGTCCAAGCACTTTGATCCAAAGCTGCTTGAGCTGTTCTGCAACCATCACCAGGTGTTCGGTGAGATTTACCACGCCCTGGCCGATGAAGAGCTGCCAGCAGCTGAATAGAGTAGCCCCGGTAAACTCACTTCAATGCTGATCCATGAATAGATACTCGCCGTATCTATCGGTACTAGTTGCTTGATAGGCCAGACGGATCAAAGCCTGGCCCACCCAACCCTCATGACCGATGGTGTTGATCAATGACCGATGGTTTGCCTGTCTTGACCCGTTTTCAACGTGGCCTGATGTCTGGTGTCGCCGGTATGGCGATAGGCCTTGCCGGCATGGTTTCTGCCAGCGCCGCCGACCTGCCAAAGGATCTGCACTTCCAGGTCTTTATGGGGGAGAAGGATATCGGCACCCATGTGATTGAGTTCAGCGAAGGGGATGCCGAGGGAACCGTGAATGTCGATATCGATATCGATCTCGCGGTGAAGTACGCCTTCATCACCTTCTTCAAGTACAGCCACGACAATAGTGAGGTCTGGGCAGGCAATGAGCTGCTCTCCCTAACCTCCAATACCGAGGATGACGGCCGGGATTTCTTTGTCGAGGCATCACGGGCAAGCGACCTGTTGCAGGTTAATGGCTCCCGAGGGGCTTATGAGACCGCACAGGTCTTAAGCTCCACCTCCTACTGGAACTTGGATGCCCTGTTGGGCGCAGAAACGCTGGTGAACTCCCAGAAGGGGGACCTGCTCGATTTCACGCTTGAGAAGTTGGGCAGTGAGGAGGTGACGGCACGCGGTGAGACCGTGATGGCGGATAAGTACTTCCTGGACGCTAAGATCGACACCACCCTCTGGTACTCACAAGAGACCAAGGAGTGGGTGAAGATGACCTTTGAGGCTCGTGATCGAACCTTCCGGTATGAGTTAATCGACCCAGCAGCCAAGGTTGCCGCGGGTGAAGAGAGCTAAGCAGGCGATTTGCGCCGCTCGCCTATAGCGCCCTCCGCTCTACCTTTGTCATCAAGCATTTAACGATTTAACGAGCTTGATTATGCCCTGCCTGCGCCTTGTTCTTGGTGACCAACTTACCCATTCCGTCGCCAGCTTGCGCGGGCTGGGTGAGGGCGACTTAGTCCTGATGGCTGAGGTTCGGGCTGAAGCCACCTACGTTAAGCATCATAAGAAGAAGATCGCGTTTCTGTTCTCCGCCATGCGCCATTTTGCAGAGGAGCTGAAGGGCGCTGGTGTTGATGTTCGCTACCGCCACTACGACGATGCAGATAATGCTGGCTCGCTATTTGGGGAGGTGCAGGCAGCGCTGTCGGCGCGCCCCGATCTGGATACCGTGATTGTAACCGCTCCTGGCGAGTATCGCCTGATGGCGGAGATGCAGGAATGGGGCGAGCGCCTCGACCGTACGGTCCACATCCGCGACGATGATCGCTTTATCTGCACGATTGATGAATTCAAGCAATGGGCAGAGGGGCGCAAGCAATACCGGACGGAATTCTTCTACCGTGAGATGCGAAAGAAGACCGGCATCCTGATGACCGATGATGGCGAACCTGAGGGTGGGCAATGGAACTATGATCAGGAGAACCGCAAGCCACCCAAGCAGGGGCTAAACCCACCAGCAGCCCCCACCTTCGACCATGACGAGATTACCCAAGAGGTGCTGGAACTGGTTGAGCGAGAGTTTGGCGATCATTTCGGTGATCTAGAGCCATTCGACCATATGGGCGTAACCCGTCAGCACGCCGACCAAGCACTCGATATGTTCATTGAAGACCGGCTGGTTCAGTTTGGCGACTACCAGGATGCGATGGTGGCCGGTGAGCCGACCATGTATCACAGCCTAATCTCCGCCTATCTGAACGCCGGTTTGCTCGACCCGATTACCTGCTGTGACCGGGCTGCGGCGGCCTATGAGGCGGGCAAGGCTCCCCTAAATGCCGTTGAGGGCTTCATCCGGCAAATCTTGGGCTGGCGTGAGTTTGTGCGTGGTCTCTACTGGGCCAAGATGCCTGAATATCTTGAGATGAATGCGCTGAACGCCCAGCGTCCGCTGCCTGAGTTCTATTGGACTGGTGAGACTGATATGCGCTGCCTGAGTGAGGCGGTGGATGCCACCAAGAAATACGCCTATGCCCACCACATTCAGCGCCTGATGGTCCTCGGTAATTTCGCCCTGCTGATGGGGGTGAAGCCTGACGAGATCAATGAGTGGTTCTTGGTCGTCTACGCTGACGCATATGAGTGGGTGGAGGTGCCCAATGTGCATGGCATGGCGATCTTTGCCGATGGCGGCATCTTAGGCTCTAAACCCTACGCATCCAGCGGGGCCTATATCGACAAGATGTCCAATTACTGCGCTGATTGCCGATACAAGGTGAAGGAAAAGAACGGCGAAGATGCATGCCCGTTTAATTATCTCTATTGGGATTTCCTGATGCGTAATCAGGAGACACTGAAGGGCAATCAACGCATGTCGATGATCTTCAGCACGCTACGCAAATTCTCTGATGAGAAGCGGGAGCAGATCGTTGAGGACAGTGAGCGGTTCCTCCGCTCGATCGAGCCTGCCGATGACAATTGGTATGCCCGTAGCCGCGCCGATGCGCCGGTCGCAGCTGAGTAAACTAACAAAGGAACTAACCCATGACCGCTATGCCTCCAGCCACCACACCGAGTGATGGTATTGCCTGGATCACTGGTGCCTCAACCGGCCTCGGCCGTGCGTTGGCGGTTGAGTTGGTCAATCGTGGGTGGAGGGTTGCTGTAAGCGCCCGCTCTGAGGACAAGCTGAAAACCATCGCTGATGAGGTGGCGAAGGATAAGGCGGATAACGTCATCATCGCACCGCTAGATGTAACGGATAAAGAGCAGTCGGCCGCGGTGGTGGCCAAGCTGGTTAAGGAGCATGGTCCCATCGCCCGCGCGGTGATGAACGCCGGTACCTATGACCCGATGGCGAGTGATTTGTTCAATGCAGAGGGCTATGCCCGGCTGATGAATATCAACTGCAATGGCGTCGCCTATAGCCTTGAGCCTGTGCTGGAACATATGGCGCAGAACAAGAAGGGGCAGGTGGCCATCACCGCCAGTATCGCCGGGTATCGCGGCCTCCCAAACTCCATCGCCTATAGCTCAAGCAAGGCCGCGTTGATCGCGATGGCGGAGGCGCTGAAATTCAATTGCGACCCGCATAATATTCGGGTGCAGATTTGTAACCCTGGCTTCGTCCGCACCCCGCTGACCGATAAGAACGAGTTCGAGATGCCGTTCTTGATGGAGGTGGATGATGCCGCCCGCGATTTCGCCGATGGGCTCGATAAGCGCCGGTTTGAGATTGTGTTTCCCTGGATATTCACCAGTATCGTGCGCCGTATCTCCCGACTACCCTATGGGCTCTATTTCCCCATGGTGAAGAAGGCAACGGCCGGTGGCTGATCAACAAACATATCTTCAGGGGCTGGATCGCTACCTCGATTTTTGGATCAACATTAAGCCAGAGGTGATCGACCAAGTTCGCGACGTCGTGACCCCGGATTTCCGTTTCCAGGATCCCTTCAACGACGCCCATTCGGTCGAGGATTTGATCAAGATCTTTGAGCACATGTTCAAAGAGTGCGAGCAACCGAGGTTTAAGGTTTTGCAGCGCGGCCTTGATGCCGGTGGTCCCGATGCGGACGGTAATCAGGCCGCCTATGCTCTCTGGCGATTTGATGCGATCTCCAAGCGCGGTGGTACGGCGTTTGGGTTTGAGGGTATGTCTTCCCTGGCGCTGAACAAAGACGCGCTGATGGCCTCCCATATCGATCATTGGGATAGCGGGAATGAATTCTTCCGTGGCCTGCCCGTGCTTGGGTGGGGTGTCCGTCAGGTGATAAGAATGCTAGCGGCGGATCCGAAGCTCCGCCGAGCTTGAGGAACCCAACCGGGAGCGTTCGAATGTTCTCACCGCGCCAGTTTCGTGAAGAGCGGGTTGAGGTCATGCACGACCTTATCCGCAGCCATGGCTTTGCCATGGTGGCCAGCGCCGCCGCTGGCAAACTGACCGCCGATCATATCCCACTTGTACTTAAGCAAGCCGATGATGATGCCGATGCCGATGATTGTGACTGTGGTTTGGGCCGCCTTGAGGGGCATTTATCAATCGCCAATCCGCTGGCAAAGCTGGTCGATCAAGCGGTGCCAGTGCTCGCTGTATTCCAGGGGCCGCAGCGTTACATCACCCCATCCTGGTATCCGTCTAAGCAAGAGCACGGCAAGGTCGTGCCGACCTGGAACTACATGGTGGTTCATGCGGCAGGAGAGATGCGCCTGACCAATGATCGGGACTGGCTGCTGTCCCATGTGCAGGAGCTAACCAACCAGTATGAGGCTGATCGGGAGGCGCCCTGGGCCGTCACCGATGCGCCCGCCGAATTCATTCAAAAGCAACTGGGCGGCATCATTGGATTCACGATGAAGATCACCGAGCTGACCGGTAAGTGGAAGCTCAATCAGAATAAGAACGAGCTTGATCGTGATGGGGTTCGGGCTGGTTTGGCGATGGAAACATCTGAGATTGATGCCGCCATGCTGGCCGCCATGAATGGTGAGCGGGCTTAAGCGCCCGCTCACGTGTTATTCAGCGGCGAGGGGAACCTCGGCTGTTTGACCTGCAGCGATCGCGCCTTCTGACTTGTCGAAGAAGACTGTCACCTCACCAACGCGAAGGCCAAATTTGGTCACCGTTGCGCGGTTGATCATGCGCTCGCCATCGGGTTGCAGGAACATCCAATCATCGAAATCGACGTGATAGGTCCTGCCGCCCACTTCTAGGGCAAAGGTATAGGCCAGGTTCATAGCATTGCCGGCGACAACAACCCGGGCTGGGCCAACCACGCTGTCAGCACTGCCGGTATAGGTGTTCTCACCAGTTTTGGTCAGGCGCCAAACACGGCGTTCGGTCTGACCATCGTCGTAGGCAAAGTCCTCGGTGAGGGTCAGGGTTTCCCCATCCCACTCGCCATTCAGATCGACAACGAATTGGCGCTTTACCGCACCGCTTCGATCTTGGAACAGGCCCCACGCCTTCATCGGCCCGAGGAAATATTCCTCAGGGATGAGCTTGGGTTCTGTATTCGCAAATTCCTCGATCTTCATCTCATTGCCACAGGCTGCTAGCGCAAGAAGTGTAAAAACTACTCCTGCACGGTGAAGTAGGGCTCGCATCATGCTTGTCTACCCTTTGGGTTACCGTGTGCGACGTTACGGAGCGGTTACCGTGGCTTTCGCCAGCTGCTGCTCTTGCAACGTCTTTAATTGTTGTTCGTCTAACGGGTGCTGCCAGATTAGTCCGATCGCGATTATTTTGATCACAATCGGCGCAACCGCGTAGAGCAGGGCCAGCGTTAGCAAGGCCTGATCGCTCTGTGCGGTGCTGCTGGCGTCAAATCCAGCCAGCTCCAAAACTGGGAAGGTAATGCCGACGGCGAGCGCCAGGGCCAGCTTGTTCGCCATGGACCAGGCCGCGAAGAAAAGGCCCGCGCGGCGCTCTCCCGTCTCAGCTGTATCAACATCAACCACATCCGCCTGCATTGAGGCCGGAAGGGTTAGATCAGCGCCCAGGCAAAGCCCGGTTAAGACCACAACAGCGCTAAACCAATAGATGTCCCCCTCACCAAGGAAGGCTGCGGGGAGGAAGCAAAGGCAGCTAATCGACATCGCGGCACACCAGACCCGATGCTTACCAAAGCGATAGCTTAGCCAAAGCCATAAGGGGACGGCCAAGACGCTGGTCAGGAAGTACCCAAACAGTAAGGGCCCTACCAGGTCTGGGCGAACCAGCACCGTCTCGACATAGAAAACGAACAGTGTGGCGGGCAACCCATTGGCCATGGCATTGATCAGGAACGCCGTCATCAACCGTTTAAACGGCCCATTTCGGCCAATTGCCGTCACGCGTTCTTTAAACGTTAGGCGGCTCTCCGCTGGTGGCTCCATCTTGGCGACCATCTCTCGCCGACCTAGAACAGCCGTGATCAACACCACGGTTAGCGGCAGGACGATCAGCACGGACCAGGCAATCGCGCCTAAGGCCTGGCCCGGGTTATCACCGGCGCCATAGGCACCAGCAAGGGTGAGGGCAATCAGGGTGCCCGCCAGGATCGCCCCTTCGCGGAAACCAGAGATGCGGCTGCGCTCATGGTAATCATCGCTAATCTCAGCGCCCATGGCACTCAAGGGCAGGATCATCGCTGTCCAGCCGGTGTAGAGCACCACGCTCCAGACAATCAGATGGGTAAGCCCCGCATCATCAGGTGGCAGCAAGAGCTGCCAGGTGCCCAGCAGGACAAAGGGGCTGCCACCAATGATCCAGGGTAGGCGCCGCCCTAGTCGTGTCTTTGTCTTGTCTGACAGGAAGCCAATGACCGGATCGCTAACCGCATCCCATATCCTGGCGATTAGTAGCGCACTACCAACCGCCGCAAGACCCAGCCCCATCGCATTGGCATAGAAGGCGGGCAGCAGGATGTAGACCGGCAAGGTCAGCGCAGCCAAGGGTAGGCCAGGCGCCGCATAGGCCAGCAATAGGGTTCGTGCCAGCGTGCAGCGGCGCGGTTCGGACATTGCAAAACGCTCAGATTATTGCTGTGTGGCGCGCCTAATCATGCACCACGGCAACCTGCACCACATCAATGGCACCGGTCTGAAAGCCGGCCTGACAATAGGCGAGGTACTGCTCCCACATCCGCTTAAACCGGCCATCAAAACCCATGGTCTTGATCTCTGGCCAACGGGCCTGGAAACAATCCTGCCAACGGTTCAAGGTCTCGGCGTAAGAGCGGCCGAACTTGATCTCCTCATCCAGCCGTAGGCCTGCCTGCTTGATTTGGTTAGCCAGCACGGTGGGGGAGGGCAGCATGCCGCCCGGGAAGATGTACTTCTGGATGTAGTCGGCGCGCAGGCGATAATGAGCGTAGCGCTCATCCTCAATCGTGATGATCTGCATCGCCGCCCGACCGCCTGGCTTCAGACGCTCACGGATTTGACCAAAGAATTGGGGCCAGTAGGCCTCACCAACCGCCTCAAACATTTCGATTGAGGCGATGGCATCAAACTGCTCGGTAACGTCGCGATAGTCCTGAAAACGGATTTCGACGAGATGGTCCAGGCCCTCACGTTCCATCCGCGCCGTGGCGTNGTCAAACTGTTCACGGCTAATCGTGATGGCCGTGACTTTGGCGCCGTATTGGCGTGCGGCATGCTCGGCAAAGCCACCCCAGCCACAGCCGATTTCCAGCACATGCATCCCGGCTTTAAGGCCCAGCTGCTTGGCTAGATTGTCGTATTTGCGCCATTGCGCCTGTTCCAGTGGCTGGGTATCGCCAGCCTCATCAAACAGGGCGGCGGAATAGGTCATGGAGCGGTCTAGCCACTTCTCATAGAACGCATTACCGAGATCGTAATGGGCGCTGATGTTCCGCTTGGCCCCTTTACGGGTGTTGGGGCGGAACATATGGCTCAACCCAGCCAGAATTCGGTACCAGGCTTTACCGCGGAGGGTTTCCTTCATCGCGGCTTCATTGGTCAGAGCATATTCAAACAGCGCGGCGATATCAGTGCTGCTCCAATCACCATCTAGATAGGATTCATTGAAGCCCAAGATGCCGCCCGCCATGAACCGGCGCATGGTCCGACTATGGTGGATATGCAGATCGGCCGAGGGGCCGGGCTCTTTGCCTTGGAAGAAATGCTCGCTGCCATCGGGCAGGACGATGCGGATCTCACCTTTTGGTAGATGCTCAGCCAATTTGAGCAAAAAGCGTAAACCGCGTGCCGGTTTTTGGCTCGGCTGAACGGCTTTTTGGCTGGTCGAGACCAGGTCACCATCGCGTGGCATAGGCTTAAACCCCCGGAATTATTAGATTTAGTGGTCAACTCACTGCTTTAACTAATACGCAAAACGTTGCGCGCCAGATTGCCTGGGCCATGAGAAAAATGACCCGGGCTGATCCCTGGCTACTCGGCCGCCACGACCGAGCTGGGTAGATCTGTGTCTTGGATTACTGGATGGCCTGATGACTGGGTCGCAGGACGGATTAGTGTCGCTGGCAATGCCGGTGGTTTAGGCCTGGAATGGAACTTGGCGCCCTTACGCCAAATCTTCAGCGCCTCCCAGTGAATGCCGGCCATCACCTTGGCGGTCATCAGCGGGTGGGTTGCCATGGCTTTCAGAAGGTTGGCATCGGTTAGCGCATGGCGCTTCGCATTGAAGCTAGCGATCAGCTGTTCGCGATGCTCGCCCGTGGTCGCACCACTTTGCCGGATCAGCTGGCTTAAGGTCTCACCAGGTCGGTTCATGCGGAAACGGTAATGCCCGGCCAGCGGCAGGAATGGCGAGACATAGAGCCCCTTATCCGCTTGTTGGGTCACGATGCCCCGATCGCGTTGGTTGTCATCCACCGGGATCACATAACAATGCTGATCACCGAAGGTGTTCTTAACCTCATAGACAATGGTGCTGAGCGAGGGGCGCTCGGGATCTGCCAAATCGTAGACATAAAAGACGGTGAGCGGGTTAAAGACATAGCCGAACAGGCGCGGATAACACTGCGCCATGATCTTGGCCTTGGCGGGCAATAGCGACCAGCCATCCAGCATGTCACGCAACCACATCTGAACCGACGAGCCATCCCGTGCGCCATGGTCCACATCGTGGAAGCTGAACAGGTTGAAGCGGTTGAGGCTAAGGCTGCGCAGGCCACCGGCTGTTTCCTCAAGCCGGTCCATATCGAGCCAAAGCGAGAAAACCCGATAGTCAAAGCGATGCTGAAACGGCACCAGCCGCTTATGCATCACCCGACCGATATAGAGCGCGGGCTCTAAGTCTTCTGGTTTGGTGACGGACGGGCCGGTCATTCGGCCGCCAGGGCGAGTGGGGTCTTGGCAGGGCGGCTATTGGCTGCCGCTGGTGATGCCTCACGGCTATCCCATGGGCGACGAACGCCGCCAATCGCCTCGGCCACGGCAAGGCCAGAGGCAAGGCCATCCTCATGGAAGCCATGACCAGCCCAGGCGCCACAGAACCATAGGCCGTCTTGGCCCTGGATATTGCCCAGCTCACCTTGCGCGGCGATGGCATCCCCATCGAACACCGGGTGGGCGTAATCTTGGCGTGAAATGATCTTATCCGGATCGGGTTCAATCAGCGGGTTTAGGCTGACGAAATAAAGGCGGTTGCGGTCGATATTTTGCAACCGGTTCATCCAATAGGTGATGGAGGCCTCAACACTGCCATCCGCCTTGGTGCGGCCCATATAGTTCCAGCTGGTCCATAGACGCTGCCGTTTTGGTAGCAGCTTACGATCGGTGTGCAGAATGGCTTCATTGGCCTGGTACCCAATGCGGCCCAGCACACTGCGCTGTCCGGCACTTGCCTGATCGCCGAGAAGTGCGAGCGACTGATCGCTATGGCAGGCCATGACCACCTGATCGGCCTCAAACTGCGCACCGCTTTCCATGGTCAGGCGCCAGCCTTTACCAGCGGGTTCAACCTTGCGAACCGGATCATTGCTCGTGATGCGATCTTCAGCCCGCAGATTGGCGCTTAGCTTCGTCACATACTCTTTGCTGCCGCCAGTGACGGTGCGCCAGACAGGACGGTCCTTCAGCTTGAAGAGGCCGTGATTGACGTAGAAGCTGACAAAGTTTTCAGCCGGGAAGGCCAGCATGCCCTCAATCGTGGTCGACCAAATAGCAGCACCCATGGGTAGGATATGCTGATGGGCAAAGCGGGTGCCATAGCCGCCGCGCTCCAAATACTCACCCAGGCTCAAGCCGCCCAGCTGGCCCGCTGCCAAATCTTCCGGTGCGGATTTGTAGAACCGCAATAGGTCACGGATCATGCCGTGGAAGCTTGGCTGTAAGATATGGCTGCGCTGGCCAAACAGGCCATTGAGGCCATCACCAGAATACTCAACCGCGCCATCATCCAGGCTAACGCCAAAGGACATGTCGCTATTCTCACTATCCACGCCGAGATAGGTGAACAGGGCACAGAGGTTTGGGTAGGTCACCCGGTTGAAGACGATAAACCCGGTATCCACCGGATCGCCCGCTGGGGTTACCACCGTGTTTGAATGACCGCCGAGGCGATTATCCGCTTCAAACACATGGACGTCATGGCCGCGGGATAACAGCCAGGCCGCGCCCAGGCCAGTAATGCCGCTGCCGATGACGGCAATTTTTTGCCCATTATTGAGGGGCTTAGGGGAGATGCTCATCAGCACATCCTAATTCTTTATCTGTTGGAATGCATCCAGGGCTCTTTGCCGTGATTGCTTTAAATCGACCCTGGGTTTCGGATATGTGCTGCCGAGTTTGACCCCAGCGCCCTGAAGCACGATTGGTGGCGCCTCCCAAGGCTGGTGGAGATACTTGTCCGGCAGGTCACGTAACTCGGGCACGAAGCGCCGCACATAGGCGCCATCCTTGTCATACCGCTCGCCCTGGGTAACCGGGTTGAAAACCCGGAAATAGGGGGCAGCATCAGCACCGCAGCCGCCGATCCATTGCCAACCGGCAGAGTTGGAGGCGAGGTCACCATCCACGAGGCAATCCCAGAACCAACGCTCACCTTCGGTCCAGTGCAACAACAGGTTCTTCACCAGGAAGGATCCGACAATCATCCGCACGCGATTGTGCATCCAACCAGTCTCATAAAGCTCGCGCATACCGGCATCGACAATAGGAATGCCGGTCATCCCGTCCTGCCACGCCTTTAGGTCATCGGCGTCCTCGCGCCATGGGAACCGGGCGAACTTCTCTTGCAGGGGATCGGTGGGCAAATGCGGGTAATGGTAGAGCAGGTGATAGCTGAACTCCCGCCAGACGATCTCTTTCAGATAGGTCTTGGTATCTTCAACCAGCCCATATTTCTCAACCGTGGCGTGCCAGATCTGGCGCGGGCTGATTTCGCCCCAATGGAGGTGTGGTGATAGGCGCGAGGTTCCGTGTTCACCCGGGAAGTCACGGCGCACGTCATATTTGGTGACATTGCCCTCTAAGAACTGAACCAACCGCTTGGCCGCTGCGGCTTCACCGGGCTCCCAACGTGCCGCCAAGCCACCCGACCAATCTGGTTTTGTGGGATGCAGTGCCCAGTCTTCAAGCGCCTCACCATTCACACCTGGGCTAGGTGGTAGATCGCTTGGTGCCGCGAGTGGTTTCTCAATCCCGCCGGTATCAACGACACAGCGCCAATAGGGGGTATAGACCCGATACGGGCCACCGGTCTTCGTCTTAATGGTCCAGGGCTCGTTAAGGACGGAGCCGTTGAAGCTCTCAACCTCAACGCCGCGATCCTTCAATCCCTGCTTTATCTGCTTGTCCCGTGCGATGGCGAAGGGCTCATAACAACGGTTCCAGAAGACGGCCTGGATGTTGTGAGCCTCGACCACCTCATCGATGATTTTACTCGCATCGCCGCTTTTTAGGACCAGTGAGCCGCCGATCTTACTGACGTCATCGCTTAGGGATTTGAGGCTCTTATCCAGCCACCATTGATGGGCGCCACCCCAGGCCCATTCACCTGCACCCTCATCATCGTGGATATAGAGCAGCAATAGCTCGCCACCGGCTGATCGGGTGGCATCAATGGCCGCCATAAGCGCGGGGTTGTCGGCTAGGCGTAGGTCACGGCGGAACCAGTGTAGAAAGGTCGATTTCGACATAAGAGGAAACGGTGGTCAGCAATCATCAATCGTGAATGACATGAGGCAATACGAATGCTCGTCAAAACCAGACCACCGTCGAGCATTGCTCATTCTTGCTATTGAGTGAGGTTGTTTGAAGATCCGGTTAATCCAAAACGACCCCGCGCGCGAATAGAGCAGCGATTGTCCCGCAATCTCTCAAACTTTCGCCCGGTCGCACATGTTGCAGCCGGGCTTTTTTTGGCAAATCGATAATGCTACCGATCGCGCGGGAGAGGTCCTCGTTTTGCAGGCCCCTCAGGGTTAATAGGTCGCGTAGGTTGGCGTGCTTAAGAAATTTTTAAGCCAGTATTTTTCTGATAAGAATTACGCCCTGCTTTACGGGCAGAATGCTTTCAGGGGCGCTGCCTTTCTAACCATGGGGCTGTTTATCGCCGGCTGGCTCTATGAGCTTGGCGTTGGCCTACATTGGATCGTCTTATACCAGGCCGCTAATTTCACCCTGATGGGGCTGCTGTCCCCGCTTGGGTCGTATATGGCCAACCGTTATGGCCTGACGAAGACGTTTGGCCTCAGCTCAGCAGCCTATTTCTTCAGCCTAATCTTCCTGTCTTACGCGCAAGATAATGTCCTGTTCATTCTGCTGGGTCTGTTCTTCAGCGGCCTTGCGAACGGGCTGGGCAACCCGCCGGATATGGTGATGCAATCGGTCTATGTTCAGAACGAACAACGCGGCCGCGTCTTCTCCATTGTGAACTACATTTCGACCTTTATGACCTTTGTGTCTTTGCTGGTCTCGGGCTGGCTTGCCGATAGCTTTGGCCTGATCGGCATCAGCGTCATGTGCACCCTGTTCTGGGTGGGCAGTCTTATCTGCATTTACCACATGGATGACCGGCTGATTGGTAGCGGTAATGTTGATATCAAGAAGTGCTTCCAGGGTGTTTTGGCCCCTGAGAACCGCAACTTGCTGGGCCTGTCATTTGGCTTTCAGTTCTTGGTGATCAGCAGCTTTACCTTTGTGCCAATTCTTCTGTACCTGGCGACGGACAGTTTTCAGGGCGTCTCTGCCATCGCCGCGTTTGCGATTTTGGTGCAAGCCGTGATCGTTATTTTGCATGGCATTTGGGTGGATAAGACCTCAAGCAATGCGCCACTTAGAATGGCGATTTCCATGCATTCGCTGGGCCTGATCATCTATGCGTTCTTGGCATCGGGCAAGATGACCTACTTGCTCGCCGATAGCCTGCAGCGCACTGGGTTGTTGCTGTTCTTTGGCACGCTGTTTCCTCGGGTGCACAAAACACTCGCTGACAACAACATACCGGTGCTGCAGTTCGGTGCGGTCTGGCATATGGGCATCTGCTTTTGCGAGTTATTCACCCTCAGCCTGATGGCCCTCTTAATCTATTCTGTTGGTGAGCCAGCTCTAAAATACTGTCTGCTGATTTGCGCATGCGGCAGCTTCTCTGCCTACTATTTCTGTCACCGATTATCGGACCAGGCGGCGGCTGACGCTCGTCGGGCGGCCAGGTAGGTGAAGGCTGTAATCGCTGCTTGGCCCTTCGGCCACTAGTTTGCCTTTCGCCACCACAGCTCGTCGGGTTGCGCGAAGGCGGATTGCTTCAATCGGGTCGCCAGCGTCTAGAACGACAAGGCTCGCCTGCTTGCCAACCTCAAGGCCGTAATGGTCGAGCCCCATGATCTTGGCGGAGGTTTCGGTAACCATCTGGAAGCAGCGGCGCATATCCGCCGGGCTGGTCAGCTGGGCCACATGCAGCCCCATAAAGGACACATCCAGCATGTCCGCAGTGCCCAGTGAGTACCAAGGGTCCATCACACAATCCTGGCCAAAGCCAACGGTGATCCCATAACTCAGCATCTCAGGCACACGGGTTAGGCCGCGCCGCTTGGGATAGGTATCGTGCCGCCCCTGCAGCACGATGTTGATAAGGGGGTTGGGGATCGCCGCTACCTCAGCCTCTGCCATTAAGGGCAGAAGCTTGGACACGTAGTAATTGTCCATTGAGTGCATGGAGGTGAGGTGGGAACCCGCCACGCGCCCCTGCAGGCCTAACCGTTGGGTCTCATAGGCCAGGGTTTCGATGTGACGGGACATGGGGTCATCCGTCTCATCACAATGCATATCAACCTGAAGGCCGCGATCCGCCGCAATCTCACATAACGCACGAACTGAGCGTGCGCCGTCTTCCATCGTGCGTTCGAAATGCGGAATGCCGCCGACGACATCGACGCCCATATCGAGGGCGCGGGTCACGTTCTCCGCCGCCGTTGGGTCGCGGTAATAGCCATCTTGCGGGAAGGCGACCAGCTGCAGGTCGATACGGTCTTTGACCTGCTCACGAACCTCAAGCAGCGCCTCAACGCCGGTTAGGCGATCATCGCAAACATCCACATGGGTGCGGATGGCCAATAGCCCCTGTGTCACTGCCCAGTCGCAGTATTGCAGTGCCCGCTCAACCACTGCCTCGGTGGTTAGCTGGGGCTTTAGCTCACCCCATAGAGCAATGCCCTCAAGCAGTGTGCCGGACTCATTGATCCGTGGAATGCCGAGCGAGAGGGTCGCATCCATATGGAAGTGTGGGTCGACGAATGGCGCGCTGACGAGGCAGTCCGTAGCATCGATAACCTGCCCAGCATCAGCGTCGATCGTTGGTTCAATCGCCGCGATCTTGTCGCCTTTGATGCCGATATCCGCAGATGTGCCGTCGGCGAGCAGGCCGCCGCGAACCAAAAGATCAAATGACATGGGCTTTGTTACTCGACCCGAGCTGTCCGGTCGGGTGCCAATTGGTGGTTTGAGAAGCTGAACAACCGTCGCTGCCCCAACATGGCAACCTGGAAGTCCGTCTCAAAATGTGAACGCACGGCGCGGTTTAGCACATTTAAGCCACCGGTCAGCACCCCAAATGCAGGCAGCATCAGGCGGCGGTCATCAAACACAAAGCAGNGGGCCGAGACCGGTTTCTGCGGCGTGCGGATGCGGGCCTTTGGATGGAAATGGCCAGAGAGTTCGGCCGTGCCTGGTTCCGGTCGTTCGGTCAGCGCCTCATGTCGGAAGATTAGGCCCGATTCGACATGTTCATCCACCACACGGCCACCGAGATTGGCTGGCAAATGTGGGTCGTGGTTCCCGGTAATCCAAAGGAAGTTATAGCGGCTGGTTAAACGCTCCAGCTGCTCCCACTCAGTGGTGCCGAGGCGTGCTGGGCCACCCGCATCGTGGAAGCTATCGCCGAGGGCGATGACCCGGTCGACCTGATATTGGGCCAGGGCACGGCCCAGCTTATCCAGGGTTGCACGGGTATCGAAAGGCGGCAGCATCATGCCCCGACGGGCCGCCAAAGATGTCGCCTTTTCGAAATGAAGGTCCGCAACAATGGCCGTGCGCGTCTCCGGCC
The DNA here is from genome assembly GCA_019192455.1 of Alphaproteobacteria bacterium SS10. Classification (NCBI taxonomy): domain Bacteria; kingdom Pseudomonadati; phylum Pseudomonadota; class Alphaproteobacteria; species Alphaproteobacteria bacterium SS10. The sequence continues at coordinate 51,349 of JAHCML010000002.1, forward strand.
AGATGACAAGGCCGGCCAGCTCAATGATGAGCTCTTGATTGGCGAGGGTGATGCGTTGCGTGGGCATATCTGTGCCTAGTTCCGAAACCGGCTATTAGCTTACGGGATTGGTTAGTCCTCTGCCATCGCTTCGGCAATTAGTGCATCCGCCGCACCCTCCAGCATGGCGTCTGAGGCCTCGCCATAAACCGTCTCTCGCCCCACTTCGAGCATAACCGGGACGGCGAGTGGGGAGACCCGATCCAGGTCGCGATGTTCAATCTTCCCCTGAACCCGGGTCAGCATATCGGCGAGGCGCCGAATATCGGTCATGCCCTGGGCGGCGTCGGCCCTAGTGGCACGCAGTAGGATGTGGTCCGGCTCATGCTGGCGCAGGACGTCATAGATCAGGTCGGTATTCACCACGACCTGCTTATCCGTCATCTTCCGGCCTGGTTGGTTCTTCTCAACTAACCCGGCGATCACGGCGACCCGGTTAAAGGTACGGCGCAGGAGGCTGCTCTCATCCATCCAGCTCTCAAGATCATCCCCCAGCATGTCCTGATCGAAGAGGCCGTCGATATTTGTTGCGGGCTCAACCGACCAGACGGCAATGACATAGTCCGTGGCCACAAACCCCATGGGCTTATTGCCCTGTCGCTCCATCCGTCGGGTTAGAAGCATGCCGAGGGTCTGATGCGCGTTGCGCCCCTCAAAGCAATAGGCGACCAGGTAATGGCGATTGCCCCGCTCAAAGGTCTCAACCAGCAGCCCATCCTTGGGTGGCATGATTGAGCGTTTAAGTTGGGCGTTCAGCCATTCCTGCACCGGCTCTGGAAACTCAGACCAGCAGGACGGGTCGGACAGCATCTCCCGCACCTCATCAGCTAGGTAGGTTGATAGCGGCATGCGCCCACCGACATAAGTGGGAACCTTCGGCGCGCCCGAATGATCCTTCGCCCGCCGGACATTCACCACATTCTCACGCAGCTCGATAAACGCCAGCAGCTCACCGCCGAAGATGAAGGTGTCGCCCTCGGTTAGGCCCTGGACGAAATACTCTTCAATCGTGCCAAGGGTGCGGCCACGGTTCAGCCGGACCTTGTAGGTGTTGGCCTCCACGATGGTGCCGACATTCATCCGGTAGCTGGCGGCGATCTTTCGATTGGCGACTTTAAACGCACCATCCTCATCAACCTCAAGCCGGTGATAGCGTTCATAGGCGCGCAACGAGTATCCGCCATTGGTGACGAATTGCAGCGTTGCCTCAAACGTTGCGCGGTCCAGATCGGCATAGGGGGCGGCCCCCGTCACCTCGCGATACAGATCATCCGGCTTAAATGAACCACCGCAGCCACGGCCCAAGATGTGTTGGGCCAGGACATCAAGGCCACCGGTCCGTGGCTTGGTTCCATCCAAATTACTCTTGGCCACACCAGCCGCCGCCGCCCGGCATTCCAGATATTCGAACCGGTTTCCGGGGACGAGGATGGCGCGGCTCGGTTCATCGAGGCGGTGATTGGCACGTCCGATCCGCTGCAATAACCGTGACACCCCCTTAGGCGCACCGACCTGCATCACCAGATCTACATCGCCCCAATCAAGCCCTAGATCGAGGGAGGATGTGGCGATAACCGCCTTCAACTTGCCCGCGGCCATGGCGGCCTCAACCTTACGCCGCTGCTCCTTCTCCAGTGATCCGTGGTGAAGGGCAATGGCCAGCCCATCCTCATTCTCCCGCCACAGTTCCTGGAAGCAGAGTTCGGCCTGGGCGCGGGTGTTGACGAAGAGAATGGTGGTGCCGGCAGCCTTAATCGCCTTGTAGACATCGGGCATGGCATGCAGCGCCATATGCCCAGACCAGGGCACGCGACCAGAGGCGTGAAGAATCTGTACCTCGGCCTGCGCACCGGCACGGCCGCGAACGATGGTGACGTCGGGCTGTGGCTGCTTGGCTGGCTCTGCTGAAACATAGGCCGCCAAGGCATCGGGATGGGCCACCGTTGCCGACAGGCCGATGCACTTAAGCTTGGGCGACAGGGTGCGCAGATGGGCGAGGTTGAGTGATAACAACTCGCCCCGTTTGTTATCGGCCAGGGCGTGCAACTCATCCAAGACCACCATGCGCAGATGGCGGAACAGCTTCCGACCATCCGCCGTGGCCAGCATCAGGGCTAGGCTCTCTGGCGTTGTCATCAGCATATGTGGTGGGCGCTTGATCTGGCGCCTGCGCCGGTCGGCGGGTGTGTCTCCCGTGCGGGTCTCAACACGGATTGGCAATCGCATCTCGGCAATCGGCTGTTCCAGATTGCGCCGGATATCAACCGCCAATGCCTTAAGCGGGGAGATATAGAGCGTGTGCAGACGGTGCAGCTCGGTGCCTAAATCGGGCGCTTCCACGAGTTCCGTTAGGCTGGGTAGGAAGCCTGCCAGGGTCTTGCCCGCACCGGTTGGCGCGATCAGTAGGACGTTGTTGGCCGTCTGAACCGCCTCAAGCACTTCAAGCTGGTGGGCGTGTGGTGCCCAGCCACGATGCCTAAACCAGCCATCAATCGCCGTCGGCAGATCTGCCGTAGTGTGGGCCTCAGCAATGGCGGTTTTTCGCGACATGGTTGATTGGTTTTGCGGCGTTTGTTGGTTCGCGGATGACCATTGCTGGCCAAGCTGATTTAAGATGGCGTTGTTCGCCCGGTAATCAAAGCCGCGGTGACGTAGAAGATTTCAACGGTCCTATAGTTCTTCGGTTTTTTCATGCCGTTCTTGTTTCTGCGCGATGGCAATCCGCTCCGGGATATCCGTGGGCCTTACATCGTCTATGCGATCATTCTGGCGAATTGCGCAGTTTTTGCGGCCACTAACTATGCACCCAACCTGATTTTTCAGCTCGGTTTTCTGCCTAGCTGGGCGGGTCTCTACAATGACCCGCTGACCCTTGCCAGCTACCAGTTCGTCCATGGCGGTTGGGGACATATCTTTGCCAATCTGCTGATGCTTTACATCTTCGGTGACAACATCGAAGACAGCATGGGGCATGCAAAGTTTCTGCTGTTCTATCTGCTAACCGGGGCGGGTAGTGCGCTGATGTATGGCGCGGTTGAGGGGCTTGCAGGCGCTGAGCCACGCACCCTTATCGGCGCCAGCGGGTCGATTGCCGGTGTGCTGGCCGCCTACGTCATGCTTCATCCCAGGGCGCGGGTTTTGGTGCTGGTCGCTTTTAAGTTCCCGGTCTTTGCGCCGAGCTGGCTGTTAATCGGTATCTACATCGCCCTCGATGTCCTGATGGCGTTCACCGGCGGTTTTGGGCGCCCCGATGCCGCCTCGGTTGGCTGGTGGGCGCATATTGGTGGCTTTGTTACCGGGTTAGCACTTGTCCCGCTTTTCAAGCGCCGGAAGGTGCCGTTCTTTGCCCCCGCCGTGCATTACCCCGAAACGCCGTTCCCAGAGATTGAGCGTGAAACCGGCGGCAAGATCCGGCGTCTTCTACCATTCCTTGGCAAGCAAGAGGTCGCTGACCGCGCCTATGAGGCAGATAAGGCGAAACGTAAGCCCTTGGCAGGATGGGCGGCGGTGTTGGTCGTCATTCTCAAAATCGTGTCCTACATCAGCTTGCTGGTCTATCTCTCGCTTGAATTTGAGATGCTATCCCGGATCGCGGGCCTCGATATCTAACGGCCTATTAGGAGCCAAAAACCATGCAACGTATCGGCATTATGTCCGCGATCCCGCAGGAGCATGCGGCCCTGGGCGCAAGCTTCGCTGGTCATGAAACGGTGAAAAAGATTGCCGGAATGGAATTCTCCGTCGGTACGCTTGAAGACCGGCCGGTCGTGTTTGTTGAGAGTGGTATCGGTAAGGTTAACTCCGCCCTGGTTGCCACATTGCTGATCACCGAATTTGGTTGCGATGGCCTTATCTTCTCTGGCGTGGCGGGCGGTATCGACCCATCACTATCGGTGGGGGATGTGGTGATCGGTACCCGCCTGGTTCAGTACGATTACGGCGCGTTGGCGAATGAGCGGATCACCACCTATCAACCGGGGGTGCCGCCACTGCCCGATGTCGACAAGACCCATGGGTATGAGCCTGATCCAGCCTTGCTGAAGCGAGTTGAGGCGATGCTGCGCAAAACCGATTTCCCCCTGGTTTATGCTGGTGGTGAGGAGCGGGTACCATCCGTCAGCTTTGGCACCATCCTAACTGGCGACACCTTCATGAATTGTGAGGCTACACGCCGTCGCTTGTTTGACGAGTTTGATGCCCAGGCGATTGAGATGGAAGGCGGTGCCGTCGCCCAGATCGCTGAGCGGTTCAATGTCAGCTATCTGGTTGTTCGGGCGCTCAGTGACCTGGCTGGGGCTGATAGCCATATCGACTTCCCAACCTTCCTTGAGGAGGCAGCAGATGTCGCCGCAACGGTAACCCGCGCGGTGTTGCGCGTCGTTTAAGTGGCCAGCGCCACCGCAAGCTTCGCCGCTAGGGTCGCGTTGTTGCGGATCAGCGCGATGTTTGCTTCCAGGCTGGCATTGCCTGTTGCCTCCCGGATCGCCGCTAATAGTGCGGGCGTTGTGTCCTTACCGCTGATGCCGCGTTGCTTGGTATCTTTTAGCGCTTGATCCAGCGCGGCATCGTGGGTTGCCTTGTCTAGTGCTGCGGCTGCGGGAATTGGGTTCGCGATTACGGCCCCGCCGGTGAGGCCCAGCTGCCATTTTGTGCGCAGCATGGCCGCGATATCCGCCACCTCATCAAAGCGGTGATCGACGGGCAGCCCGCTGCTCTCAAGGTAGAAGGCTGGGAAGGTATCAGTGCCATAGCCAATCACCGGTACGCCAAGGGTTTCCAAACGTTCAAGAGTTTTTGGCAGGTCCAGGATCGATTTTGCCCCGGCGGTCACCACGGCAACGGGGAAGTTGGCGATGGCGGGTAAATCCGCACTCTCATCAAAGCTTTCACCGCCACCACGGTGAACGCCGCCAATACCGCCGGTGGCAAAAACGGGGATGCCGACAAGGGCGGCTGCGTACATTGTACTGGCGACTGTGGTGGCGCCAATCTCACCGGTTGTTATCGCAATTGGGATGTCACGGGTTGAGAGCTTGCGGACCGTATCGGCGGTGGCCAGCCGCTCAACATCATCATCACTCAACCCAACCTTCAACCGTCCATCCATGACGGCGATGAGGGCGGGTTCCGCACCGCTGGCGCGCACATCATCATGCAGCTGAAGGGCGAGGGTTAAGTTATCTGGCTGCGGCAAACCATGGGCGATAACCGTGCTCTCAAGCGCCACCACTGGTTGGCCCGCTTCCAAGGCTGCAGCAACACTCGGCAGGATTTCAACTAGGGGGTCCATGATGGCCATCGGAATTGGATGTTGGTGTGTGCCTTGACGCGTAGCACTCGCCAAACATATCGACAACCATGGCAAGCATTGCAGCCCCCCATCCGGAGCGCTGGGTCGAGATCCGGGACCAGGGTCTCTACATCACCCCTGGCGATTTCTACGTCGATCCGGTGCGTCCGGTGGAACGGGCGGTAGTGACCCATGGTCATGCCGACCATGCGCGCCCAAACCATAAGCATGTGCTCGCCACCGCTGAAACGCTTGAGATCATGCGCGTCCGCTATGGTGACGGGGCGGGGGAGCGGCAGCAGGCCCTCGGCTATGGTGAGAGCCTCACAATTGGTGAGGTTGAGGTGTCCATGGCGCCAGCTGGGCACGTGCTCGGCTCTGCACAAGTTATCCTGACCTATAAGGGTGCGCGGCTCGTTATCTCTGGCGACTACAAGCGCCGGTCTGACCCGACCTGCGCTGATTTTGAGGTAGTGCCCTGTGATGTGTTTGTGACCGAGGCAACCTTTGGTCTGCCCGTGTTCCGGCATCCGCCCGTGGCCCATGAGGTTGAGAAGCTTTTCCACTCCATGCGCCTGTTCCCTGATCGGTCCCATGTGATTGGCGCCTATGCCCTCGGCAAGGCACAGCGTGTCATCGCCGAGGTGCGGGAGCGGGGGTATGACCGTCCCATCTACATCCATGGTGCGCTCGCCAATCTCTGTGATCTTTATCAGCGCCATGGCGTTGATCTGGGTGAGCTGCGCCCCGCCACGGTCCGCGGCGATGACGCGATGAAGAGGGATGATTTTAAGGGCGAGTTAGTGCTGGCCCCGCCAGGTGCGATCCAAGATCGATGGTCGCGCCGCTTGCCTGATCCGGTTGTCTGCCTCGCCAGCGGTTGGATGACCGTGCGTCAGCGGGCCAAACAACGCGGTGTTGAATTGCCGTTGGTCCTCTCAGATCATGCGGATTGGGATGAGCTTTGCCAGACCTTTGAGGATGTGGACGCGCCGGAGATTTGGGTGACCCATGGCCGGGAGGAGGCGATTGTCCATCACTGCCAACTGCATGGCCGCAAAGCCAAAGCGCTAGCCCTTGTCGGGTTTGAGGAGGAGGCAGAGTAATGCAGGCCTTCGCCGATCTTCTCGACGCGCTGATCTTTATGCCGTCCCGTAATGGCAAGCTGCGGTTGATGGCGGATTACTTCGCCAATGCGCCGGACCCGGATCGTGGTTGGGCGCTGGCCGCACTGACCGGCAATTTGTCGTTCAAGAATGCCAAGGCCGGGCTGGTGCGGGAGTTGATCGCCGATCGCACTGATCCCGAGTTGTTCCGCTGGTCCTACGACTTCGTCGGTGACCTGGCCGAGACTGCTTCCCTGATGTGGCCGGACCCAGACCCCAAACCCAATTCGCCCGTCCCGGGATTAACCGAGATCGTTGAGACCCTGCAGGCCGCAAAGCGGGCCGAGGTGCCGGGCATCGTGGCCGCCTGGTTTGATCGTGGGGCGCCCAATGAACGGTACTCGCTGATCAAGCTGATGACCGGTGGGCTCCGGATTGGGGTGTCGGCACGCCTGGCCAAGCTATCTCTCGCGCAATGGTCCGAGATCGATGTCGCGGAGATTGAGGAGATATGGCACGGGCTGGCGCCGCCCTATCTGAACCTGTTCGAATGGTTGGAGGGCAAGGCCGAACAGCCGAACATTGAAGAGGGTGCCATCTTCCGCCCGCCCATGCTTGCCAACCCGTTGGAGGCTGATGACATCGCCAAGCTGTCGGCGGATGACTATCGCGCAGAGTGGAAATGGGACGGTATCCGGGTTCAGCTGGCTTCCCGCCGCACTAGTGAGGGGTTGATTACCCGGCTTTATTCCCGCACCGGCGATGATATCTCCCGCACCTTTCCTGACATTATCGAATCGGTTGATTTCGAGGCCGTGCTGGACGGTGAGCTATTGGTCTTCCGGGATGGTCAGGTCGCATCCTTCAATGACCTGCAACAGCGCCTGAACCGCAAGACGGTTACGGCCAAGATGCTGGCCGACGCACCCGCCCATATCCGCGTCTATGACATCCTGTTCGATGGCCGGGAGGATCTGCGCCCATTGCCATTTGATGAACGCCGTGGCCGGCTTGAGGGCTGGTTTGAGACAACCACACCTAAGCGCATGGATCTCTCCACTCTCGTCGAGTTTGGGAGCTGGGATGAGCTGGGGGAGATCCGCAGCACGAGCCGTGATGCGCCAGATAGTCTGGTTGAGGGGCTGATGCTAAAGCACAAGGCCTCGGCCTATCTGCAGGGGCGGCCAAAGGGGCCTTGGTTTAAGTGGAAGCGGAACCCACTGCTGCTTGATTGCGTGTTGATGTACGCCCAGCGCGGTCATGGCAAACGCTCCTCCTTCTATTCTGACTACACGTTTGGCGCCTGGCGACCGAAAGCGGACGGGGAGGGGCGAGAGCTGGTCCCTGTTGGTAAGGCCTATTTCGGTTTCACCGATGATGAGTTGAAGCAGATCGATAAGTTTGTCCGCAACAACACCACGGCCCGCTACGGCCCCGTTCGGGAGGTGGCGTTTGGCGAGGATGTAGGCCTCGTCCTCGAGGTCGCCTTCGACAGCGTGCATGAGAGCACACGCCATAAATCCGGCCTGGCCATGCGCTTTCCCCGCATTCACCGCATCCGCTGGGACAAACCAACGGGTGAGGCGGACACGGTCGAGAGCTTGAGCAAACTCATCACCGCCTAAGCAATATTAGTGAATGCTGCTAAGATTATGTGTTTTGTGCTATCAGTTCTCTCAGAGTAACTGTACTCGGGGCGATTGGGGATAGAGCAATCATGCATATCATACTGGGTGTTTTGGGAACGTTGGGAGCAATTGCGTTTTTCCTCTACAGACTGAACCTGGGCATGGGGGCTGCGCGAGAAATTGGATCGGAAGGTCAGGGACTGTACCGTCGATATAAATGGTCCAAGAAGAACAAGAACCGCCCTCTGGATACGATTACTGATCCCCAGCAAGCTGTGGCTGTAATTCTTGTTATGTTAGCTCGGGAACGCGGCACCCTGACTGATCGCGCGAGAAAGCTATCGAGGCTGAGATCAAGCGCGTCTTCGAGACATCGGATCAGGGAGCCTCTGATATGTTGGCCCAGGCTAAATGGGCTGCAGGAGATGCCGGTGAGATCGATAGTGTAATCCATCGATTAAGGCACAGGATCGATGATCAATTATCCGAGCAGCATCGGCGAGATGTTTTGCAGATGATGACCAATGTTGCCGCCGCGGAGGGGGAGCCAGATCAGATGCAGAGCAGGTCAATTGAACTACTCAAAGCCAACTGGGGTTTTTAATCACCACCTAGGCTGGCATTGAGATGGCGTTTCCGTGGTCTGGCCGCTGTGCCGCCTGATGCACCATGCTGCGCAGCAAGGTGCCGCTCTCCTCTGACACCTCACGCAACTCAACCAGCGTCGTTGTTAGGCTGTCATGGTCGATCTCGTCCGGCTTTTTATCTCGGGTTGCGGTTTCGATGCGGCGGCACTGCTCACTGATTGCAACAGCGCCGATCTGGGCCGCTGATGATTTAAACGGGTGCACTAGCTTTGCCATCGCCTGGAAGTTCTCACCCTCATAGGCAAAGGCCAGGGTTTGCAGCATTGCGCTCAACCGGTCGACGAAGTCGGTAATGACCTCGGCGTGTTTCGGGCCGAGGATGTCGGCGCAATCTTCGTAGATTTGTTGGTCGATCAGCCTTGATTGGTCTTTCAGGTCCGTTTTCGCCACCAACGTTTCCTGCGCTGGTTCGGCTCCTGCGTCTTCCTCTGGCTCGCTCCACCAACGGCGGATCATGGCTGCAATGTCCCGTGGCTGGGCCGGCTTGGACAGATAATCATCCATACCGGCGGCAAGGCATCGTTCCCTGTCACCCTTCATGGCGTTAGCGGTCAGCGCGATAATGGGGGTCTTGGTCAGAACTTCGCTGTCCATCATCTCTCGAAGCTTCTGTGTTGCCTCATAGCCATCAAGCTCTGGCATCTGACAATCCATAAAAATGATGTCGAGTGGCATTGAGGTGGCAATTTCGATTGCCTCGACACCGTTACCCGCGACCGTCACCCGGGCGCCCCAGCGCTCAAGCACATGCACGAATATCTGGGCGTTAATTGGGTTGTCTTCGGCCAGTAAGACCTGCAGCCCAGTAAGCGGTGCGGGCTCATCATGGCGGTTGGTTTTCTCAGACTGGCTATTACGAGTGTAGGTGTTGGTGGCGGTCCAGAACACACCATCATTCTGTCCTTGGATCAGATGTGCCGCGCCGCGAACCAGATTGCTTGGCCGGATTGGTCGCTCAATGGCGCCACCGAAATGGCATTCTCGAAGTCTTCCGATCCGGTTGTGAATCGGATCCTCGGCGATTAGCAGGATAGGCGGAATATTTGAGCCGAAGCTCTCTTCCAGCTTCCCATAGATTTCAAAGGCGCTGCTAAAGCTCAGGCGTTCATCAACGATGATTAAGTCCCACCGGCTCTCCTTGTGTCGGTGGCGCTTGGCAATCTGGGGAAGGTCAATAAGGTCTTCCATCGTGATGCTCTGGGCGCCTAAGCCCTCGACCATCTTCGCAATTGCGGTGGCACTCTCCGGTGGGTCATCGATGATAAGGATATTCCGGTCGACCAGCGCGCCTTGGGATTGGCTGCGCAGGACCTGGCCGATGGTTTGCCCGTCTGGGTGATGCCCAATAAAGCTCATGCAGAAGGTGGAGCCTCCACTGGCCGGTAGCTCGCCGAGCGCAAGGTCGCCGCCCAACAGCTTGGTTAGCTGGCGGCTAATTGTTAGGCCTAGGCCGGTGCCGCCAAATCGCCGGGTAGTTGAGCTGTCGGCCTGGCTGAACTTGTCGAAAATGATCTCGCGTTTCTCAGGCGCGATGCCAACGCCACTGTCTTGGACGGTGACGTTGATTTTAACGTCATCATTGTCCACCTGACCGGCACGCTCGACGCGCAGGAGGACATGCCCCTCATCAGTGAATTTGATCGCGTTGCTCATCAGGTTCAGCAGGACTTGCCGAACTCGACCGGGGTCACTTTCGATCATCATGGGGAGGTTTGGATCGATATCAACGATCAGCTCGACGCCCTTCTTCGTTGCGCCATCCTGAACCATACTGACCAGTTCAAGGACCAGGTTTTTGAGATTGAATGACAGGGCCTCAATCTCTAATCGGCCAGCCTCAATCTTTGAGAGGTCCAGGATGTCGTTGATCAGGTTCAGCAGCGTGTCCGCTGACTTGGCCAGCATGTCGACATGGTTGCGCTGATGATGGTTCAACATGGTGTCGAGCAGCAGGTTGGTCATGCCGACGATGCCGTTCAGTGGGGTTCGGATTTCATGGCTCATGGTGGCGAGGAATTCGCTCTTGAGGCGGTTTGCGGCCTCTGCCGCTTCCTTGGCGCTCTCAAGCTCTGATCGGATTTCCTTCTGCGCGCCGATATCCCGGGCAAAGGCGGCAAAGTTGGTTGCCTTGCCAGAGCTGTCGAGCAGCGGGAAAACCTCAACATCCATCCAGAGTTGCTGGTTGTCCCTGCGGTAGAACACCATCTCAGTTCGGTAGGTTTCGCCCATGCTGAGCGCATCGCGTAGGTGCATGCATTCTTCAGCATCCATCCCTTGCTCGGTGAATAGTGGGATCGGCTGATTGCGCAGTTCATCCTCGCTATAGCCGGACATGGATTGATAGGCCCGGTTGGTTAGCAGGATGCGCGGGCCAATCGGGTCATCCAGATCGGTTGAGGTGATCACAACCGCATCGCTGGTGTTGTGCAGGATGCTCTCAATCAGGCGCATCCGTGTTTTTTCATCGAGGGCATTTTTGGAGCCTGCAGCCTCACTGTCGGCGTCTGCACTCTTAAGATTTGCCATGCCAATCGCCATGATCAGCAAAAGGCTCGCGACCAACGCCCCCTTGATGACCTTGCTATTCGCCTGGATTACTTCAGGCATCTCAAAACCGGTTTGCCAGGCGATGCCGAGGCCAAACTTCGCACCGAGCAAAAGGCCAATTAGCGCCGCGAGCGCCATAAATCCGACCGCCAGAAGTGATTTGCGTGACATGGGTGTGCACTCATCATGTTTCCTGCTTGGTAGCCATGATGCCGCGCTATCCTTGCCAAACGCTTACTTGGCTAATGCGTGGATTAATCTGTTGTGTCCCTCGATCTGCAGGGCTCGTCACACAATCGTGGGCCTAATGTGAGTGCCGGACGCGTTTACTTGCCTTGGTTTTGTCAATTTGCGGACTTATCTAAAGCACCATCAGGGGACTTAAGCGGGCGCCCCCAATTGATTAACTGGGCCTGATAGGAACCCATCTCAGAGGAATTTGATTGATGAAGACCAGACGTTCTCTCCCCGTGATTGCCGGGATGGTTGCAATCACCATCGGTCTTGCGGCCTGTAACGCCACTAATGCTGGCGAGAAGCAGACTTTTGGCACGCTTCTTGGCGCTGGCCTTGGCGGCCTCGCCGGTGCGCAGATCGGCAGCGGTAGCGGTCAGCTCGCGGCAACGGCCGCTGGTGTGCTGTTGGGTGGCTTCCTGGGTAATGAGATTGGTGCGTCGCTGGATCGTGCCGATAAGGCCTATATGCAGCAAACCGCCGCGAAAACGCTTGAGACGGCACCGACCGGTACCAGCGTTCCGTGGAACAATCCCGATAGCGGCAACTCAGGGACCGTTACAGTTGATCGCACCTTTGAGCGCGATAGCGGCCAATATTGCCGGGAGTATCGCCACACCGTCGAGATTGGTGGCCAGACTGAAATCATGACCGGTACGGCTTGCCGCCAGCCTGATGGCACCTGGGCCGACGCCTAAGCCATTAAACCAGATACTTAGATGAAGCGGCCCCGGTTCAACCGGGGCCGTTTGTCGTTCGGCGACAGCGCTCTGAGCAATAGATCACCTGTTCCCAGACATCGGCCCATTTCTTGCGCCAGGTAAATGGACGGTTGCAGGCCGGGCAGACCTTCTCAGGTAGGTCGCCCTTTTTCCGCATGCCGCCAGTTTTGTTCTTTCCCTTTGCCATCACTCAGATCCGTTAAAGCAGCTCTGCCTGGGCGTCATCTTTTCGGGCACGACGTCGGCTTGTTTCGGCGCCGCGATGCTTGATGCCTGATTTTCGGCTGCCATGCTGGTCTTGTATGCCATCAGCGGTGTCGCGATAGGATCTGCCTTTCCGCACGCCCCAGATCGCTTGCCTGGCCTCCCTGGCCGCCTGTTCATGATCAACCAGCTGGTCTGGATAGCTTTGGCCCAAATCAACACCAGCACCATGGAGGGTCATAGGGTCGGCCCGCCAGGGTTCGTGAATATCTCGTCCGGTAAGCCCCGCCAATTCGGGCACCCAGCGCCTAACAAACGCGCCATCCGGGTCTTGGTCATGGCCTTGCTTCACCGGATTGTAGATGCGCGGTGTATTGATGCCGGTTGTGCCGGACTGCATTTGTGATTGGGCGTAATGAATCCCCGGCTCGAAATCAGTGAATTGCCGCGCGAGGAACAACGACGGCTCCCGCCAATGAAGCCAAAGGTGATAGCTGGAGAATGCCATCAGCATCGCCCGCATGCGGAAGTTGATCCAGCCATGGGCGGCGAGCGCACGAAGGCAGGCATCAACAAAGGGGAACCCGGTTTCGCCGCGTTGATAGGCCTCGAAAAAGCCTTGGCTAAAGCTGCCTTCACGTAGGCCGTCATAGGCTGGGTGAAGGTTTTGAAACTCCAATCGTGGCTCGCTCTCAAGCTTCTGCATGAAGTGGCAGTGCCAATGAAGCCGTGCAACAAAGCTGTTCATGGCGCTGGGCCATTTACCCTTCGTCCCCTTATCCATGGCTTTGAGCTGATCCTGCCGATCCCAGGCTGCCTGCGCTGCCTCCCGGATGGATAGGGTGCCAAAGGCAAAATGGGGGGAGAGCCGAGAGCACGCATCATAGGCCGTCACCGGGCTCGACATCTCTTTCTGGTAATCCTCGCCACGTTCAAACAGAAAGCTGTTCAAGGTGGTCTCAGCCTCAACGCGCCCACCGGTCTGCCTGTTGGGGCAGGGATCGTCGACCAGTTCTAGTTGTTTGGCCGTTGGGCACTCACCTAGATCCACGCCATCCAGTGGCGACAACAACGGAGGTTGAGTTTGAGGTGTCCGCATCATTTGTTCCCAACGCTTGGCCCAGCCATTGCGGTTGGAGAGTGTGCGGAACACGCCATGCTGCAGGGGTTGATGCCATTCGACGCCATGGTCCAGGCACCAATCAGCAACCTGGATGTCGCGTTTGAAGGTCCAGCCGTTGCCGGTTTCCTGGTGCGACCACAACCCTGTGATCTCATGGGCTTTGGCAAAGCTGTTCAGCACGCTCAGAACGTCACCCACTCGAATGATCAGTGGTTGTCCTAGCTTGGCTAAATCAGCCCTTAGGTCGCTTAAGCACTCTGAGAGAAAGGCAAACTGGCGGCCGGAGTAATCAGGCTGCGACCACAGCTCAGGCTCTACAACATAGAGGGGCAGTACCGATGCATCCGTGCTTTTCGCTGCGACGGCTGCCTCGGTTAGCGCAGCGTTATCAGCCACGCGCAGATCACGCTTGAACCAGACGATATGTAGGCGAGGCTTTGACATCTGCGGTGGTGCGACACGAATGGGTTAAGCACCAACCTAGTGTGACGCGCCGGAAAGGCTATGCAGCTTNCGGTTTGGGGCCTAGCCAGATTGTCTCAACCGCCAGCGCGGCATCGCCACCAGCCCCGGTCAGTTTGAGGTGCTGCAGCCCTGGGGTTGGCCACTTGTCCTGCCCCTTAATGTCGCCGCCAAGCTTAGGGTGCTGAAACTGCCCGGCTGTTGCAGGGGCCACGTGGTACTGCGCGCCATTCCATTGCCAGGCGATCTCACGGTGGTAGTGCCCGGCGAACAAGCCCTTCAAGCCCGTGCATTTCGCCAGCACATTGGTGAGCAGGTCATCATTGCCAAATGGCATGTCCATTTCAGGGTCTTCGTGGCAACCGAAGGGTGGGTGGTGGGTGAAGACGAGCGTTGGTTTATCGGGATCGGCGTCAAAGATCTCTTCTAGCCAATCAATGGTTAGGTCAGAGATTGAGCCCTCAATCTGTGCCGGTTCAACCGTGTCCAGCAGTAGTAGGCGCCAATCACCGATCAGAACTTGATGGGACATATCTGGCGCCGACTGATCTTCCCGAAATTTGTCCAGGAAGTCGGCGAACAGGTCATGGCGGTCATGGTTGCCCGGAATGGCGAGCAGGGGGGCCTTAACCTGCTCAAGCACCGGCATCGCTGCGTGATACATGGCCTGTGCCACTGCATCGTCTTCCATATCGGCGGCATCGGCCAGATCACCACCCAGAACAACAGCGTCGAGCGGTTGCTCATTCAGCCAATCCACTGACTTCTGAAGGTTGGCAACGCTATCGATCCCTTGCCAAATCGGGGCACCATCTGCCGCGATGTGGGCGTCGGTGATAAAGCCAATGTTGATTTGCGCTGGTCCTGTCATCGTTTCATCACCATGTCATCGGCGTTGGGTTGAACTCACATTGCCGGCCATCCTGGGCCCGGATAGTAGCCAGATCATGACGAAAGCAAGCATTGGTGCGCGGCGGCGATATCGTCAGCGCGGTATCGGTATTCGGTTGATCGCCGTGGGTATTGCAGCATTGGGCGGCCTTGTCACCGTTCTCGTGATGCTTTTCTCAAGTGATCCAATTGCCGCCTGTGTTGAGGATGGCAGTGGCTCGCCGCCCAGCCCTGCTGAATTCGCCGTCGCCCTCGCTGATTGCGTCCAGCCTGCCGTTGCAGCCTCCGAAACGCCGGGTGAGGCTGCCGAGGCTGTCTATGCCTTCCTTGAGGCGATTGAGGGCGTTGAGCATTTTGGCCCGCTGGTCATCAATAATTGGCGCAATACCCCCGATGCCCTGAAAAGCCGGGCGTTTACCGCCACCATGTCCCGCGTTGTTCCCTATCTGCGTGGGGAGATAGAGACGACCGTCCATGGCACTGGAGAGGACGAGAGAGGCGTGTTTGTCCACGTAAGCTACAAGGCTGCTGGCCCGGGCAATCGGGGCACAACCCTACGCATCTATATTGAGCCTGGGCCCTATGCCTACCGCATCACCGGTGTTCAATTTGCCCCGGTTGGTTAGGGCACAAGCCTAATCGTCGTATTTGATTAGGGTGACAGCCGGTACTTGCAGCTTGTCCCGGCCGTTGAGGAAGGTCAGCTCAATGATACAGCCGGCCGCCGCCACCTCTGCGCCGATCTTTTGCAGTAGCTGAATTGAGGCCGCCATGGTGCCGCCGGTGGCCAGCAGGTCATCCAGTACGACAACCTTTTGCCCTGGTTGGACCGCGTCCTTTTGGATCTCTAGCGTATCGGTGCCGTATTCCAGATCGTAATCAAAGGCGATGACGTCACCCGGCAGTTTGCCTGGCTTACGCACCATCACGAAACCACAGCCAAGCTTCAACGCTAGCGGGGCCGCAACCAGGAACCCGCGGGATTCAATGCCCACCAGCACGTCTGGTTTGTAGTGACCGATCTGCGTCGCCAGCGTGTCAATGGTGTGCTGCCAAGCCCCGGCATGGGCCAGCAGGGTCGAAATGTCGTAGAAAAGGATGCCCGGCTTGGGGAAGTCCGGGATGCCGCGAATATGCTGCTTCAGGTCCATGGCGTTGTGTTGAGGGTCGGCGAGGCAGAAAGCGGCGCCATCCTATGGCCAAGTGTGGCAGGGGCCAAGCGCTCACTGATCCAGATTGAAAACAGCCGGTTAGGCTTTGCTAAAACTCCATGTCTTCAACCAGCAATACAGCCAGTTCGAATGCCAGGCCAATAGAATGGCGGCTGGATGGTGCGGGGCGTCAGCTAACGCTGTCCGGCGATTGGTTGCTGGCACAAGGGCCCGAGATTGAGCGTGTCATCAAGGTAATCAGATCGAAGCTGTCCGGCGTTTCAGATGGCCAGGTGACGTTTGAGATGGCCGGTGTTGATAGCCTGGATACCTTCGGCGCAACCGCCCTTATGCAGCTACGCAATGATCTGGTCGGGCAGAAGGTCGATGTAACCTTCGCCGCGATCCCGGCGCGTTTGAAAGAGCTACTCGACCGGGTTCTGGCGGTCGCGGACCAGATTGAACCATGCCCGCCCGAAGGCAGCTCGATTGTGAACATGCTGGCCCGTCTTGGGCGTGGCGCAAAGCATGTGATGGATGAGGGGCGGGACCTACTCGGTTTTCTCGGCTTGATCCTAGGGGTGCTGGGTCGAACCTTGCTCGACCCAAGGCGCTTACGCTTAAAGGCCCTGGTCAATCAGATGGAGACCACGGGCATCAACGCGCTGCCTATCGTTGGGTTGCTATCGTTGCTGATCGGGATGGTGCTCGCCTATCTGTCTGCAATTCAGCTGCAGAACTTTGGCGCTGAGATCCTGGTGGTCGATATTGTTGGTCTGGCGGTCTTGCGTGAGATTGGCATCTTGCTGGCCGCCATCATCTTAGCTGGTCGCTCTGGCTCAGCCTTCACAGCACAGATCGGCACCATGAAGGTAAATGAGGAGGTGGATGCCATGCGCACCATGGGCCTCGACGTTATTGAGGTTTTGGTGCTGCCCCGGATTTTGGGCCTCGTCATCACCCTGCCATTGGTTGGTTTCTATGCGGCGATGGCCGGACTGCTAGGTGGCGGTTTGGCTGGTTACTTCACGCTGGATATTGGGCCCGCCATCTTCCTTGAGCAGTTACGGTTGGCGGTTGGGTTCAATGACCTGCTGGTCACCCTGATTAAGGCGCCGGTCTTTGCCTTCACCATTGCCATGGTTGGTTGTTTCCAAGGGCTCCGCGTTTCTGGCAGTGCGCAAAGCGTGGGTGAGATGACGACGAAATCTGTCGTGGTCTCGATCTGCCTGGTGATCGTTCTGGATGCTTTGTTCTCCATCTTGTTCCAGGAGCTTGGGATATGAGTTCTGAGAAGAAAACTGAGGGTGAACTGGAAGCAATCATCCAGGTTCGCGGCGTCAGGACCCAGTTCGGCGCTCAAGTTATCCATGATGGGTTAGACCTCGATGTTTACCGCGGTGAGGTTCTGGGCGTGGTCGGTGGTTCTGGCACCGGTAAGTCGGTTCTGCTGCGCGAGATTATTGGCCTGCTTCGACCAGCGGCAGGTGAGATCAAGATGTTTGATCAATCCATGTGGGCACTGAAGCCGATGGATCGGCTGCCGCTACTTCGACGGTGTGGGGTGCTGTTTCAGGATGGTGCGCTGTTCTCCTCTATGACGGTGGCTGAGAATGTTGCGTTGCCAATGCAAGAGCGCGGCGACCTCTCCAAGAAGTTCATTGATGATACGGCACGGGTGAAGCTGCAGATGGTCGGCCTGCCAGCGAACGCGGCTGATAAGTACCCGTCAGAGCTTTCGGGCGGTATGCGCAAACGCGCTGGGCTTGCCCGTGCGCTCGCCCTCGATCCCGATATCGTCTTCCTGGATGAGCCGACAGCCGGCCTCGATCCGATTTCCGCCGCAGATTTTGACAAGCTAATCCGTGACTTACAGCAGGCCTTGGGGCTGACTGTCTTCATGGTGACTCATGATCTCGACAGCTTAATCGCAATTTGTGATCGCCTGGCGGTACTGATTGATAAGCGAATCGTGACCGGTACCATCACGGAAGTTCAGAAAGAGGGACACCCCTGGGTTAAGGAGTATTTCTCAGGTCCAAGGGGAAGAGCGGCCGGTGCTGAACAAGAGAAGGCCTGACGCAGCAATGCGCCAGCAAGGGGGCTAAGCAGCATGGAAAACCAATCGAATGATGTTCTGGTCGGCGGGTTCGTCGTGCTGTTTGTCGGGCTCGCCCTGACATTCATCGCCTGGCTGACCAATGCCGATTTGGAAGGCAATGCACAGCGCTATCGCGTCTATCTCGATCGCTCGGTCACTGGTTTGCAGGTTGGCAGCCCTGTTCGCCTGCTGGGGGTTCCGGTCGGCCAGGTAACAGAGGTTGGCATTGACCCCGAAACCCTAACCCGGGTGCGCGTTTACATTGAGGTGGATGCCGACACCCCAATCCGCACCGATAGTGAGGCGCGGCTGGATCAGCAGGGTCTGACGGGTGGCATCTTCGTTGAAGTATCACCGGGTACTAGTGATTCACCCCTGCTGCGGATCGCGAGCCAGGATGAGGTGCCGGAGATTACGGCCCGTGGCTCCCAGTTCAGTGAGCTTCTAGAGGCAGCACCGGAGTTGTTGAACAACCTGATTGGTCTGACCGAACGGGCCGCGATGGTCTTCTCCGATGACAATATCATTAGCTTGAGCAAGTCGATCCAAGAGATCGAGGTGATTTTGACCAGCATCGCCCAGGCAGGCGCCCGAATGGACCCGATGCTGACCAAGGTCGATGGCATTCTTGATCAAACCGCGACCACGCTTGAGACGTTCAATGAGCTTGGCGAGAACACAGGGCAGTCGATCTCCAATATTGAGACGGCAACCATCGAAGTTTTCGATAGTTTCACGACCACCAGCCAGGCGGTGTTTGATGCCTCCACCACCACCCAGTCGATGGTTGAGCGTGCCGACACGATCCTTGAGTCAAACTCAGACTCCCTCGGGGACTTCACGTCGAACGGTCTCTACGAGTTGACCTTCCTATTCCAGGAGCTTCGCGGTCTGGTGTCGAACCTCAGCTTGCTCGCTGAGCGAATTGAGCGGGCACCGACTGAGTTCCTATTCGGTACGACCGCCGACGGCGTTGAGTTGGAGTAAGATCATGAAATCCACCAAGCTTAATCGTCGGGCCTTATTAGGCGGTGTGGGCAGTGCCCTGCCGCTGGTTGCCGCTGGCTGTAGCTTGCCATTGCCTGGAGGCAAACAGCCTGATCTCTACACGCTGACACCGAAGAGCACCTATCAGCCTGGATTGCCCCAGGTTGATGCACAGTTGCTAGTTGAGGAGCCGGTGGCTGCCTCTGGCCTGAACACCGCACGTATTGTGCTGCGGCCTGATCCCTATCAGATCGAGTACTATGCCTCGGTCTCCTGGGCTGATCGCGCACCAAACATGGTTCAAACTCTGATGATTGAGAGTTTTGAGACCTCGCAGCGCATCGTTTCCGTCGGGCGGGAAACGACGGGTCTGCGGGCAGATTTCATCCTTAAGAGTGAACTGCGTGAATTCCAGGCCGAGTACTTCGACCGAGCCTTAGGCAGCCCGCCAGATGTTCGCGTGCGGATCAGTGGCACGCTGATCCAGATGCCGCAGCGGGTGATTGTCGACCGCCTTGCCTCAGAAGAGGTTGTCACGGCTGAAGGTGGCGGGCTTAAGGACATCATCCGGGCCTTTGATCAGGCGCTGGGCAGTGTGCTGGGCGACATGGTTGCGGGCACGCTTGAAATCATGGCGTCGGTTTAGGGGCCTCCGTCCAATCTTTCTGGTTAATCAGAGCTTTGCCGCCATGCCGATTTTGGTGGTACACTCTTCATGTGTGGGGATTTGATTTTTGCTGGGGCCATTTTCGATGAGCCAAATTCAACGCGCTAGGCCGTTGGTAGGGGTGCCAAGGTCTAAGTTTCGCGGGGTTTGGACGGCCATAGCAGTTGCGACGGCCTTCGTTTCACAAGCCTATCAATCATCAGACGCGTTGGCGCAGGATACTGCCGCCAAACCCGCTCTTACGACCATTGCTGTCGGTATTAGTGAGCCTGGTCATCTCGATCTGATCACCCGGTTA
>JAHCML010000004.1 GCA_019192455.1 Alphaproteobacteria bacterium SS10
GATTTCGTGGTAATCGGGATGGATCTCAGCTTTCATGGCTCGTCATCACTCGGTTTTGCGCGGCTGTCGCTGGTTTAAACAGCGCCCACCGGCAGGTTTTTAAACATTCAAAAACTTAGCGAAGCAGCGTGATACCGAAGCGTTTGCCAGAAAGCAAGTTTTGTCCGCATCAGCGTTGGTCGAATTTTAGCTCAATCCGGCGGTTACGGAGGCGCGCTTCCGCTGTCTCACCGGTTTCAATCGGCTGGTACTCACCAAAACCCGTCGCGGCCAGGCGCCGCTCTGCGATCCCCTGATCGGCCAGGAACTTCAGGACAGAGATAGCGCGGGCCGACGATAACTCCCAGTTTGAGGGAAACTCAGGCGTGCTAATCGGCACATCATCGGTATGGCCATCAATTCGTAAAATCCAGTTCAGGTCCTCGGGAAATTCAGAGGCCAAATCCTGCAAGGTTACCGCCAACTGGGCCAGTTGCTCCTGACCCGCCGGCTCAAGCACATCACTGCCGGACGCAAAGAGAACTTCGGACTGGAAGACAAAGCGGTCACCGACAATCCGGACATCATCCCGCTCGCCCAGAATCTCTCTAAGGCGGCCAAAGAACTCTGATCGGTAACGGGCCAATTCCTGAACCCGATTGGCGAGCGCCTGGTTCAGCCGCTCACCGAGATTGACGATCTGTGCTTCCTTCTCGGCGATGTCCGCTTCCTGCACCTCTAGCAAGGCATTCAGCCTTGCCAGCTCATCACTAAGCGCGGCCAGCTGGGCATTCAGCGCCTGGATTTGCTGGCGGGAGGCTCTGGTCTCCGCTTCCTGATCACGCAGTGCCTGGAGGGTAAGGTCGACCGTTTCTTCGGTCTCGGCGGTGTTGGCCTGGCTGGTCGCCAAGGCGGCTTCGATTGAGATCAGGCGGTCTTCAAGATTGTCGCGTTCCTCCGTCCGCTCGGCGAGGGCGGCGCGGGTCGCATCACGCTGTTCCGTAGCGGTGGCTAGCTGCTCGGTTAGCTGGGTCAGGGTCAGCTCAAGCTCAGTGTTCTCTGATTGTTGGAGGGCGAGCTGTTCGGTCAGCTGGTTGATTTGGCTGTTCAGGCGATCAAGCTGCAGGTCCCGACCGGTTAGGGCGAATTGCAGGAAGAACTGCGCCATGGTGAACACCAACAGCACAAAGATCACCACCATCAAAAGCGATGACAGGGCATCGACCCAACCGGGCCAAACATTAATCGCGGTGGCGCCATTGCGGCGTGGGGGCAGGGGCATCGGGGCTCAGGCCTCAGCTCTTGCCCTGTTGCGGCGCCAGCCATTGGGGTAGGGGCCGCTGAGGCACCTTGGGCTCGTCCTTTGCCTCACCGCCCGTAACGTCAAGATTGGCCACGGTCTTAGCCAGGATACGGATCTCTGCACGCAGGGCCTCAAGCGTCTCAACCCGCCCTTGCGCGCCCTCATCAAGCAGGCGGTTGAGTTGATTATCCATATTGCGGAGGTGCTGCTGGCTCTCGGTATCGATGCCCATGCGGCCATCGGCGATGGCCTGGTTGATGGCAATCACCAGCGGCGCCACATCGGCCTGGGTCTCGACCAGCTTAGTCATCAGGCTTTGCTGGCCCGCCATATGCTGGTTCAGGGTGCCGAGCGTGCCGTTAATCTCAGTCATCAAATCGGCGGTGCGCTTCTTCTCGGCCTCATTGCTCTCAACCACGGCGCGTAGGCGGTCCAGGTTCTCTGAATTCTGTTCAACGAGCGCGGCAAGATAAGCGGTGGGCACACCGTCCGCATCAACAGCGGAGCCGGTTGAGCTGCTGACTTCTGTGTTCTCAGACAGCCAGTCCTCGAGCTCCATATAGAAACGATTCTGAGCTTGGCCCGCCTGAAGGTCGACAAAACCGAGGATTAGGGAGCCAGCTAGGCCGAAGAGGGAGGAGGAGAATGCGGTGCTCATCCCGGCCAGGGGCGCTTGCAGCCCAGCTTTAAGCTCGGCGAAGACAGTGCCGATATCGCCGCCATCAACCGATAGGCCGCCGACCACAACACCGATGGAGCCAATGGTGGTTAGCAGACCCCAAAAGGTGCCGAGCAGGCCGAGGAAGACGAGCAGGCCAATGCCGTAGCGGTTCAACTCTCGCGTCTCATAGAGCCGGGCCGCAATCCCATCGAGGAGTGAGCGCATGGCGGGCGGACTTAACCGCACCCGATTACTGTCCGTCAAAATGCGGGATAGGGAGGCGAGCAGGACCGGGTCCTTGCCATAGGAGCGATAATCGCCCCGTTGCGCCCGGTCGAGCCAATCAACCTCCGGCGTTAGGCGCCAGACCTCGCGAATGGCGAAGACGATGCCGAGCAAGAGGACGCCGAGGATCAAGCCATTGAGCGCTGGGTTCGCCATAAAGGCGTCAATCAGCGTGCGGAACAGCACCCCGCCAATCACAGCGATGGCCACTAGGAAAATGGCGATACGGATCAGGTACTGGCTTGGTCTTTGGATCATGCTGGCCCGGCAAATCGCGTTTTGATGGTTGGTTTTATAGGCAATTGAACAAGGCAAAGGGATGGCAGCATCAAAACCGCCTGGTTAATCAGAGGCTTCCTTTGCCTTCTTCTTTGCGGCTCGGCGGGCGGCGGTCGGGCTCATCGGCTTTTCCATGCCCACATGCTTCATCAGCTGGGTGTGAATTGGCGTGTTGGCGGCAATGATGTGGCCTGCGTGGTGGCATTTCCGCTCACCTTTCAGGTCGGAGACGATGCCACCGGCTTCACGCACCATGGCGACGCCAGCTGCCACGTCCCAGGCATTCACATCCTTCTCCCAGTAAGCATCGAGCTTACCAGCCGCGACATAGGCAAGGTCGAGGGCGGCAGAGCCGGTGCGGCGAACGCCGGCAACGCTGCGCATGACCTGGCCCAGCGTGCCAAGGATTTCGGAGTGGTCACCACGGCCGATGCCCGGCACATCGGTGGCAACAATCGCCTCATCGAGATGTAAGCGATTGGCAACCCGCATGCGGCGGTCATTCCAGAAGGCACCCTGGCCCTTTTCGGCCCAGAACAGGTCATCCTTAATCGGGTCATAGATGACACCGGCATGGATATCGCTGTCCCGCTCTAGCGCGATGGAGATGCACCAATGGGGGAAGCCGTGGAGGAAGTTAGTCGTGCCATCCAGCGGATCGATGATCCAGGTGTTGGAATGGTCCTTGCCCTCAACGCGGCCGCCCTCTTCAAGCAGGAAGCCAAAATCCGGGCGTGCCTTCTCAAGCGCTTCACGCAGCTTCTTCTCAGCAAACAAATCAGCGGAGGAGACGAAGTCGCTGGGCCCCTTCTTGGAGACCTGCAGGTTCTCAACCTCGCCGAAGTCGCGGGTTAGCCCCTTGGCGGCCTTCTGGGCTGCCTGCACCATCACATTGATAAGTGGGGAGGTATGGGCCATCGGGCCGATCTTTCACGTAACGGTTTAACGGTGCTTATGTCTTACTTCGCACGCTCAACATAGGAGCCGTCTTCCGGCTTCACCACAACCTTGGTGCCCGCCTCAATATGCGGTGGGACCATGATCTTGGCGCCATTCTCAAGCATTGCTGGCTTATAGGAGGAGGAGGCGGTTTGGCCCTTAACAACTGGGTCAGCCTCAGTGATCTCAAGCACAACAGTGGTCGGCAGTTGAACTGACAGCGCTTCGCTCTCAAACATCTGCAGGATGACCTTCATGCCTTCCTGAAGATAGATATTCTGTTCGCCGATGATGTCGCCAGAGACGGACATCTGCTCATAATTGTCGTTGTTCATGAAGGCGAAATTGCCGTCACCCTCATCGTAGAGATACTGATACTCCACCTCATCGAGGCGCGCGCGCTCGACGGTTTCTTGGGTGCGGAAGCGGACATTGGTCTTGGTACCGGTGCGCACATCGCGCATCTCTACCTGCACCACGGAGGCACCCTTACCAGGCTGATAAATCTGGCTTTTCAGAACCTGCCAAAGCTTGCCTTCATGGTCGAGAACGTTGCCGCCACGAATTTCGATCGCGTTGATTTTCATATGCTTGTCGCCGAAAGTCTGCCGGGCCGCTAAACAGGGCCCTTCGGAAAAGGTGGCGGGAAGCTAACAGTAAGCGTCGACAGGCGCAATCGCTGGCCCACCCCATAACTCAACTGGCAGCAATACCATGAGCGAACAGCCCGCAAGCCAACCGGTCTGGCATCCAGATGCAATGGCCGCAAAGCGAGGGAACCTGGAGACCCGCGCCACCATGATCCGGGCCATCCGTGACTACTTCCACGGTCAGGGTTTTGTCGAGTGTGAGACACCGGCTTTGCAGGTAAGTCCAGGGCTTGAGCCGCATTTGCAGGCGTTCCAGGCCGACTTCATCCATATGGATCGAAAGACCCGGCGGCCCTTCTACCTACACACCAGTCCTGAATTCGCGATGAAGAAGCTGTTGGTCGGTGGTTGGGAAAAGCTGTTCCAGATCTGCCGGGTGTTCCGAAACGGCGAACAGGCAGGCCTGCACCAACCAGAATTCACCATGATTGAGTGGTACCGCACCAATGCCGGGTATCGGGACATCATGGCGGATACGGAAGCGATGGTGAAAGCAGCGGCCAAGGCCTGTGGTGTAGATCAGCTTCGGTATGGCAATGCCACCGCCGATCCTCATGGTCCGTGGGATTATCTAAGCGTGGCCGAGGCGTTTGAGCGCCATGTCGGTATCGACATCATGGCGACGATTGGCCCGGATGACTGGAACCCGGATGTCGCCCTTCTGGCACCGGTTGCAAAACAGCTTGGTTATCACGTGGCCGAAGATGATCGCTGGGACGATCTGTTCTTCCGCATCTTCCTAGACCGGATTGAGCCAAAGCTTGGCGTTGGTAAGCCCGCCATACTCTACGACTACCCGATCTCCATGGCCGCCCTGTCGCGCCCCAGCGCCGACAACCCGCGCATGGCAGAGCGGTTCGAGCTCTATATCTGCGGTCTAGAACTCGCCAATGCTTTTGGTGAGCTGACCGACGCTGGCGAGCAACGCCGCCGGTTCGAGGCCGATATGGACCTCAAAGAACAGCTCTATAGTGAGCGTTACCCGATTGATGATGATTTCATCGCCGCACTACATCACGGGATGCCCGATGCGGGCGGCATTGCCCTCGGCATCGACCGGCTGGCGATGGTGCTGGCCGGTGCCAGCCATATTGATCAGGTGTGTTGGCTGCCAATTGATGCGGGCATCGACTAGGCGTCAGCCCATGCCCAATTTGGCGGCGAGTTCGTGATCCCAGAACGTTGCTTCGATCTTATTGCCGTCCAAATCGCGGAGGAAGCAACCGTAATAGGGCTCACCGTAAAGTGGGCGTGGGCCCGGTGGGCCGTCATCCGTCGCACCTGCTTTCAAACAGGCAGCGTGGAACGCATCGACGACCGCTTTTGAGTCCGCGATGAAGGCGAAGTGTTGGCCATTGCCAACCACGGCTGGCTGCTCATCAAATGGTGTTTGAACCCAGAACTCTGGAAACATCTTGCCATAGGCGGCGGCACCCGGATGGGTCATGAGCCGTTTGGCGCCCACGACGGGCATAACCGCATCATAGAATTCAACCGCGCGGTCGAAATCATTCGTGCCGACGGAGACGTGGCTGATGATGCTGGGGGACGTGAACTCGGTATCGGTTGGGGGCGCATCGCTCATTCGGAGAACTCCTGAGCTTTAAGGTGATGGTTAGGGCGTTTTACCGATAGGCGGGGTGGCCGGTGTGGTGGCAGCCTTCTCTCGGTGTTTCTTTTCTAACCATGCAGAGTAGCGCCCTTCAAGCAGCGCATCCGCGGCATCGCGTTCCAGTGTCCCGCGCGCGACTGACCCCTCAATGGCCCGTTCAACAATCCGATTAACCCGCGCCTTCTCACGATCAGCGGCGGATTGTGGCTTAGGCTCAAACTGAGCCTTTTGGGGTGGCAGCGGTGGCCGTTCGCCCATCATGCTAATCGGGGTGTCGTGCAGGGCATCAGCTAAAGGGGCGTATGAGCCACCACCTTCTCGCCCAATGCCGGATCCGCCAGCGCTTGAGGCCATCATGCTTGGGCTGTCTACCGCCGGTTCTTGGCCGCCACGCTGCCGATACCCGGCATAGCGGGCAAGGGAGCCAAAATCGATCCCACCGGCATCGCGCAGGGCGCGGCCGATAATCGACATCCAGTCATTGGCGGTCATCTCACTCATATGGGAAGCCTATGGTTGGTGGTTGAAACCACCAATGCCGAACTGAACCCGGATCAGCTTAGTTTGGATGTATCAAAACAAAGTCCGCGCCTGCCTCGTATAAGGCCTTGGCTTGTTCCGCATCACTGGCGCCATCGGCGACACAGGGCGGCTCCATCATCATCTGCCACCAGCCGACCGTCTCTTTATCGTCCTCACCCTCAAACGGGCCAAAGCAGACATAGTCGGCGCCCTGTTCCGCGGCAGTGATCGCCTCATGCCGGCTGCTGCCGCATTCAATGCCCAGGATCATGTCGGGGCCGATGGCTGCCCGCGCAGCCTTCGCCCCACCTGGCAAATGAACCCCATCACAGTCGAGCGCCTTCGCCACCACCGGATCACCAGCTAGAAGCAAGGCAATATCTCGCGATTGGATGGCTGGCTGTAGCACGGTGATAGCATCGCCGATGACTACTGGATCATCGCTATCGATGGTGACCAACACCGCCGCCGGTGACCAGGTGTCGAGCCAAGCCTCAAGCTGCGGCAGGCCAGCGCGCGCGGCCGCCTCATCGCCATAGGCGGGAAGGGCTAGGTAGTGGGCCAGTGGTGGGCGATCTGGGTCAAATTTATGGTCGGGCATAAGGGCAAGCTGGTTAGGGCATGAACGGCAAACAGGGCGGGATGGTGCCCGCCCTGTCGATCTGCCCGCTTCACCATCACAAATCAATCGCAACGGTGGCTCTGCGGCTATTTTATTGGGTCGTTACGCCGCCCGCATGTTTTGAAGGAAGCGCTGGACCTCATCATGCAAGGTGGTGGTTTGTTGCGACAGCTCGCTGGCAGCACCCAACACATCCGAGGATGCGCGGCCAGTTTCATCGGCGGCTTGGCTTACATCACCCACACTTGAGGCAACGCTGGCCGTGCCGTTTGCGGCCTGACCGGCATTTTGGGCAATCTCACGGGTCGCCACATCCTGCTGGTCCATCGCTTCATTGATCGCCTCTGTGATGTCGGCCATCTGCTGAATGGTCTCGCCAATGCTCGCAATGGCATCCACGGACTCACTGGCGACCTGTTGGACCGTACCAATCTGTTTGCCGATCTCTTCAGTCGCCTTCGCCGTTTGATTAGCGAGGCCCTTCACCTCAGAGGCCACCACGGCGAAGCCTTTACCAGCCTCGCCAGCACGAGCGGCTTCAATCGTTGCGTTGAGTGCCAGAAGGTTGGTTTGCTCTGCGATATCCTGGATCAGGATAATGACCTCGTTGATAGACTGCGCCGCATCCGAGAGGCCCTGAATGGTCTCATTGGTCTTGGTCGCTTCGCGGGATGCTTTCTGGGCAATCTCTGAGCCGTTCATGACCTGGCGATTTACTTCCGCGATCGAGCTGGAAAGCTCTTCGGAGGCTGCCGCCATGGTTTGAACGTTTGAGTTTGCCTGATCGGTTGCGGAGGCAGCAGCCACGGTCTGACGGCTTGTCTCCTCAGCAATCGCGGTCATGCTTTCTGCCGATGCCTTCATCTCGTCAGCGGCGGCACCAAGGCTTTGGATCACGCTGCCAACGCTTGCCTCGAAAGACGAAGCCATTTGATCCATGGCAGCTTGCTTCTCAGCTTCTGCTTGGGCTTTGCGGGCCTCTTCCTCGGCCTGCATCTCCTGAACGCGCAGCCCGTTCTCTTTGAACACCGCAACCGTCTTGGCCATGGCACCAATCTCATCGCCGCGATCTTGATCCGGGATGGCGACTGTTAGGTTGCCGCCAGCGATATCCTCCATCACCGACGTCATTTCATTGATTGGCTGGCTGGTGGCCCGGGCGATTAGAAGTGCAGCCCCTGCTGCTAGTAGGGCACCAACTGCCATCAGAAGGAGCGCTTGTGTTAGGGAGCTAACTACAATGTCATGGGTTGCATCACCTGTGGTTTTGGTTTCAGCCTGGACGCTCTCAAGCAGTTGAACGAGAAGTCCAGCAACCTCAGGGCCGATCTGGTCGAGCTGACCGGTGATTAGGCTGTTACGCTCAGTGATGGCCGTGACTGCACCTTCAAATGCAGTCCCATACTGTTCCATTAACGTGCGGGTTTCAGTTGCCAGGGCCCGTCGGGTCGGGTTCTGAAGCCGAATGAGCAGATCCCCAATGGCGGAGGCGGTATTGGCCAGCTCAGCTTGGGTGCGGGTGATTGCTTCTGGCTCATTCGTTTGCAAGAACCGCTCAGCGTAGAAGCGAGCCAGCATCAAGTTTTGTTGGGCCAAGCCAGCATAGTAAGCAGCCTCGGCATCGTTATCCCGGAATGCGCTGGCCATGATCTCGCTCAGCTTCTTTCGGGCCTCAGGACCAATGAGGTTCAGCTGCTCCAGAACAAAGCTATTTCGCTCAGCCTGCTTGGCGGCCACCTCATAAAAGGCTTCTGAATAGGTCTCCATACTCGACTGCACTTGGGTCAGCAGCTGAACGCGCTCAGGCGCCTGAATTGAGGCATTAGCCTGCTGGAGGTAGCCGTCGACTTTCTCTAGCCGAGATTTAACGGCATCAATCTCTGCTTGGCCGCCGGAGATAACAAAGTTCTTCACCGCTAACCGGGCAAACAGTAGCTCAGTCTCAAGCTTTGCCGTGATTGAGCTGTCATCTGACATTGCCTCGAATGTTTCGAGGCTGCCGAGCACCTTGTTGAAGCCGAGGCTGGCGGATACGCCAATGCTGATCAGAATGGCGACCACCAAACCGAACCCGATGCCGAGTTTGGTGGCGATCGAAAGGTCCTTGAACCGAAACGACACCTTCTTGGGTGTATCGGCTGCTTGCATGCTCATCATGATTTTACTCTCCAACCGGGATCAATGGCATAGGCGGCCAGTTGGTTGACCTGCCCGTATTCGACCCACAGGGTGCGCAAAATCAGTTAATCGAGGGTTTATTTGCCCCAAACATACAAAACGGCCGGGGCAGTTGCCTGCCGCCGGCCGCTCTGAATTCGTTTGTCTGAGGGGCTAAGGGTTACTCAGCGCCCTTGAAGATATCGATCATCTTAGCCAGCACCTCGAGCGACTCTTCGCGTGGGCGTTGGAAGACGTTGCGGCCAATAATGGAGCCATTGCCACCGCCTTGTTGAATGGCGCGGGCATCTTCGTAGAGACCCTCGGTGCCCTTCTTGCCGCCACCGGAGAAGATGACGAGACGGCGACCGTCATAGCAAGACTTCACGACATGCTCGACGCGCTTGGTCAGGGTGCTGACATCAATCTTCTCGTCCTCATAAACCTTCTTGGCTTCTTTGAGTTCGATGAAGTCGGTCGGCAGTTTCACCTTCACGATGTTAGCGCCGAGCATACAGGCCATGTGCGCACCATAGGCAATCACGTCGACAGCGGTTTCACCGTCTTTGGTCATCGAACCACCACGTGGGTAGGACCAAACAACGGTGGCAAGGCCAGCGGACTTAGCTTCCAAGGTTAGGTCGCGCAGCTCTTCGAACTGGTCGTAAGCGGCGTCGGAGCCTGGGTAGATGGTAAAGCCGATAGCGGAGCAGCCAAGGCGCAGCGCATCATCGATTGTGGCCGTAACGGCCTGGTCAGCATCTTCCTTCTGGCGGGACAGGCTATTAGCGCTGTTCATCTTCAGGATCAATGGCATCTGGCCAGCAAAGGTATCGGCCACGCATTCCAGCATGCCGAGTGGGGCAGCATAACCAGACAGGCCAGCATCGAGTGCTAGCTGTGGGTGATACATTGGGTCATAGCCAGCAGGATTGGCGGCGAATGACCGCGCGGGACCGTGCTCAAAGCCTTGGTCAACTGGCAGGATGATCAGCTTGCCGGTGCCTTTCAGCTTACCTTCCATGAGGAAGCGGGCGATGTTGGCTTTAACGCCTGGGCTTTCGGTTTCGTAGTAGCTGAGGATCTTGCGGACGCGCTGGGTCGTTTTCATGGTTTTGGTTGTCTCTCGGATAGGTGCTCATGATGAGCGGCAGGTGGGCGGTTGATCCGACCATTCGGGCGCGGTTTTGCCATGATGAGAGCGGCCGGACAAGTACTCTTGCCCGGCCGCTGCCCAGTATTCGTCGATTATCGGTGTTAAGCCGCGCGGCGGATTGCCTGACGCAGGGTCTCAACCAACTGCTCGATATGCTGTTCTTCCATGATCAGTGGCGGTGACATGGCGATGGTATCGCCGGTGAACCGCACCACCACATCATTGTGCCAGCAATCGAGGAATACATCGTAAGCACGCTTGGTTGGCGTGCCCGCAACGGGCTCAAGCTCAACGGCGCCGATCATCCCCATATTGCGGATGTCGATGACATTTGGCTCGTTCTTCAGGCTGTGCAGGGCTTCCTCAAACTTCGGTGCCATCTTAGCCGCATGGTCGAACAGCCCCTCATCCCGATAGATATCGAGGGTGGCAAGCCCGGCCGCTGCTGCCAGCGGGTGGCCCGAATAGGTGTAGCCATGGAAGAACTCAATCATGTGATCCGGCCCTTGCATGAAGGCGTTGTAGATATCGGCAGACACAGCGGTCGCGCCCATGGGTACGACACCATTAGTGATGCCCTTGGCCATGGTCATGATATCCGGCGTGATGCCGAAATACTCAGCCGCCGTGGCGGTACCCAATCGGCCAAAGCCGCAGATCACCTCATCAAAGATCAGCAGCAAGCCATGCTTGTCACAGATCTCCCGCAGACGTTCGAGATAGCCTTTCGGTGGCACCAACACACCGGTGGACCCGGCAATCGGCTCAACGATCACGGCTGCAATGGTTGATGCATCATGCAGGGCGACGATGTCTTCCAGCTGATCGGCCAGATGCGCACCCCATTCGGGCTGACCTTTTGAGAAGGCCTGATGCTCCTTATGGTGGGTGTGTGGCAGGTGATCGACATGGGGCAGTAGCGCACCGTTGAAGGTCTTCCGGTTATACGGCATGCCGCCAACCGAAATGCCGCCAAAGCCGACACCGTGATAACCACGCTCACGCCCGATAAGACGCGTGCGCTGACCCTCACCGCGGGCGCGGTGATAGCCAATGGCAATCTTCAGTGCCGTATCCACAGCCTCTGAGCCAGAGTTCGAGAAGAACACATGGTCCAGGCCTTGCGGCAGGATGGTGGTTAGGCGGCTCGCCATCTCAAAGGCTTTGGGGTGGCCCATTTGGAAGGCTGGGACATAGTCCAGCTCAGCTAGCTGTGCGTTCACTGCATCGGCAATGGGTTTGCGGTTGTGGCCCGCATTCACGCACCACAGACCGGCCGCGCCATCTAGCAATTGTCGACCATCTTGCCCAGTATAGTACATGCCGTCGGCACCGACGATCATGCGTGGGTCAGCCTTGAACTGCCGGTTCGGGGTGAACGGCATCCAATACGCTTCCAAATCATTTGGGGCGGTAGGCAGGGTTTTTGGATCGACTTGCTTATTCATGGCGATACGTGTCCCGAAAAATGCCCCAACAAAGCGTCAGCCAGTGGGGCGGTGGATTATGGTTTTGGTTTAACTGCAAGCGGTGAAGCGGCCTGACCATTCAGCAGCCAGGTTGGGGGCAGCACTGCATTGCAATATCCTGCCAGAGTAGGGCCGGTTGATGACGGCTCCAAGCAAGTTTTTCAGCTTTATTCAGTCGGCTTGCTTGGCCGCTTCGATGCCTTGCCTTTAGGTGCCGTTTTGGCACTCGTTGGTCGGAGCTTTTTTGCAGGTTGATCTGACTTGGATGTGGGCTTCTTCGCAGTCGCTTTATTCCTTGCGGTGCTGGTACTGGCCGCCTTTGCTTTCGCGGTCATTACCTCTTCGCGCGCAGCCTCTGTACGGCGTGTCCGCTCAGCCTGAAACTCGGCATCAAAAGTGCGCACCTCGCTGGCTGATAACCAGTCATGGAGGGCTAGGCGGCGCTTATTAAAGTTGGCCGCAAAGAAGCCCAGGCCAAGTGTGAAGAAGGTGATGAAATGCGCCAATGTCCGCCAGGCGGCTTGGCCGAATGACAGGGCATTTCCATGGCGATCAGTTATCATGATCTTGCACCAGCGCATGCCTGGGGTTGCCTGCCACCGGCTCGCCGTGAACATCGAAAAATAGATCATTGGCAACAGGAATGAGAGCCAGAATAGCGGCTGAAAATTGCCAAGCTGAGCAACCCAATGCTCGAGGATCATGGCCATGGCCTCCTCTTGCGTTGGTATCCGATCAATAGTGCTCGTCGGCATGCCTGAGGCGTCCAAGGTGATCTGCAAGGCTGGCGGGATCATCTCGAATGCTGGTGCCGGAAAGAAGATGTTCAGAAGGAAGGCGAACAGAAACGACAGCATGGTGAGCAGAAGGTGATCGACCGTATAGGCGATGGCCCGCTTACCGGTTGATGGATAGACATCGCGTCGGCCACGCTTCTTGGAAGCCATACGTGCCTGAAGGCCAGCGGAGTCTGGGGTATCGAACTGTGTAGACATTGATGACCTAAAAGATGCTGCCGTCGAAACGGCTTCCCACATATTGCTATTTTGCGCTTTTCCAGGCCCAGGCGCCACGTTCACCGTGATAGAGGATCAGGTGATTAAGCGATTTGAGTACCATGGGCCACACTCGCTTGCCATATAGCGCAAGGTCCAAAACTTCAGAAGCATTCAGGGGTGCCAAAATCATGCAACGCGACGAAAGAAACGCGATTTGGCGACGGGGCTTAAAAGCCCTTTGTCTTTGTTTAGGTCTGCTGGTTGGTAGCGGCATGGGCAGCGGTGATGTCGTGGCCCAGACCAACGGTCTTGCCCGCAGCGGTACTGGCGACCGGGCAATGGTTGTGACCGCCCATCCGATTGCCAGTCAGGTGGGGATGGCAATGCTGGCCGCCGGTGGTAGTGCTGCCGATGCGGCGGTGGCGATCCAGACTGTTCTGACCCTCGTTGAGCCGCAGTCATCTGGCCTTGGTGGTGGTGCCTTTGCCCTTCATTGGCGTGCCGATCAGCTTCTGTTGGATAGCTATGACGGGCGCGAAACCGCCCCTATGAGTGCCGCGGGCGATTTGTTTCTCAAGGATGATGGCGACCCAATGCCGTTCTGGGATGCGGTCATCGGTGGCCGCTCCGTTGGTACGCCTGGCACGGTCCGGCTGCTTGAGCGTCTTCACCAGGATCATGGTCGGATTGATTGGGAAATCTTGCTTCAACCTGCAATCGGCCTCGCCGAGACCGGTTTTCCGATCTCACCACGGCTCCATGCCAGCATCGATGCGGCCCAGGGGCTGTTTGATGACAGTGTTACCGCAGCATACTTCTTTGGCTTAGATGGCCGTCCAAGGCCGGTTGGTCATATCCTCAAAAATCAGCCCTATGCCGATCTTCTCACACGGATCGCACGGGAAGGTGGCGATGCCTTCTATAAAGGGCCTATTGCGGAGGACATCGTTGAGAAGGTTCAGGGCCACCCCGTGAACCCAGGTTTGCTGTCGATTGAAGATATGGCGGCATATCGAGCGGTTCGGCGGGCGCCTGTTTGTGGCTTGTTTCGGGTCTACCGTGTTTGTGGCATGGGTCCCCCCAGCTCTGGTGGTCTAACCGTCGGTCAGATATTGGGCATCTATGATGCTGCCACCATGGCCAAAGGACCGGCCGGGGCCAATTTGGTGCCCGGCGGCAGTGTGTCTGACCATATCTATGCCGAGGCATCCCGTTTGGCTTATGCGGATCGCGGTCAGTATATGGCGGATGCTGACTATGTATCGGTGCCTGAGAAGGCGCTGTTAGATCCGGATTATCTTGCTCAACGCGCTGCCCTCATTGATTTGGTTGGTGCCATGGATGGCCGGGCGGAGGCTGGTGAATATCCGGCCACGCAGATGGCCGCTATGGCCGGGGCAGATGGCACCCAGAAGGATCACGGGACCACCCATTTCACCGTTGTTGATGCTGATGGGAATATCGTTTCCTACACCGGCAGTATCGAGAGCGCCTTCGGTTCACGCCAGATGGTTCATGGCATTCTTTTGAATAACCAGCTCACTGACTTCTCGTTCCGGCCAATGGATGAGGCGGGCAAACCGATTGCCAACCGGGTAGAGCCTGGCAAGCGGCCACGCAGCTCAATGGCGCCAACCATTGTGTTTGACCACTTGTATCATCCAACCCTGGCGATTGGATCGCCGGGCGGCAGCCGGATCATTGGTTATGTTGCGAGGGCTATTTTGCACATTCTCGATGGCGGCTTGAGCCCAGCTGAAGCAGTCGCCCAGCCCCATATCGGCAACCGTAATAGCAAGACCGAAATTGAGCAGGGCGCGGCCGGTGATCCGTTTGCCCAAGGCCTCGCCCTAAAGGGGCATGAGGTGGTCCGGCCAAGTATGGTCAGTGGCCTCCATGCCATTCAGTTTCAGCGTGATGCTGAGGGCAATATGCGGCTGGTCGGCGGCGCGGATCCACGCCGAGAAGGACATGTGGTTGGCAATTAACTGGTTCGATTTCTAGCCAATCCACAGCCTGCTTTAAGCTTTCGGAAAGCGGCTGCGGCCTAGTCTGGTGCCACACTAACTGTTCTATCAGGAGCAGCCAGTATGGCCTATGAACCCCCACGCCCCTATCGCATTGAACGACAACGCGATGGCAAACCGGTTGCCGCGCAGAAACCAGCGCAACCAAAGACACCAGCCCCATCGACCCATGATCACCTTGATCAGTTAATGGCGGCTATCAGCCGGGTGGAAAGCCGTATCACGGTCATTGCCGATCGCCTTGATGATGACCCTGACACACACGCTAATTTTACGGCCCCAAGCGCCGATCAATCAGAGGGGGGTGGCCCAGATTTCGGCCGCGACCTGGTTCGCGATTTCCGTTCCATCTCTGCTGGTAACCGTCGCATTGATGGGGCTGCTGACGAGCTCACCTCAGTAATCAAAAGCACAGAGCAGGCGACGGAGGAGATCCTGACGGCCTGTGAGGCGATTGATGAGGTTGCCACCGATCTGGGCCAGCAGCTGGCAAACATCGACGCCGCGGAGCATCTGGCACCAGAGATGAATACCATCCGCGATCAGGTTGTGCGGATATTCCAGGCCTCAAGCTTCCAAGACCTGACGGGGCAGCGGCTATCCAACGTCACCCAAATTCTGAACTCGGTAGAGTCTCGTCTGCAGGATGTGGAGCGTGCGATGGGCGTTGATCACAGCGCGGATGATAGCGGCGATGAAGAGGTCGCTTGCGGTGATCCCAATGATAAGCACTTTGATGAGAGTGGCTTGCTCAATGGCCCAGCCGATGACGGCATCAGCCAAGACGACATAGATAAGCTGTTCGGCTGACTTAACAGCGGAACAGCTCTCCTAAACTCTGATTGTACTGAGATTACTCAGCGGCGATGTCTGGTCGCTCAGCTGGTGGGCGGCGATCATTGGCCGCTTCACGATCATAAACATCGGCAAACCGCTCAAGATAGCCGAGCAGGTCTGGCACATACTGGTCATCCAACCGGTAATAGATGTTCTGTGCATCCCGACGGGTCGCCACCAACTCATCACGGCGTAGGCGTGCCAGATGCTGTGATAGGGCCGATTGGCTGATACCGATCAGGTTCTGAAGGTCGGTCACGGTTTTCTCACCCTCGGCAAGTTCGCAAAGGATGGACAGACGACGTGCATTCGCGACGGCCTTCAAAAGCCGGGCAACGCCGCCGGCTTGTTCGCGCAGAATACGAAATGGCATTGGTCAACCTTAGGTGGCAATCAACGATGAACTTCAACTAGGTTAAGTATGCAGGAGATCAACCGTATGCATTAGAAAAAATGCAATTAAGGGTTGAGTAATATGCGCTGGCTACTCGGCAGCCGCGACATTCCCGCCTTGATTTGCGGATGTCCCACCCGCATCGGCCGTTGTATCTCGCCCTTCGATAAGCGGCGCAACCAGGCCCAAAAGTGGCGGAATCACCGCCAAGGTCAGTACCGCTGAGAGCGACAGACCGCCCAGAACCACTGACCCTAAACCACGATATAGTTCGGAACCGGCACCGGGAAAGAGCACGAGTGGCAGGATTCCGAAAATACTGGTCATCGATGACATAAAGATGGGGCGGATACGGTTGGTGGTGGCATCAATGATCGCGGCCTCAACCCCCATGCCGTCATGGCGCAGGTGGTGCAGCGTCTGGTGGACCAACAGGATA
This sequence comes from Alphaproteobacteria bacterium SS10, assembly GCA_019192455.1. Lineage (NCBI taxonomy): Bacteria > Pseudomonadati > Pseudomonadota > Alphaproteobacteria > Alphaproteobacteria bacterium SS10. Next base: position 16,330 of record JAHCML010000004.1, read on the forward strand.
GCGTTGTTCACCACAATCCCGACCAGGATGACGAAGCCCAGCATTGTCAGCATGTCCAACTGCTGCAGCGTAAAGAGATTGAGGACAGCCAGGCCACCAATGCCGCCAGCGGTCGCCAGTGGCACTGACACCATGATGATCAGCGGGTACCAGAAGCTTTCAAACAGTACCGCCATCACCAGATAGACGATGATCAGCGCGATTAAGAGGTCGAGCACAATCTCGTTCCAGGTCTCGGTCAACTGATCCGCCGTACCTGATAGCCGCATATTGATCCCGGCGGGCACGCCCTCATTACTCAACCTGTCGATCACATCGCGCTGCAGGATCTCCATCGCGGCCTCAAGGGCGAGGGCATTTGATGGCCGGACCTCCAGCGTCACCGTTCTTAGGCGCTCACGATGCCGTATCTCTGTAGGGCCTGCCGTAACCTGCACATCGGCGAGGCTGGCAGCGGGCACGATGCGCCCTTCGCGGGTCACGACCGGCAGGTTGCCAATGTCCTGTGTGGCCCCAGTTTCGGTGTTTTCACCGCGCAGGGTCAGATCGATCCGCTCGCCGCCAACCGTGATCTCAGCAACCCGCAGCCCATCATTAAAGGCATCGATGGTGGCGCCAAAATCCCTGGTGTTGAGGCCGTTATCGGCGAGGCGCAGCGGGTCGGGGATCAACCGAACCTCAGGCGCGCCAAGCTCTAGGCCAGGCTGTGGGCGGAATTGATGGCCCTCGGCTGGTGGGAAGGTTTCGCGCAGGATGTTGGCGGCACGTTGGGCCACATCCAGGATGGTCGGTAGATCCGGGCCAGAGATGTCGAGGTCGATTGACCGGCCACCGCCAATGCCGCGACCAAACAGCGATGGTTGGGTGATGAAGCCAAAGGTGCCCGGCTCTTCAAAGATCGGGGCGCCGACAACCGGGATAAGCTCCGACACGCGAGAGGCCTGATCATCCGTGGCGGCACTGCCAAAGAATAGCTGTGTGCGCAGAGCGACGAAAAAGAAGTGCTGCATCTTCGGCGGTTCACCAGGCTCAGCCTCTGGGCCAGTCTCTCTGGCCCAAAGATGCCGGGTCGCGCTCTCCACCTTCTCTGCGATCTCGGTTGAGGTGTCGAGATTGTAACCGGGTGGTGGTAGGGCGACGCCAAAGATCAGATTGCGGTTCCCCTCCGGAAGGTACTCAAGCTTAGGCAGGAAGGCCCAGGTCGCGACCGCCGCCAAACCGGAGATGCCAACCACCACGCCAATCGCTAGGGGGCGGTTGCTAATCACCTGCTTGGTCAGGCCAACAACGCTGTCCTTAAACTTGGCCGCCATGGGGTCAATGACGGGGAGGCGCACAACCTCCTTACCCTCGGGCATGCGTCGTAATAGGCGAGAGCCGAGCGCTGGGATCACCGTCACGGCAACAATAAGGGACAGGACCACAGAGACTGAGATCGCAACCGCGATGTCGCGGAACAGCTGACCAACCTCAAGCTCCATCACCAGGATGGGAATGAACACCATCACGGTGGTGAGTGAGGAGACGAGTACCGCCCCCCATACCTGTGAGGTGCCCTGATAGGCGGCTTCACGCGCACTTAACCCGCGTTGTCGCAGTCGGAAGATATTCTCCAGCACCACAATGGCGGCGTCGACCACCATACCAACAGCGAAGGCAAGACCGGCAAGGGAGATGACATTGATTGATCGCCCAAGTGCCGCCATGGCGACGAATGAGCCAATGATTGAGACGGGGATCGCCAAGCTGACAATCAGTGTTGGTCGCCAGGAACGGAGGAACAGCAGCAGTATCGACCCCGCCAGCAGGCCACCGAACAGGATGTTCTGCTGCACCAGATCGATCGCTGAGTTGATGTAGATCGTCTCGTCATAGACTTGGGTCAGCACCAGCCCGGCATTGGGGAGGGCATTGGCGTTTAGCTCATCCACCGCCTCGGCAATGCCGGCCATGGTCTCAATCACATTGGCGCCGGTTTCACGCACCGCATTAAAGGCGATGGAGGGTTCGCCCAGCTGGCGAATACGCGCCGTACTCTCTTTGAAGCCAAACTCGACCTGGGCGATGTCGCCGACGGTGACCCGGGCAACCCGGCCGGTCTCCTCATCGACCTCTGAGCGGATGATGACCTCACGCACCTGGTCTAGGGTTTCAAAGTCGCCCTCTGTACGGACCACGTAGCGGCGCTTACCCTCGTTAATGTCACCGGCGGATACTGAGGCGTTTGCTGCCCGAAGTGATGCAACCATATCCGGGACGGTGATGCCGTATTGGGCCATGGCGTTGGGGTTAACGCTGATCTGCATCTCCCGCTCAACACCACCAAAGACATTGACCCGGCTGACGCCTGGCACACGCTCGATGCGGTCCTGAATGATATCTTCAACAAACTCACGATAGGTCCAGATGGCCCGGTTGTTGCCGGGTGCCGCCCGCAGGTGGAACCAGGCGATGGGGCTATCCTCTGCCGCTGAGGTGTCGAGCACCGGCTGGTCAGCCTCGGCCGGGTAACCATCAACCCGGTCTAGGCGATTGGCGACCAAGAGCAGTGAGCGGCTCATATCCGCGCCGACATTGAACTCGAGCGTAATCTCCCCCTCATCATTGCGGGAGCGGCTGGTCATTTTGACCAAGCCATCGAGGCCCTTCAGCTCTTCTTCCTGAAGATTGACGATCTCGCGCTCAACCTCCGCTGGGGCAGCACCGGGCCAACGGGTTTCCACCGTGATGATTGGGCGGTTCACATCCGGTGCCAGCTGGATTGGGATGCTCTGCAGCGCCACGGCGCCAAACATGATGACCATGGCCACACCGGCCAGGATGGCGATGGGGCGCTCAATGGCGATGCGGATCAAGTTCATGCTGTATCAGCCCTGCTCAGCGGTGCTGACCGGTGGCAGTTGTAAGGCCTGGCCGGGGCGTAGGCGCTCATTGCCACGGGTTACAGCCAACTCGCCGGCGACGAGGCCATCCAAAACCTCAAACCGCTCACCAACCGCACGACCCAGGCGAACCTTGCGTTGGCTTGCCGTGGCGGCATCGCCGCCATCGGCTGTTGGCTCGGCCACAAAAACGATGGAGCCATCCAGGCGCTTAATCACCGCGTCTTTATGAACCGTAAGGGCCTGGGCCTCAGCATCTAACGGCACCATCACTGTGGTCGCGGCGTTGATCGCGAGGCCAGCGGCCAGTTCAGCATCCTTTACAGAGAGACGCACGGCGCGGGTTCGGGTGCGTGGGTTCTCCTCCGGCACGACGGTTCGGACGGGTAAAGCCTGCTGGTGACCATTATCGAATTCAACGGTGACTAGCGTGCCGGGTCGAAGACCGGCTAGGCGGTCGAAGGGCACATCGGCCTCAATCTCAAGTTCGCTCAAATCCATCAGTGTGATGACAGACTCGCCAACCGCGAGATAGGCGCCAGGCTCTGCATGGCGCATGGTGACAACGCCATCATAGGGTGCGCGCACCTCGGCGCGGGTCAGGTCGAGTTGTGCCAAATCCAGGGCGGCTTTGGCGCGCTGTTGCCTTGCCTCGGCGGCGACAATCTCACTCCGGGTCCGGATAACCTCGGTCTCAGCATCTTCATATCGGGCTTGTGAGAAGGCGGCGGATCCTTGAAGTCGGTCAAGGCGGTCAAACTCTAACCCAGCCTGGGTACGGCGCGCCCTGGCGGTCGCCAGATCGGCATCGGCGGTCGCCAGTTCAGCGGCGGCCAGGTCAACCTCAAGCTGTAGGCGGTCACGATCCAGAACGGCCAACAGGTCATTCGCCGCCACTTGATCACCGACATTCGCCGTCACCGATTGCACTGGTCCTGCAACCCGTGCTGCGATTACCCCACCCTGACGGGTAACCACCCGCCCTAAAACTGGGGTAGTGGCATCAAGGGCGGTCATGGCAACCGCATCCACCCGAACAGCGGCCGCTTGTGGTGGCCCACCTTGAGCGATCGCGATGCCCCCCTGGGCCCAAAGGCCAATCATAAGTAGCCCGCCCAGAACCATAGAAATGGCTGGGGCAGCTCGTGGGGCGGTGGGCCGTTTGTTCATCATGGCCATGACTTGAGAAGCCTGTCTTGGGTAATCGCTGTGGTTTGACATAGGTTGCCTGCCAACAGAAAGTAAGCACTGCCAGCCACGAAGAAAGGTCAATCTCAGCGAATTGACCGGTCAGCCGGGTGAAACAATCGGCTATGGCATTGGCACCCACCTTTGGCTTGAGGGCCGAGCACCCATGTCTTTACCCCCAAACGCGCTGGCGATTATTCAGCATGATAGCGGTATGGCCCATGATACCGGGCCCGGCCATCCAGAGCGAATTGACCGTCTAAATGCGGTTGCAGATGCCCTTGCTGCCCCTCAATTTGCTGAAGCGGTAAGGATAGAGGCGCCGGCCGCCGACATATCAGTGATCGATCGGGTGCACCTGCCTGGCTATGCCGAGGCGGTACTTGAGGCCGTGCCAGAGGAAGGCATGGTGCGGGTTGATGGCGATACCGTATTGAGCCAGGGCAGCGGTACGGCCGCCCTGCATGCCGCTGGTGGTGCCGTGCTGGCCGTGGATCAGGTTCTATCTGGTGCGGTCAGTCGCGCCTTTTTGGCGATGAGGCCACCTGGTCACCATGCGGAACCGGCCGAGTGCATGGGCTTCTGTATCTTTAACAACGTAGCTGTGGGTGCCGCCCATGCGTTGGAGGCTGGTGGGCTAAACCGGGTCGCCATCGTCGATTTTGATGTCCATCACGGCAATGGCACACAGACCATGGCCGAGGCCGATCCCCGGATGCTTTACATCTCACTCCATGAGTTTCCGCTGTTTCCCGGCACTGGCCTGCCGCAAGAGCAGGGTGCCCATGGGAACATCATGAACATTCCCATTCGTGCCGGATCAGATGGTGAGACCTACCGCCGGGCGTTTGAGCAAGATGTGATCCCCCGACTCACCAAGTTTGAACCCGAACTCCTTTTCATCTCCGCCGGATTTGATGCGGATGCGCGTGACCCATTGGCGGGGGTTGAGTTGGGCCCCGCCGATTTCCACTGGATGACTGAAGCGTTGAGCCAGGTGGCTGACAGCTATGCATCTGGTCGTATCGTCTCTGTCCTCGAGGGGGGGTATGATTTGGATGCGTTGCGGGAAGGGGTTTCCGCCCATTTGGGGGCGCTTTTGGGACAGGATTTCAGCTAGGCGAAAGACCGTCTGCGAAATGTGTCCGGGGTTTGGCACTTTCTTCCAAATAACCAAGGATGGTGTTTAAGCAATAGTGCGCGCGATCATGGGGGTTACGCCTACTAGATGCTTGGACAACAAATTTAGTTTTTTGTGCCTTTTGGGGATTGGTTTGCAAAAAATTTTAGCTAAAATCTTCCCAAAAGTTTCACAATTCATGATTGTGCGTTGCATTAGTCATGATGCCATGGTGCTATCGAAAGCAAACGATCATCCGATCGTGGTAGGGGATTAAAATGAGCAACTTGGGACCCGAAGACGGGGAACAGCCAGAAGCCACCGGTGCAGCACCGAATGATCCGGATGCACGTGTGGCCCAGGAACTCGAGCAGGCGCGCATCGCTGCCGCTGAGGAAGATGCAATCGTTCCTGACGCTGATGCTGCTGAACAAGCGTCACCTGAAACGCCGATTGCAAGCATTGCAGCCGACGACACCGACCCTGACGCTAGCAGCGCCAATCAGGTCGAGGCTGAGTTTACCGAAGGCCCTGCACCTAAGAAGAACGCAGCCCAAGACGGTCAGCCACAAGAACCAGTTTTCGACGATCCGTCCCTAGAAGATAAGGTGACGCGGGTTCGCCAGTCCGAACCAGATAATGACGATGCCTCGGTTAAGGCTCAGTACTACCGGGAATCGAAAAAGTTTCTCGACATCAAGCGTAAAGAGCCTGGCCAGGGCATCCAGCTCGCTGACGAAGACGCAGAGCTGGTCGACAGCGTTCGCCCGGTTGATCCGGACTCCCCACGCCTATCCATGAATTTGAAGCGTGGTGGCAGCGTTGAGATCGGTAACAAAACTGCCCGCGCAAACGGTCTTCACACCCATGAGGAGCGTGACCTGGCCGCAGCTCAGATCGTTGCAAATGCCCAAGAGCAGGGCATGGCGCGCATCCGGATTAAGGGTAGCGACCCAGAAGCCAAAGCACGCCTTTACTACCATGCCCGCGCCGCTGGCCTTGGCACCGTTGGTTTCGTACCACCTGTGCCTGCGAAAGAACGCCGCGCAGAGATCGACGGTATCCGCGCCAAAATGGCCCGTGACCGTGACTTCTACTATGACCGGAAGGAAGAGGTTCAGCTTGGCGCCGAGATGGAGCCGGGTGTTGATCCAAAACCAGGTCCAGATGATGAACCCCCAGGTATTGCGCCTGGTGGCGACGATGGTGGTCCGAAGCCTGGTGATGGCGGCGGTACCGGCCTTGCCAAGCGTTTGGATGTTGCGGCCCTGACCGCCGGTGCCGCAAGTGCACCAGGTGGCTTGCTTGAGGCCATGCAAGAGACCATGCGCGGCGACTCAACTGAGAAAGCTGGCCCTGCAGAGGTTGATCTAGGCATCAATCAGATGCAGCAGACCCAAATTGATGCGGCCGCAATCAGCATGGCGAATGCCAAGCTCGATATTGAAGCGATGCCGCTGGGTACCCCTAAGGCATTTGAAGATGCCGGACGTGCCCGTTTTGAGCAGGCGATGCCAGGCATCGGTGCCAATGTTCATGATCATCTGTTCGGCACCCCGAACGCCGACACTGGCGCTGCATTTAAAGACATGCTTGGCCAGGCTGGTGTTGATGTGGAAACCGCGAATATCGACGGCATTGCCGAGCGAATGCGCGGCACCGCGCAGCGCCACATGGAAGATGAGCGCAGCTTTGCCAATGGCGCGGCCCCAGATGCCGCTGAGCCCAAGCCAGCTGAGCCAGCCCCAATTGTCGCTGGTCTTATCGGTGAGACCGCCCAACCGAAGCCGACAACGGCCGCCTTGGTTGATGCCCTGAACCCAAGCACGGGTAACGGCGTTGATGCCAAACGCGCGATTGAGGTTGTAGCGACCGATCCGAAGGTCCGTGGCGCTGTTAATCGCGCTGTTGCCGCCTTGCCATTGATCGTCGATGGTGCCGCTGAAGCTGCCAAGACAAACGGTGTTAAGGGGGCCATTGTCGCAGCAGGTAAGGGTGTCGTTGAAGCCGCCGCTGGTGGTGAAGACGGCCTACATGCTGGTGCTTTGGCTAAGGTTCATGAGAACCGTGCCCAGGCCGTGATTGGCGCACCAACGCCTGGTGATGTTATTGCGCTGCCAGGCCCAACGGACAGCAAACCAGGCCGGGATCGCCCCGCTCTGACATAAGTTTCGCTGTTTTTCGGTCGATATACCTACAGCTGTGAATTGACACCTTTATGGTGCCGCTTTAGGGGTTTGGGTTGGATTTCTTAAGATCAGACCCGAACACCCTTTCGCATGTCGAATACCAGCCCAGAAATATCGCCAGAAATTGCCGCCATGTCGTTCGAGGCTGCCCTGGCCGAACTCGAGACCATCGTACGTGGGCTTGAGAGTGGCTCTGCCAAGCTGGATGAGGCTGTCACCTCGTATGAGCGTGGCGCTGAGTTGAAGCGGCATTGCGAAGAAAAGCTCAAACAGGCGCAGGCGAAGATCGAACGCCTGAACATTGCGGCCGATGGCTCTGTTGCCGGGGCTGCCCCGCTGGATAACGACTGACCAGCCCGAATCAAACACCCAACTTAAATCCGTGAGCCGACCTGCAGTGAACTGGCTTCCTTAACGCTAGGACAGATGATGACCACTCAATCAGCTTCTAAAACGCCACTGCTCGACCGGGTCGAGGATCTTGAAACGCTGCGCACGCTCTCCGATGAAGAGCTGAAGCAATATGCTGACGAGCTGCGGACCGAAACCGTCGATGCCGTCTCTGTCACCGGTGGCCACCTCGGTGCGGGCCTTGGCGTGGTTGAGCTGACCACCGCGATCCATGCTGTGTTCAATACCCCGGCGGATCGTCTGATCTTTGATGTCGGGCACCAATGTTACCCGCACAAAATCATGACCGGTCGTCGTGATCGTATCCGAACCCTGCGCCAGGGCGGTGGCCTTAGTGGTTTCACCAAGCGGAGCGAGAGCGAGTTTGACCCATTTGGCGCTGCCCACAGCTCAACCTCCATCTCCGCTGGTTTGGGCATGGCCGTGGGCCGCGACCTTGGTGACGGCGACAACAACGTGATCTGTGTGATTGGCGACGGTGCGATGAGTGCCGGCATGGCCTATGAGGCGATGAACAACGCCGGTGCGATGCAGAGCAAGCTGATCGTCATCCTGAACGACAACGACATGTCTATTGCCCCGCCGGTTGGGGCGATGAGCGCGTATCTCTCACGCCTGCTGTCTTCCAAGCCATATCGGAACTTCCGCCAAAACGTTCTCAACTTCATGGAGAACCTGCCGCGTCCGCTGAAAAATGCGACCAAGAAGGCTGAGGAATACGCCCGTGGCATGGTCACCGGCGGCACCCTGTTTGAAGAGCTTGGCTTCTTCTATGTCGGCCCAATTGATGGCCACAATCTGGAGCATCTGCTGCCGGTCTTGCGCAATGTGCGTGATGATCAGGGCGAGGGGCCAATCCTGGTTCATGTGGTCACCCAGAAGGGCAAGGGCTACACCCCGGCTGAGGAATCCGCCGATAAGATGCACGGCGTGTCCAAGTTTGATGTGGTTACCGGCGCCCAATCTAAGGGCAAGCCAAACGCACCTGCCTATACCAAGGTCTTTGCCAACAGCTTGGTCAAAGAAGCTGAGAAGGACGACAAGATCGTCGCCATTTCCGCGGCCATGCCATCCGGCACCGGCCTTGATGTGTTCGGTAAGGCATTCCCAGACCGCACCTTCGATGTAGGCATTGCCGAGCAGCACGGCGTGACCTTCGCTGCTGGCCTTGCCACCGAGGGCTACAAGCCGTTTGCCGCGATCTATTCTACCTTCCTTCAGCGTGGTTATGACCAAGTGGTCCACGATGTGGCGATCCAGGGCCTGCCGGTCCGTTTTGCCATCGACCGGGCTGGTTTGGTTGGTGCCGATGGCTCCACCCATGCTGGTGCCTTCGACATTGCTTATCTCGGTTGCTTGCCGGGCTTTGTCCTGATGGCGGCCTCAGATGAGGTTGAGTTGCAGGATATGGTGGCAACGGCGGTGGCGATTGATGATCGCCCCTCCGCCTTCCGCTACCCACGTGGTGAAGCGGTTGGCATCGACATGCCTGAAGCTGGCCGGGTCCTAGAGATCGGTAAGGGCAAGATTGTTAAGGAAGGCACCAAGGTGGCGCTGCTGTCCTATGGTGGTCGCTTGCAAGAATGCCTGAAGGCCGCAGAAGAGCTGGATAGCCGTGGCCTGTCCACGACGGTTGCCGATGCCCGCTTTGCCAAGCCGTTGGATGAGGACCTGATCCGCCGCCTAGCGAAGGAGCACGAGGTTCTGATCACCATTGAGGAAGGCTCCGTCGGTGGTTTTGGTGCCTTTGTCCTGCACTTCATGGCTGGTGATGGCCTGCTCGATAAGGGCATGACCATCCGCACCATGACCCTGCCGGATATCTTCCAAGATCAGGATAAACCAGAGCTGCAATACGAGCAGGCCGGCCTTAGCGCCCGCCACATCGTTGCCAAGGCGCTGGAAGCCCTAGGGGCGGATGAGAGCGTGATTGCGGCGGCCGTGACGGCACCGCAGAGCGCTTAAAGCCTGATCCATACGGTGCCCAGCTGGGGACGCTGATCCATGGCTGGGAAAAGCCCGAAAATTCGTGCCGACCAACGGTTGGTTGACCTCGGCCTGGTCGAGAGCAAAAGCCGTGCCCAGGCCGTCATCATGGCTGGGCTGGTCTTTTCTAAAGAACAACGGATCGCCAAGCCGGGGCAGATGCTGGCCCTCGACACACCGCTTGAACTGCGCGGCAAGGATCACCCCTGGGTGTCCCGTGGTGGGCTAAAGCTGGCCCATGCGATTGAGGCGTTTGACCTCGACCCCGCCGGTGTGACGGCGATTGATGTTGGCGCCTCCACCGGTGGCTTCACGGATGTTCTGCTACACCATGGCGCTGATCGGGTTTTTGCCGTCGATGTGGGGCGTGGGCAGCTTGCTTGGAAGCTTAGGGAAGATGAGCGGGTTGTCGTGCTAGAGCAGACCAATGCCCGCCACCTGACCGAAGAGGTCATCACAACCCCGGCGGATTGGGTGGTTTGCGATGCGAGTTTCATTGGCCTGGAAACCGTGCTGCCCGCCGCCATGGCCTTAACCAACCCAAAGTCAACGTTGGTGGCATTGATTAAGCCGCAATTTGAGGTTGGCCGTGACCAGGTCGGCAAGAAGGGCGTGGTTCGCGATCCCGAGCTGCATCAGGCCGTTTGCGATCGGATCAGTGATTGGCTCGCCGCACAGCCTGGTTGGACCGTGCGCGGCGTTAGTCCCAGCCCGATTACCGGGCCAGAGGGTAATGTTGAGTTCCTAATCGTCGGCGAACGTGGTGCCGCCTAAGACGGGTTAGCTTAACGCGGCAATGGCATCGGCAGCGGTGTCCGTACTGGCTGTTCCGCCGCCTCTAGCGCCTCAAGCGTTTCATCAACGCCGGCATGCTCTGCAATGCGGCTCAGCTTATTCAGAATATCCAGGCCTTCGCTGATCCCACCGAGGCTCTCGAAGATCTCAATCGCGGTGTCAAAGCGGCTTTGGCGGCGCGGGTAGTTGGTCAGCACGGCCTCGTCCACTTCAAGCCCAGCCGCCGAGGCAGCCAGCCGGAATGCGGTTTCGATCCCACCCAACTCATCAACCAGCCCAACCTGGAAGGCCTGCCGACCACTCCAGACACGACCCTTGGCAATCTCGCGGGCCTCTTCCGTGCTGAAACCACGGGCCTCTGCCACACGCTCAAGGAACGCATCATAGATGTGATCTAGATCCTCGTTCATCTTGGCGAGGCCACGGGCATCGAATGGGCGGTTGGTTGAGACGATATCGGCATTCTCACCCCGATAAATCGGCGCCCAATTCACGTCCCACTCCTCCCAAACACCAGCGAGGTTTGGTTTGCCCGCCAGCACACCGATGGAACCGGTAAAGGTGCCGGGCTGGGCCACAATGGCGTCGGCGCCGCTAGCGATCCAATAGCCGCCGGAGGCTGCGACCTGGGCCATTGAGATCACCACTGGTTTGCCCGCTTCACTGACCCGGGTTACCGCGCGCCGAACAAACTCAGATGCAGCGGGGGAGCCGCCAGGGCTATCCAGGCGCAGGACAACCGCCTCAATGGCGTCATCCTCGATGATCTCATCCAGGGTGGTGTCAATGCGCATGATTGGCATGGCGCCACTGAAGACGGAACTGCCGCCCGCCCCCTGAACAATCGGGCCAGAGGCTTGAACCAAGGCAATGCCATTGCTGGTTGGCTCACTCTCGGTCAGTTGGCTGCTATAGCCGGTGAGGGAGATGATTTCGCCATCTTCCTCAATCGCGTCCAGAAACTCGTCGCGGTAGCCGATGCGGTCGATCAGACCACCCTCAAGCGCCGTCTGGGCGGTGAGGGGCGCATTGTCGATTAAGCTCTCCAGCTGCTCTGGCGTCAGGTTGCGGTCAGCGGCGATGTCTTCAACGATCTGCTCAAACAGATCATTGATCAGGCTTTCCATATTCTCCCGTACCGCTGGCGGGATATCGCTTTCGGTAAACTGCGCCAGGGCGGATTTGTATTCCTCCCGGGTGACTGCTTCGAACTCGACATTGAAACGTTCAAGCAAGTCAGCAGCGAAGGGAAGCTCCATCCCCAGGCCATTGATTGCAATGCCGCCCACAGGCTGCAGCCACACCTCATCAAACGCGCTGGCGAGGTAGTAGGGGCCCGTACCCCCGGCGAAATCACCCATGGAGAAGCTGAAGGCATGGGCAAACTTACCGGCCTCGCGGAACCGTTTAACGGCGTCGCGCACTTCCTGGATATGGCCAAAGGACATCGGCACGGGTTCCATGCGCACGATGAGGCCCTTAACCCGGTCATCTCGAGCAGCGGCATTCAGCGTTCGCACCAGCTGAGGCACCGTTAGGTCGCGTTCAACGAGGCTCGCAAGCCCGCCACCTGCGCGGGTTTCCACCAGCGGCTTACCAAATGCGTGTGATAGGACAATGTCTTGTGGCAGGGCCGGTGCTACTGGGCCCTCAACCTCGCCCAGCAGGGAGATAAGGCTCATCACGCTGGCGAAGACAAACAGCCCAAGGCCAGCAAAGGTGAAGACAAAGATTGCCGCAACACCTTTGGCAAAGCTCCACCAGCCACTACCTTTGCCGTCACCGGTGCCGCCGCCATTACCGCCTGATCCGCCTGCTGTAGGCCGATAGCGGGGTGGTGCCGTCGCGCCGCTCATTGGATCAGCGGTCGATTGCCGGCTTTGCATCCGTTGCTGGGCACTGGCCGCCGTGCCTGGCATTTGACCAAGCTCTTCAGCGCTGGGTGCTGCTGGCTCTACTGGCTTACTGCGGAAAGGGTTATTCGGCGTCTGATCTGAAGGCACTGTGATATTCCCGGTTCGGTATCATCTCAACCGCGCTGGCAACGCGGTTCGACATGTTGAAAAAGCCTGTCACGTCGGCGATGTCAAAAATCTCTTCTTCGCTGAAGCCTGCCTGGCGGAGTGCTTCTCGGTCAGCCTCGCCCATTTGATGGGGTTCGGTGGTCAGCTTCCAGGCAAAATCCAGCATGGCACGTTGTCGGTCATCCAGGGCAGCGGTGCGATAGTTCATCACTAACATTTCACCAAGCTCTGGATCGCCTGAGAGCTGCCGCACGGCTGCCCCATGGGCCACGAGGCAGTAATAGCAGTGATTGGCCGAGGAAACGACGACCGCGATCATCTCGCGCTCTAATTTGGAGAGCTTGCTATCGCCCAGCATCAGCTCGTTGTAATGCCTTGAAAAGGTGCGGAGTTTTGCCTCACGCGCGCTATAGGCTTGAAGTACATTTGGCACGAAGCCAAGCTTGTCACGGCATAGCTGGAAGAATTTTTGATGCTCGTCATCCAGGCTGGTCTCATCCGGCACAATGTCCAAGGCCATCACGTGTTCCGGCTGCGGCATGGGAGCCTCCCTCACTTGCTATCTTGTCGTTTTGTGCTGCCCGTGGTTCGCTAGTCGAGTTCGGGCGTCGTGAACAGGTGCGGCAGGGTAGTCCAGCCGTGGCCTAAGACGCAAAGCGCTAAATCAATTGTCGCGAATTATGGTTGAACAACGTTGGGACGCTGAGGCCTATGCCAGGCACGCCCGTTTTGTCACAGATCTAGGCGAGCCTGTCTTCGATCTGCTTTCCCCGGTGGAGGGTGAAACCATTATCGATCTCGGCTGCGGTGATGGGGTGCTAACCCAACGTATCGCCGAGAAGGGCGCCAAGGTTATCGGGGTTGATGCAGACCCCGACATGGTTGCCGCCGCTGATGAGCTTGGCCTCGATGCGCGCGTTGCTGACGCGACAGATTTTGACCTTGGCATCACCGCCGATGCCGTCTTCTCTAACGCTGCCCTTCACTGGATCAAGGACGCGGACAAGGTTATCGAGCGGGTTAAGGAACACCTGAAGCCCGGTGGCCGGTTTGTCGCTGAGTTTGGCGGCTTCGGCAATATCGCGGCAATCTCAACCGCGCTTCGATCCACCGCTATCCGCTGGGGGCTTGGCCCTGACTGTCTGCCCGATTGGTACTTCCCAACTGAGGATGAGTATCGGGAGCTGCTCGAGGATGCGGGTTTCGCCGTCCTGCATATGCAGCTGCATCCCCGCCAGACCCGCGTCACTGCAGGCATGGAAGCCTGGCTCGAGATTATGACGGCTAAAACCATCGGCAAGTTGCCGGTGAATGAGCGTGAGGCTTTCGTTAAAGAGGTGCGTGTGCTGCTTGAACCGACGCTGAAGGCATCGGACGGCACATGGTACGCCGATTATGTGCGCCTACGCTTCCATGCGGTCTTGCCGGAAGAGCTTGAGGATTAATCCCGCTTATCCCAAGGGCGGTCGAAGGCGACTGCATCACCACTCGCAAGATGGCGCAGCAGATGGTCGGCCAGGACGCAGGCCATCATCGCCTCGGCAACCGGGGCGCCGCGAATACCAACGCATGGGTCATGCCGACCCTTAGTCACGACCTCAACCTCTTCACCGAAGCGGTTGATCGTGTTGCGTGGTGTGAGGATTGAGCTGGTTGGCTTAATCGCCAGGCGGACGACGATATCTTGACCACTTGAGATGCCGCCCAGCACACCGCCAGCTTTGTTTGACTGAAACACTGGCTTGCCATCGGCGTCGAGGCGGATTTCATCGGCATTCTCCGCACCATCAAGGGCGGCGGTTGCGAACCCGGCGCCAATCTCAACACCCTTGGCGGCATTGATCGACATCATGGCACCGGCGAGCTCGGCATCCAGTTTGCCATAGACCGGGGTTCCTAGACCTGGCGGGACATTCATGGCCACGCACTCGATAACCGCACCGGCGGATAGGCCCCCTTTACGGATTTGGTCCAGGTAATCGGCCCAGTGTTCGGCTGCCTTGGCGTCGGGGCTGAAGAATGGGTTGCGATCAACCTCATCCCAATCCCAATTCTCTCGGTCGAGGCCATGGGGGCCGATCTGGGTAACCGCCGCCTTGATCTCAATTGGTGGCCGGTCAGCCAGGGCAGGGTGGTGCGCTAAGATTTGTCTTGCGACACCGCCTGCGGCCACTCGCATCGCGGTTTCCCGGGCGGAGGCACGACCACCGCCTCGATAATCCCGCATGCCGTATTTGGCCCAATAGGTGTAATCCGCGTGACCGGGGCGAAACTTATCGGCGATATCGCCATAGTCTTTGGAGCGCTGATCGGTGTTCTGGATGGTCAGGCCGATGGGCGTGCCCGTGGTCTGGCCCTCAAATACGCCAGACTGAATGGCCACCTCATCCGCTTCACGTCGCTGGGTGGTGAAACGGGATTGGCCGGGTTTCCGGCGATCCAGATGGGTTTGAAGATCGGCTTCACTCAGCGGAATGCCGGCCGGGCAGCCATCAACGACACAGCCCAGAGAGGGGCCATGGCTCTCGCCATAGGTTGTGAAGCGAAAGGTCTGACCGAAGCTGTTTTCCGCCATGGGTTGGGTCTAGCCTTGATCACCGAGGCTTTGCAGCAGGGCGCCGCTTTCGCCAGCACCATCAACTGAGGCCATGCCGACCACGTGATAGCCCGCATCCACATGCAGGCATTCACCCGTAACGCCGGTGCCGAGATCACTGAGCAGGTACAGCGCGCTCTTGCCCACCTCGTCCTGGGTGACATTACGCTTGAGCGGGGCGTTGTACTCATTCCAACGCAGGATATAGCGGAAGTCGCCAATACCGCTTGCCGCCAAGGTTTTGATTGGGCCAGCAGAGATCGAGTTCACCCGCACATTCTGCTTACCCATATCGACGGCCAGATACTGGACGGAAGCTTCCAAAGCCGCCTTGGCAACACCCATCACATTGTAATGGGGCATCACCTTCTCAGCGCCGTAATAGGTGAGGGTGACGATAGAGCCACCTTCAGTCATCAGCGGGGCTGCCCGTTGGCAGACAGCGGTGAAGGAGTAGCAGGAGATATCCATCGTCATGCGGAAGTTATCTGGCGTCGTGTCCAGATAACGACCGTCGAGCTCGCGCTTGTCTGAGTAAGCAATGGCGTGGACGAGGAAATCGATCTTCCCCCACTTCTTGCCGATCTCATCGAACGCGGCGTCGAGTGAGGCGGCATCGGTGACATCGCAGTCGATCAGCGTGTCACAGCCAATACGCTCAGCCAGTGGTTTCACCCGCTTGGCAAAGGCATCGCCCTGATAGGTGAGGGCCAGTTCGGCGCCAGCGTTGTGCAAAGCCTCAGCGATGCCCCAGGCGATGGAGCGGTCATTGGCAACGCCCATGATCAGGCCGCGCTTCCCGGCCATTAATCCTGTGCTGTCAGTCATAGTCTGTGGGTTTCCCGGCAGCGCTTGACGGTTGGCTGCACCAGTTTGGCCTGGTTCTCACCACCGTTCTTAGACATGTGATTAATCGGCGCTCAAATGCGGGACCCCGCGCTGCGCGCCTGTTATGCCGAGGTGTTAGCAGGCTGGTTAGTTAACCACAACCCAATCGCCGTTTGGCTGACGGCATGCGGTACCGAAAGCTTCCTCAACGCTACCAGCAATATTGATGATCTGCTGGTACTGGCGGCAGACGCTGCCGATGGTTGAGAGGCCCTGGCGGATCGGCGTAATGGTGCCGGAGTTGCCAGATTGTGGGTTGGCCCACTGGACGGTCTGACCAAGCGCGGCGGAATGGGCCCGGAAACCGGCCTCTTCAGCAAAGATTTGGTCGGTGCGCGTTAGGCGACGACCCGGTTGGCCAGGAATGGCAGCGCCCAGGATGGTTGCCTGGGGCGCCGCCGCTATCGGTCCCTTGCCCGGGTCCAATTGGGTTGAGATCAGCCCACCACGGATCGGCGTTACGCGCACGGCTGGGCTATCAATGGTGTCGTAGAAAAGCGGAATATGCTCTGGCGTGCAGGCGGTGACGCCCAGCACCATAAGGCTGGCAGCCGCCATGCGAGCGGTCAGGGAAGATTTCTTCAATCCGTTCAGGAAGCCAATCATTGGTCCGATTCCTTCAAGCGAAACGCCGTTCTGGCGGGCGCAAACTGTTGGATGAAATGTCTTAGATTCTGTCGATTCTGTCAGGTTGAATGCGCGTTTTCGGCAAAATCACGATGGGGGTGTGGATAAACGGGCACGTCGGGCCTTTTGGGCGGTACAAGGCCTGACAGCCGCAGATCGTCGCTATCGAAGCCGTGGTCGTTGCCAGGGCGGGCCAGACCAACTATTTCCCTGGACCACAACTCTTCCGTTTCTCAGGGGCCTAGCATGTCTGTTTTCACCACCGGCGACGACACCAGGGATGAGGGCGTTTCCGCCATCGACATCATCAACCCGTTCAAGCTGTTCGGGCAGTGGTTTGAGGATGCGAAAGAGAATGAAATCAACGATCCCAACGCAATGACCATCGCCACGGTGGACGAGGATGGCATGCCATCCGCCCGCATGGTGCTGCTGAAAGACTTCGATGAGCGTGGGTTCGTCTTCTACACCAATCACACCTCGCGCAAGGGGCGTGAGCTTTACGACAATCCAGCGACCGCGCTGATGTTCTACTGGAAGTCTCTACGCCGTCAGGTGCGGATTGAGGGCGACGCAGCGCCGGTTCCGGACGCAGAGGCCGATGCTTATTTCGCAAGCCGCAGCCGTGGCAGCCGGATTGGCGCCTGGGCGTCCCTGCAGTCACAGCCGCTGGAAAGCCGGGAGGCTTTGAAGGCGCGGGTTGAGGCGATTGAGGCTGCCTATCCGGGTGAGGATGTGCCGCGACCACCCCATTGGTCTGGTTTCCGGGTTAGCCCGCGCCGGATTGAGTTCTGGGAAGATATGCCGTTCCGCCTCCACAACCGGATCGTGTTCCACGCCGTGCCCACCGCCACGGATGACCCTGCAGCGGGTACCGTTGCGGGCTGGCGCACCGAACGGCTTTACCCGTAACGCCTGACCCGGTTGATTGAAGGCGGTTTTCCATGGCCAAGGCAGCGACCCTAGATGCCGTGCGTGATGCGCGGCTTAGGCGTTGGGCGGCCTATGCCAGCGTGACCGTCGCTGTGACCCTGATTGGGGCGAAGATTTTTGCCTTTGTTAGTTCCAACAGCATTGGCGTCTTGGTCAGCTTGATCGATAGTTTCCTCGATCTACTGGCCTCCTCGATCATCTTGCTGAGCGTTATGTACGCGCAGCGTCCAGCGGATCGCTCGCACCGGTTTGGCCATGGCAAGGCGGAGCCGGTAGCCGCCCTAGCCCAGTCCGGCTTTATCGCGGGCTCTGCCATTTTTGTGGCCATCGAAACCCTGAACCGGGTAATTGAACCGCAAGCCGTTGGCCCCACCACGCCGGCCATCGCCACCTTGGTGTTCTCGATTGTCCTGACCAGCTGCCTTGTCGCCTGGCAAAGTTGGGTGGGGGCACGCACCGGGTCAGTCGCGATCCAAGCCGATCGCGCCCATTATGTGGGCGATGTCTTGATGAACTTGGCGATCATCTCCGCCCTGTTTCTCACTGATTTCACGGGTAAATCCGGTTTCGACACCGGCTTGGCCGCCTTTGCCATTCTGTACTGGCTTTGGAATGCCTGGAAGATCGGCTACCGCGCCTTCCACCTGCTTTTGGATCATGAACAACCGGCCGAGGTTCGGGATCGGATTATCGAGATCGTTACCGCCCATAACCATGCGGATGACATCCATGACCTCAGAACCAGAAGCGATGGCACCACCTTGTTCATTGAGTTCCATTTGGAGATGGATGGGGAGATGACAATCGCCGAGGCACACCATGTGACGGATGCGCTGGAGGCCGATTTGATCGGTGCATTTCCCAATGCTGAGATCATCATCCATCAGGAGCCAGCGGGCATTGATGATGAGCGGCTGGATACGCGGCTGGGTGTCGATGCCCGTCAGGGACGCCTGTTCAACTAAGCCAAACCGGCCAAGCCGCTGCTATCGCTTGCCCTTCTTAGATACTTCACGCTGGAAGGCGGCGATGGTCTCTTCGCTGACATGGTGTTCAATGCCCTCGGCATCGATCTCCGCAATCTCCCGGCTGATGCCCAGGGTCATCAGGAAATCCACGACCAGCTTGTGCCGCTTGCGCGAGGCGATGGCCATTTCGCGGCCAGCCTTGGTCAGGAAGATTGAGCGATAGGGGCGCTTATCGACCAAGCCATCACGGACCAGTCGTTGTAGGGCACTGTTCACCGTGGCGGGTGTCACGCTCAACCGCTCTGCTAAGTCAGTGACCCGTGCCTCGCCCATATTATCGATTAGGTCGGCGATCAGTTCGACATAGTCTTCCGCCATCTCCCGTTGATGGGCATCGCGCAACGCTTCAAACCGGCGGGCCTGGCGCCGGGCATCCTGCATTTCATTTAGTGGTAAGCCATCCTGATTGGGGTCTGCCACGGTTGTTATTCCAGCCTGCTTGCAAATTGTTGCGCTTGGTTTTTCAGCGGCTTAGGGGTGTTTCTTTTACTTTTCAACGACCTAAGGCCTAGCCATAAAAATTTAGGCAAGGCTAAAACTTTTAGATTATTGACGCAACACCCTGCTCACCTAAATTACGAATCATCAGTTTGATTGATGCAAGAGCTTAAAATGCAGGTCTCACGCCGCCTTTTTATCGTTAGTGCCTTAGCACTTAGCCTTGTCTTCTCGCCCGTCAGTGCAGAAGCAACGGGTAAGCCATATCGAATCGTTGCGACGACCGGCATGCTGGCTGACCTGATTCAGGTCATCGGCGGCGAAGTGGTTCAGGTCCAGGCGCTAATGGGCCCGGGTATTGATCCCCATGCCTATCGCCAGACCCGTTCCGACATTGTGGCCATGGCCAATGCCGATCTGGTGATCTGGCACGGCCTCTATCTTGAGGCGCAGCTTGAGGATTTCATGGCCGAGCTGGGCGAGCGTCAGGCCGTCGTGGCCTTAGGCGATCAGGTGTCGACGGATCAGCTGCTGGCCCATGACGATTATGATGGGCGCTACGATCCCCACGTCTGGATGAACCCCGTGCTTTGGGGGCAGGTGGTGGATGCCGCCGTTGCCGCGTTGTCTCAGAATTTCCCACGGGATGCCGAACTGTTCGCTACCAATGCTGATAGCTATCGAGGTGAGCTTGCCGCCCTAGCAACCTATGCCGATACGGTGTTGGCGACGGTACCTGAGGCTGCCCGCGTGCTAATCAGCGCCCATGACGCCTTCAACTACTTTGGCGATGCCTATGGCTTCGACGTGGTCGGTATTCAGGGCATCTCAACGGAGAGCGAAGCAGGGCTACGCCGGATCGAGGCGCTCGTTGATCGACTGGTCGAGGATGACGTCCGCGCTGTCTTTGTTGAGAGTTCGGTTGCTGATCGGAATGTGCGGGCATTGATTGAAGGGGCCGCCGCGCGAGGCCATGAGGTCAGCATTGGCGGTGAATTATTCTCCGATGCTATGGGCCCTGCCGGTACCTATGAGGGCAGCTATCTCGGCATGATTGACCATAACGCGACCACCATCACCCGTGCACTGGGTGGCGAGGCCCCTGCCCAGGGGCGTCTCGGTAAGCTTGGTATCGAGGGCTAATCGGATGTTGATGGCCCGGCAGCTTAAACCAGCGCTTGATCCGGATATCCGTGATGCAGCCCTCGCCGTGCGTGGGTTGACGGTTAGCTATGGTGCGCGGCCGGTCATCTTCTCTGTCGACCTGACGGTGCCCAAAGGCGCCATGATGGCCATTGTTGGTCCTAACGGTGCGGGCAAGTCGACCCTGATTAAGGGGGCGCTTGGCATTCAGCCTGCGATGGCTGGCACCGCCTCAATGTTTGGTAAAGCGGTGTCAGATGCCCGCGATCAGTTTGCTTATGTGCCCCAGCGCGCTGCCGTTGACTGGGATTTCCCGGTTCGGGTGCTGGATGTGGTGTTGATGGGTGCGTATCGACGCCTGGGGCCGTTTAGATGGACCGGAAAGGCTGAACGCGACTTGGCCATGACTTGCCTTGAACAGGTTGGCATGACTGATTTTGCCACGCGTCAGATCGGTGCCCTATCCGGCGGGCAGCAGCAACGCGTCTTCCTCGCCCGTGCCCTGGCACAGCAGGCTGACCTACTAATCTTGGATGAGCCCTTTGCCGGCGTTGATGCCGCGACTGAGCAGGCGATTATCGGTGTCCTCCGCAACCTTCGTGACCAGGGTAAGACGGTGCTGGCCGTCCATCATGACCTCAACACGCTTGGTGACTATTTCGACAGGGTTTTGATGATCAACACCCAGTGCATCGCTGAGGGGCCCATGGCCACCACGCTCACCGATGACAATCTGAAGGTCACCTATGGTGGCCAGCTGGAGCAGCTCGCAGCTTCCGCGTGATGGATCTCTCGCTTCTTTTAAATGCCCTGATCCTGTGGGCCGGATACAACACGGCGATTGTGTCTATTGGTGCGGCTTTGCTTGGTGCCGCCGGCGGCGCCATTGGCAGTTTCATCCTGCTGCGGCGCCAGGCGATGGTCTCCGACGCCATAAGCCATGCAACCCTGCCTGGTGTGGCGCTTGCCTTTATCATCATGGCGGCAGCGGGTGGTGATGGTCGCTTCTTGCCCGGCCTCCTATTGGGCGCGGCGGTCACGGCGGGGTTGGGCCTGCTTGCCGTTGAATGGATGGGACGCCGCACCCGGCTGCCAGAGGATGCGGCCATTGGGGCTGTCCTCTCTGTCACCTTCGGCATTGGTATCGTTGCCCTTACCGTGATTCAGACCATGGGTATTGGCAAGCCGGCGGGGCTGGAGGGATTTCTGCTGGGTAATGCGGCGGCGATGCTCGCCTCTGAGGCGGTGATGGTGCTGGTCGGTGCGGCGTTGGCGTCGCTCGGTATCTTTCTGTTTCAGCGGCGCATGCTGATCACCGCCTTTGATCCAGCTTATGCCCGTTCGGTTGGCATCGATTTGAAGGTGACCGACCGGGTGATGATGGCACTCGCCCTTGGCATCACCGTGATCGGCTTGAAGCTGGTCGGCCTGGTTCTAATCGTGGCGCTGATGATCATCCCGCCCGTCGCCGCCCGTTTCTGGACGGAGCGCGCGGATCACATGGTTCTAACCGGTGGTGGGTTGGGAGCTTTAGGCGGATATCTTGGTACGGCCATCTCTGCCAGCGGTGAGGGGTTGCCGACAGGATCAATCATCGTTTTGGTCCTGGCTGGCCTGTTTGTGTTGTCGCTGCTATTCGCCCCCGCCCGTGGCCTGGTGGCCGCCAAATCGGCCCAATGGCGCTACCGGCAGGCAGTACGTCAGCGCCAGGGTTTGCTCGCCATCGCCGGGGGCAAACCGGTGCACGATCGCAGCATACGCCGTGCCCTGCAGCAGGTGGCGTTTCTGGATGATAAGGGCAGTCCGACCGAGGCTGGTCACCTGGCCGCCGGTGATGCGGCGCTGGATGAGGCGCGCTGGACCTTGTTCCGGCATCATAATCCCGCCGCCGCATTGGCCAGGGGCTATGATGGTATTACCTCAATCAACCAACTGCTAACGGCGGATGAGATCGCCTGGCTCGACCGTCAGATGGCCCCGAAAGCGAATGGGGTGCCAGGATGAACGAGTTTGTTGCTCTCAGCCTGATCCCCATCCTTATTGGTGTGCTGGCCGCCCTGACCTGCGCTTTACCAGGCAACTTTCTGCTGCTGCGGCGGCAGGCGCTCATCGGTGATGCGATCAGCCATGTGGTGCTGCCCGGTATCGTGGTTGGATTTCTAATCAGTGGCGCTGTGACTACCTGGCCTATGCTGCTCGGTGCCGCCGTCGCTGCGGTTATCGCCGTGACCCTGATCGAGTTGATCCGCCAGATTGGCAAGGTTGAGGCGGGTGCTGCCATGGGCGTCGTCTTCACCAGCATGTTTGCCGCTGGCGTATTGCTGTTAGAGATCACGGATACAAGCCAGGTGCACCTGGATGTTGAACACGCACTCTATGGCAATCTGGAGAGCCTGATCTGGTTAAGTGGGACGAGCTGGGGCTCAATCTTTGATCCGGCGGCTCTGGCAGACTTACCGGCGGCCTTTTGGCGAGTTATGGCCGCGCTGGCCCTTGTCGCTTCATTCATTGCTGTCTTCTGGCGGGTCCTGAAGATCTCAACCTTCGATCCCGCCTATGCTGCGACGCTGGGTATTCCGGTCCGATTGCTCAGCTTTGCCCTGGTAGTGTTGGTTTCGATTGCCGCTGTCGCCGCGTTTGATGCGGTGGGATCGATCATCGTGATTGCGATGATGATTTGCCCACCCGCTGCGGCCAGGTTGATGACCGACCAGCTGGGCCGTCAGATTGCCTGGTCATGCTTGTTTGCTGTTCTCTCAGCCGTGGCGGGCTACGCCCTGGCTGGCTACGGACCGATCTGGCTTGGCTTCGACAATGCCGTCAGCGCAGCGGGCATGATCGCGGCCGTCAGCGGCGCCGTTCTCTTATTGGCTTGTTGCTACGGGCCGCACCGCCAGCGCCTGGCCGCATAAACCAGTTTAGTTTGGGTGGTCTATTGCCCAGGCAATACTCTGGGATCGGGTCCTAAGAACGACTACCGGGGCACACGATAAACCGTTCATCCATCGCGCAGGGGGGATGGATGCATGGCTCTTCTGCAGAAAATTGGTTTGCCAATCTACCCAACTTCCGTTGTTTTGCGCGCCCATTGGCGCCAATCGCGCCGGAGATGGACAAGCTATTATGCAAGATGATCGTACGGTAAGAGTTCTGCGCTCTGGCCCCAATCGATGCCAACGAGATGCGAGGCTTGAGATTCCAGGCGGGCTGCTGCCAAAAATTGGCGGCTGGTTAAACCGCAATGTCGCTGGGCCAGTCGCGCGCCATATCGCAACAGACAAGTTCGTGCTTAGGACTGGTAAAGTCCTGACTGCAGCGATGTTTGGTACGATGTACGCGGCAGACGCTGGGATTGTGGACTACAGCATTGCCAAGCCGGTTGTGCGCACTTTAATCCCGCTATCGATTGGTTCCTTAACTATCACCATGGTGCCTTGGATGGCGGGTCGCCAGCGGACCGCTGCTTTCTTTGAGATGCTTCCGAACAGCCCCGTCCACGCCCGCTCACGGTACTATGAAAGACTGGCAAACCGCTTGAACCAACGCGGCAATTTCTATGGTGCGGACAACGCGGAGCGGACGGCCCAGAAGTTGCGGGCGCATGTGGACGAGCACATAAACTATCGCCCCAGAATCTGAAGCCTTTGATCGATAGTCGTTCTGCAAGACATATGAACAAGCACAAAAGGCAGTGTGGCTTTTTACACAGAAAAGCCAGAATGTTCTTGTTTTGATCTTTTTGTCGGGTTGGTCCTTGGCCGACCGTTGCTATATTCCTCAACATCATGAGTGAGCCTGCCCAAAATCCCGATGCCGGGGTTCCGCCTTCGGCTGCTGAACCGCCCTATCTTGACGGCCTAAACCCGCCGCAACGTGAGGCTGTGCTGACCACTGAGGGGCCGGTCCTTGTGCTGGCCGGTGCCGGAACCGGTAAGACCCGCGCCCTGACCACCCGTTTGGCCCATTTGCTGGCGACGCGTAAGGCAGCGCCGCATCAAATCCTGGCCGTAACCTTCACCAATAAAGCGGCCCGTGAGATGCGGGAGCGGGTTGGCGGTTTGTTAGGTGTGCCGGTTGAGGGTTGGTGGCTGGGAACGTTCCACGCCCTTTGTGCCCGCATGCTCCGCCGGAATGCGGAGTTGGTGGGCTTACGCTCTGACTTCACCATCATCGATGCCGATGACCAGATCCGCCTGCTGAAGCAGATCATGGAGGCGGAGAATGTCGACCTAAAGGCCTGGCCACCCCGGGTGTTGATGGGTGTGATCCAGCGCTGGAAGGATCGTGGGCTGACCCCGGACAAGTTAAGCCGGGCCGATGCCGGCGACCTGGCTGGCGGGCGCCTCAATGACATCTATGCCCAGTATCAGGCGCGGCTTCAGACGCTGAATGCTTGTGACTTCGGCGACCTGCTGCTGCACATGCTGACGATCTTTCAGGACCCAGCCAATGCTGAGGCACTGCAGGGTTATCATCGGCAGTTCAAATACATCCTGGTTGATGAGTATCAGGACACCAATGTCGCCCAATACATGTGGCTGCGTCTGCTGGCCCAGGCCTCAAAGAACATCTGCTGTGTTGGTGATGATGATCAATCGATCTATGGCTGGCGCGGGGCTGAGGTTGGCAACATCCTCCGCTTTGAAGAAGACTTCCCAGGTGCTGCCGTCATCCGGTTGGAAGAGAATTACCGTTCCACCAGCCACATCCTTGCCTGCGCTGCCGGGGTAATTGCCCATAACCAAGGGCGCCTCGGAAAGACGCTGTGGACCAATGCCGATGGCGGTGAGAAGGTTCGGGTGCGCAGCGTTTGGGACGGTGAGGAAGAGGCCCGTTGGGTCGGTGATGAGGTTGAAGCCCTGCAAACCAAGGGTGAGAGCCTTGCTGATATGGCCGTGCTAGTGCGTGCTGGCTTCCAAACCCGGGAGTTTGAAGAGCGGTTTATGACCCTCGGCATCCCCTACATCGTTGTGGGTGGTGCGCGGTTCTATGAACGGCAGGAAATTCGGGACGCGCTTGCCTATCTACGCGTTGTCGCCCAACCCGCCGATGATCTGGCCTTTGAACGGATCATCAATAAGCCTAAGCGAGGCATTGGGGCCAAGACCCTACAGAACCTGCAAATCGCTGCCCGGGATATGGGCGTGCCGCTGGCCGAGGCCACTTGGCGCCTAACCGAAACCGATGCCTTAAAGGGCAAGACACGAACCACCCTGCGCGGGCTAATGGAAGACTTTGCCCGTTGGCGTGGGTTGGTTGAGACCGAGGATCACACCGATCTCGCCAAGATCGTGCTGGAGGAGAGTGGCTATACCGCTATGTGGATGGCGGATAAGTCGCCCGAGGCACCGGGACGCCTTGAGAACCTGAAGGAACTCGTCAGCGCGATGGAAGAGTTTGAGAGCCTGCAAGGCTTCCTCGAACACGTCTCTCTGGTGATGGAAAATCAGGAGAATGCGGCCGATGCCTCGATCACCCTGATGACCCTGCACGGTGCGAAGGGTTTGGAGTTCGATACCGTCTTCCTCCCCGGTTGGGAGGAGGGGGTGTTCCCCAACCAACGCGCGATGGATGAGAATGGGATCGCCGGGCTAGAGGAAGAGCGGCGTCTCGCCTATGTCGGCATTACCCGGGCGCGGCAGCGGGCGATCATCACCCATGCTGGCAATCGTCGCATTCATGGCTCTTGGACCGCATCCATCCCGTCACGTTTTGTCGATGAGCTGCCGGATGAGCATGCGGATGTTGAGGCCGAAAGCCCGGTCACGAGCGAGAAGATCGGCTGGGGCAGAGGCTTTGGCGGTGCGGATTGGTCAAAGATTGGCCAACAGCCAAGCGCATCGGCGGCCCGCCTGCGTGATGCCATTACCGATGCCCGTAAGCTGCAGCCGCGCGAACGGGTGCCGGATTACGAGGTGCCCAAGCGGGATCGCCCTAACATCGCCTTCCGGCCCGGCGACCGTGTGTTCCATGACAAGTTCGGCTATGGCACCGTGACCGGCGTCGATAACGACAAGCTCAAGGTCAATTTTGACCATACGGGCGAGAAGAAGCTGATGGATAGCTTCCTCAAATTGGCCAGCGACGTATGATTGCGCAAGCAGGCGAGAGTTGGGTCGCCACTATCCACCTTGAGACCGACCATCCGACGGCGGAGGCTTTTGCCGTCTCGCTCACCGACTTCACCGATGCCCAGATGGAGTTTGAGGTGCGGGAGGATGTTTGGGCGGCCAAGGGTTATGCCGCTGAAAAGCCTGACCAGGCTGGGATTGAGGCAATGGCCTCGGTCATTGCCGCTGGGCTTAACCTGCCATCCCCTTCTGTCTCGGTTGAGCGGTTGCCGCCAACCGATTGGGTCGCCCATGTTTATGAGGGCTTTAAGCCGATCCAGCTTGGTCGATTTTTTATCCATGGCAGCCACCATGACGCCCCACCGCTGAACAGCTGGTCCTTAAAAATCGATGCCGCGACGGCATTTGGCACTGGCGATCATGGCTCGACAAGCGGCTGTCTGCTTGCCTTTGACCAGCTGGTGAAGATGCGGTCATTCCCCAATGTGCTGGATGTGGGCACGGGCACGGGCGTGCTGGCCATGGCCGCAATTCGGGCCGGGTCAACACGCGCGGTGGCCGTTGATATCGACCCACAAGCGGTCGCTGTAGCGACCCAGAATGTTCGGGATAATGGCCTGCAGGCGAAGGTGCGTACAGGCCAGGCTGATGGCACGAACAGCAATCTGGTTCGCGCTGGCCTGCCCTATGATCTGGTCTTTGCCAACATCTTGGCAGGCCCGCTTGAGGCGCTGTCTTATGACCTGACCGCCACCATGGCGCCGGGTGCGCCCTTGATCCTGGCGGGGCTTTTAAACCGCCAGGCGCCGCGCATTATCGCCGCCTATCGCCGACAGGGTCTGGTGCTCATCGGTCGGATCCAGCGCGGTATCTGGACCACGCTGGTATTCCAACGTTGAGGCTTTAAGCCTTCTGCGTGCGGGCACCGTGGATGAAGCGCCGGTCGGTTGCACCGTCCAGGGTGTTGCGTGGGGCATTGAACAGGCGGTTTAGGCCGCCGATAAATGCCTCTGAGCGCATGCGACGGCCACGTGCCATCATGGCATCAAGGTCGACGGCCATTGAAACAGGGGCGTCGTCGTCATCAAAGTAGTCATCGATCGGTGAGATCGCATCTAGGGTCGGTTTGGTCATGGTCTGCGCCTTCAGCTTATGGCCCTCAACAAGGGCAATTGCGGATTGCGCCACCGGTCATTTCCATTCCCACGATCCAGCTCTTAAGTCCTGGCTCTTAGCCTTTGGCGGCCAGATCGTTTGTATGCTTATAGGTCAGTATTACTGTCTTTTTGTGCGTTGCAACAAAAATCGTCGCTTCAGTGGTTTTTTCAAGGGGGATAAGTGGTCGCATGAGCCCTGGTCGATTTACCGAGTATCCCCGCTTGCCAGCCAGCCGACAGCACCCTAGCGTGCCAGGGTCATACTGACCTGACTGATAAGCCGTAATCATGACCGCCACAGATCTTAAGCCGCTTCTTAGTGCCGTGAAGGCTTCTGGTGCTGACACGTTGACGGAGGTGGGGTTGGAGAGCTGGCTAAATGGTCTAGCCGCCGTGCCGAAGCGTTCGGGTGAGGATCAGCCAGGCGAGCGCTACGCCGCCCTGTTGGAGCGGCTGGATGATGGTCAGGCTGATGCTGTGATGGCGGCCGTTGAGGCGCGACGCCTACCACCACCCACCGAGCAGCCGCCAAGCTTTGACCAGCAGGCCGCCCGCCTTAAGGCCCTGCGCCTGGCAATGAAGACTGCCCGGGTGAATGCCTTCATCATCCCGCGCGCGGATCGATTCCAGGGCGAGCAGGTGCCGCCGGGGGATGAGCGTCTGGCCTGGTTGACCGGCTTTAGTGGGTCGGCGGGCCTAGCTGTGGTCACCGCCGATGCGGGCGCGGTGATTGTCGATGGTCGGTATACCCTGCAGGTGCGCCAACAGGTGAATGGCGACCTCTATGATTTCCCAAACTATGGGCAGGACGCCCTGGGTGATTGGCTGGGTGAAGCTTTGTCCAAGGGCGATACCGTTGGGTTTGATCCTTGGCTTCACACCGATGCCGGTTATCGACGGCTTGAGAAGAGCCTGGGGGCCAAGGGCATTAAGCTTAAGGCGCTTGATCAGAACCCCATCGATGGCGTTTGGCAGGCAGAGCCGAGTGGGCAACCCCAGGCACCGCTGGGCACAGTTTTACCCCATGCCCAAAGCTTTGCGGGCGAGGGGGCCGCGGATAAGCGTGAGCGGCTCGCCGACCGGCTTCAGGAACAGGGACTGGCGGGACAGTTACTGTGCCAGCCCGATGGCATCGCCTGGCTGCTAAATATTCGTGGGCGGGATGTACCGAACGCGCCTTTGCCACTCAGCTTTGCAATGTTAAGCGCCGATGGTGCGGTTGACTTGTTCTGCGACCGCCGGAAGCTGCCCGGCCAAACGCGCAGCCATCTGGGCAATGCCGTGACCGTCCATGACCCGGATCATCTGCCTGATTGGTTAGCTGGGTTTGTGAAGCGCGCAAAGGGGCGGGGCATCGGCCTCGCCGCCGGTTCAACGCCACAGCGGCTGATCGAGGTTCTGTCGGCGGCTGATGCCAAGCTGGTGCGTGGCTATGACCATGTGGAGCTGGCCAAGGCACATAAGAACTCAACCGAGCAGCAGGGCATGCGCAACGCCCATCTACGTGATGGTGTGGCCGTCACCCGTTTCCTAGCCTGGTTGGACAGGACGGCACCGAAGGGCGACGTCACCGAATTGCAGGTGGTTGAAAAGCTGCGTGAATGCCGGCGTTCGGTTGATGGCTATCTGGATGACAGTTTCGACGCGATTGCCGGCGCTGGCCCCAATGGCGCTATCGTGCATTACCGGGTCACACCAGAGACGGATGCCAAACTGACCGATGGCAGCTTGTTCCTGCTCGATAGTGGTGGCCAATACGCCGATGGTACGACCGACATCACCCGTACCGTGGCGATTGGACGGCCAAGCCCACAAATGTGCCTCCACTACACCCTGGTGCTTCAGGCCCATTTGGCCGTTGCGATGGCGCGCTTTCCGAAGGGGACGAATGGGGCGGCATTAGATGCCTTAGCACGGCAACCGCTCTGGGTTCGTGGTCTCGATTTTGATCATGGCACCGGCCATGGCGTCGGCAGCTATCTCTGCGTTCATGAAGGGCCGCATCGTATCTCTAAGGCTAGCCACGACTTCTCTCTCGAGCCAGGCGTGATCCTGTCGAATGAGCCGGGTTACTACCGTGAGGGTGAGTACGGCATCAGGATCGAGAATTTGGTGATTGTTCAGCCGCGCCCACTGCCGGGGGATGAGCGGGAGATGTTGGGCTTTGAAACCCTGACCCTGGCGCCCTTTGACCGGCGCTTGATCATCGGTGCGATGTTGAGCGGGGAAGAGCAGGCCTGGATCGAGGCCTATCACAACCGGGTCTATGACATGCTGTCGCCGCTGCTGGAGGAAGAAACCCGCCAGTGGTTGGAGCAGGCAACCCAACCGGTATAAGGCCGAAACCCAATCCAAACGGCACAAATAGCAAAAGCGCGAACCGGGCTGGCTCGCGCTCTAACTTTTAGTGTGAGGTGGGCAGGCGAGTGCCCAGGCCGTGGTTAAGGCTTAATAGCCTTCACGGTCCATGCGCTTGCGCATCAGCTTGCGATGGCGGCGCTGTGCTTCGGCCTTCTCACGAGCCTTCTTCTCAGATGGCTTCTCGTAATTCCGGCGAAGTTTCATCTCACGGAAAACACCCTCGCGCTGCAGCTTCTTCTTCAGCGCGCGCAGGGCCTGATCGACGTTATTGTCGCGAACCTGAACGTTAACGATGGTCCTATCCTCCAATTGACGCTGCGGGGCTCGCCCTCGCGGCGTGTCACTTCCTAATAGCCTATCATGTGTCTGACCGGCCAAATTCCGACGCGATGACCCATGCGATTGACGCCATAAAGCGGCACGGTAAGGAAACCATCAAGGGGGCAAATGGTCCGATCTGACCAACCAGCGCGCCAAAAACAGGCATCTACACAGGTTGTCCGGTAATCGAGAAGCTGGGTGATACACGAGCGATACGTTGCCGTAAAGCCCCAATAAGCGTGTTAGGCACTTGCTGCAAACCAGTATTTCGCGCTTTTAATGCGTGGTGTTTGCGCGGTGGCTGTCTTGTGGACGTCGCTGCTTCCTGATGGGTGCCAGAAAAGCCATGGCCATCTTGCCAATTCTGCGAATGGGGCATCCCACCCTCCGCCGCCTTGCTGAGCCGTTAGAACTACCCGCAAAGCCAGAGATACGGCGCCTTGCCGCCGATATGATTGAAACCATGGTGGCCGCCCCGGGGGTTGGGCTCGCCGCCCCTCAGATCGGCCAATCGGTGCGGATGATCGTCTATCAACTGCCCGCCGCCCGGCTTGAGGCGCAGCCCGATGGTGATGAACCGACCCCACCCATGCCGCCAACGGTTTTGATTAATCCAGTGCTGCGCCCACTATCAGAGGCACAGCATTATCGGGCTGAGGGGTGCCTCTCCATCCCCGGTATTAGGGGCGAGGTGCCGCGTTACCGCCATCTCAGCTATCACGGCTATGACTTGGACGGTCAGCCGATCAGCGGTGAGGCCCATGATTTCCATGCACGGGTTTTGCAGCATGAGGTGGACCACCTGGATGGTGTGCTCTATCTCGATCGTATGGTCGATATGATGAGCATCGGTTTCCTTGATGCCATGATAGAGCCAGCCGCCGATGCCGACCCTATTGAGACAGTAGAGAAAGACTGACCGCCATGACCGCCCAGATTGATGAGATGGAAGAGCTTCGTGACCGTCTATTGCTCGCGGTGATGGATAGTGTCCCGTTTGATGGCTGGACGGAGCGGGCCCTGCGCCAGGCCGCCGATATGTGCGGCGAAGACTACGCAACGGTTGAACGGGCGTTTCCCCGCGGTATCCCGCAGGTTCTTGACCGCATGGCCGATTGGGCCGACCGGCAGGCGGTTGATTTCCTCTTAAGCCACAAGGTGGAAGAGATGCGGGTGCGGGACCGGATCACAGTCGCGGTCCGTGCCCGGCTTGAGGCGCTTGCCCCTTATAAGGACGCGGTTCGCCGCTCCATGGCGCTGATCGCCAGCCCACCCAGCGGACGGCAAGTGCCCGGCGTGATTTGGCGAACGGCGGATCGGTTCTGGGATGCTGCCGGTGACACCGCCACAGACTACAATCGCTATACCAAGCGTGGCCTGCTCTCAGGTGTTTTGGTCTCCACCACCCTGTTTTGGCTGACCGACGATAGCGATGGCCATGAGGCAACCTGGACCTTCCTTGACCGCCGCATCGACAATGTCCTGACGCTTGGCAAGAATTTGGGCCGCATTAAGCCGGTGCTGGATCGGGCGGATAAAGCCTCTGAACTACCGCGCAGCCTGTTGAAGCGGCTCGCTGGTCGTTTCGGCGCGGATCAGGCGCGGGGCGGTGATCAGCCCAATGCCCCAGGCTCTGACGCCCTCCATTAGGCCGATCTAGCTGGCCCGTCTTGCCAGATAAATACCGGTCAGAACCACCAGCCCGCCGATAATATGCAGCGGGCCCAACGCTTCACCAAAGATGACCCAGGCCAGCAGGGCCGCCACCACTGGCTGCAACAGCAGGCTGGTCGAGGCGAAGGTTGAGTTCAGGTGCGCGAACCCATAGGCGATGCAAGTCTGGCCACCAGCATGGCTAATCACCGCAAGCGCGATGACCGCACCCCAGCCAAAGCCGCTGCTTGGCCAAATCTGCTCACCCAAGATAACGGCCAGAAGCACCAGGATCGGCGTGGTGATCAGGGATGACCATGCCATGATGGTGAGCGGGTCAAAGCGACGGCTGAGTTTGGCGACGCTTAACTGATAGGCGGCATAGGCCATGGCGGTGGCGATACCTAGCACATCGCCGATCAAGTTCCGGTTGCCCAGCTCCAGGCTGGTGAACATCAGGATGACACAGCCAATCATCGCCAGCGCCAACCCCATCACCAGGCCGCGATTGGGTGGATCCTTGAACAGTAGCCAGGCGGCTAGGGCGACAAAGATCGGGGCAAGATTGGCGAGTAGGGTTGAGTTGGCGACGGTGGTGAACTCGATTGAGTAGTGCCAAAAACCCAAATCCGCGGCGAAGCTCAAGCCGCAGAAACCCAGGCCCAAAGCGCTGCCCTGGATGAAAAAGGCCTGGAATGGGGGTGGCCCCGGGTCGGTGTGCCGGGCGCGCCGCTTATGGGAAATGGCCGCCAGCAGAAACAATAGCGGCGTCGCCAGGCCAACCCGCCAAACCGCACTGGCCACTGGCCCCACATCACTCAACCGCACAAAGATGGGCGCAAACGCAATGCCGATCGCGCCGGCAATAATGGCAAGAAGGGCCAGCCTTTGCGGCCTGGCGGCCTGGTTTGCCGCCTCATCATCGCTGAGGGTGAGCGGGCTGCTCATGCTGGGCTAACAGGGGCAGGTTGCGGTTGTGAAGACCCGCGCAGCCTAACCCAGGTGTCGCGTTAATCCGATACCGGAAATCGGCATTGGCGCCATGCCCTTAGGGTTGGTCCTGGCGCTTCTCCGTGCCGGTCAGGTCAAGGCGTGCGCTGCGAAGCTCTTGTGCTAGGTCGCGAAGCCGCTTTGCCGCCCGCCGTAACTCATCCGCCGGGTCCTGGAGCGAGGTATTGCTTGGGGCCTTGGTTACGTTGGCATTGGCCGACGCTTGTCGTTGTTGTTCCGCCTGCTGTCGTCGATAGCGGCCACGGGCGATCCAGCGGGCATAATCATCCAGCTGCTGGCGTTCTTCCGCATCGGGCTGTTTGCCCAGATTGCCGTCATAAGCCTCTGCACCACGTGGAACATAGTTGCTCAACTCTTCCTGTCTGGGGCGGTCTGGGATCCAGGCGGCTTGGCCTGAAATGCCGGTTTCGCCTTCTGGCTCGTCGCGGTCATCAATGATTTCAGGATCGTAGTCGCTGGAGAGCCAAGGCTCCGGCAGGACGATCTGCGGTTGGTAGGCCGCGCGCTGGGCGATCTCTTTCGGTCCGAGGAGGCGTTTGGTGTAAAAATCGATAACCAGCATGGCGACGGCTTTCCCTATCGTTGGTTTCCATCAGTGGATGGTCGTCAGTTAGCCGCAGCTGCCCTTATCATTCACGATTTATTGTCTGTTAAACTGTGTTAAGATCAGCTTACCGTGGTGGGCAGTAATCGGGGGATAGCCATGCCATTTGCATTTCAGCCGGTATCGCGCGGCTCTACGCGTCAGAACCAGCGTCGCCGGGCGTTTGAGCGCCAGGCCGCCGAAGAGGCGCAGCGCCGTGAACGTATAACCGGCGCCGGATGGCTTGCTCTCGCAGCCGGTGCGGGTTTCGCCATGCTGGCCTGGCAGGCGACAGCAAATGCCCAGGCTTATGGCGGTGGACATGGCGGCTTTGGCCAGCCTGAGACCTATGCCTGCAGCCCACACTCTCATGCTCTACTCTCACAAGTTGAGATGATGAAGGTTGCCGGTCGTGGCATCCAACAACGCTGGGCGAACGAGGGTTTTGGCGCCGCTGTTGGTCAGCCTAATGACGGTAACAGGATTATGCAGGTGGCCACCGGTATCGCCGGCGGCACGAACATGATTAACGATATCACCAGCGGTAACGCGCCGGCTGGTCCACAGCCTGGGGTGATCCCCGGCACCAATGGCGCCTTCGGCAGTCACGCCTCAATGGGCGGTGGAATGGGCGGTATGGGGGGCCATGGTGATATGGGCGGCGGTTATGGCGGCCCACCAACCGGTCCAGGTGCCGGTGGTTTTGCCATGCCAGCGATGGCTGGTGTGCCCGGTATGGGCGGTGGCATGGGTGGCGCTGGTTATGGTGGCGGACACGCTCAAATGGCCATGGCCTCACCAATGTCAGCCGCTGGTCAGGCTGCTGGCACCCCAGATTTGGCGCAGCAGATGGGCCTCGGCCCGAACAGCCTGTTGGGCGCAAACCCACAGCAGTTGAACGCTGGCCTCAACGACATGATGAACAGTGTGAACCCGATCGCGCCAAGCTATGAGCGGTTCTTCCAGGCCCATCCGAGCATGAAAACCCATCTCGAGATGGCGCAATCCATGGGTTATGTGACGCCAGCGGTCAATGTTGACCCGGCCGCCGTCGCCCGTCAGTTCGGTATTGAATATGACGGCAACTCGATGGACCCATATGCGTATATCCCGCCAAACACGGGCTCTGCGCTGAGCCGGATTGCCATGCGGTTCCGCAGCTTGTTCTACTAGGGCAGGCGTTTAAGGCACCAAAACAGCGCGCTTGCCTATCGTCGGTTTCGGTGGGCACTAAAATCTCTGTCGTAAGTCGGCGTTTGTGTTACCACACGCCGACTTTTTCATTTTTCATGAACCGCTTAGGCCCATCCTGGCCGTTTGCGGTCATGTGACCGATCAATCCCAACCAGCCTGACCGATGAAGCTGTACCGAAATCCAAGCGATCTTGGCACCGATGCCCAGGGCGGCGCGGTGGTGATCGGTAATTTCGATGGTGTCCATCGCGGTCACCAAGCGCTGATCGATGCCGCCAAGGGGCTGGTTGAGGACGCCCCGGTTGGGGTGCTGAGTTTTGAGCCGCACCCGCGTCAGTTCTTTAAGCCTGATACCCCGCCATTCCGCCTGACCCTGTTCCGCCAGAAGGCGCGGTTGTTGCAGCGGGCGGGTGTCGGTCATTTTCTGGTCCGTGGCTTCAATCAGGATCTAGCCAATCAAAGTGCCGAACAGTTTGTAGAGGAGCACCTGCTTCAGGGGTTCCGGGCGCGTCACGTGGTTGTTGGCGCAGACTTCAAATTCGGTAAGGGCCGAACCGGCAATCCAAACCTCCTGGCCAAGATGATGGCAGAGGCGGGCGGTGAGGTAACCGTCCTTGGAGCCGTAGGCGATGAGGTTGGGACCTTATCCTCATCCCGTGTCCGGGATGCGCTGATCGAGGGCGATGTGGCCGAGGCCGCCAGTATCTTGGGACGACCATTTGATCTGGGTGGCATGGTGCAGAAGGGCGCGCAGCGTGGCCGCACTATGGAGTTCCCCACCGCCAATATCTCGCTTGATGAGGCGCTACAGCGCCCAGCTTACGGGGTCTATGCGGTAACCGCCGCCGTCAGTTCAGACAGTATTGAGGCGGATGAGCCGGAGCATTGGTGGCAAGGTGTCGCCAATTTCGGCAAGCGACCAACCGTCGACGGTGTTCAAGAGCTGCTGGAGGTGCACCTTTTTGATGTGCAGCCCGACCTCTATGACAGCTACCTAAGGGTTCAGCTGCATCACTTCATTCGACCCGAACAGAAGTTCGATGGGGTCGAGGCACTAAAGCGGCAGATCGAGTTGGATGCTGCTGCGGCCAAAACTGAACTGTCCAAAGTATAAGGCCTCTGCGCCGCTTAGCCCTTTGGATTGAAGCCCTACTGTAGGGCCTCAAATATTGAGCTCAGCATGTCGTAGGCTTCACCCGCACCGTCTGCGGTTTCGTAGGCAGTGAAGGCATGGCTCGCCAGGCTACTTCCCTTCTTTAGTCTACCCCGTCGCAGGCTTTGCATCTCCTGCTCCTGCTGTTTTAGCTGCCGCCTGACACTAAACGGTGTCGACGTCGCCAAGTTCAGCTCGTAAACGCCCTTTTCTCTATGACGGGATCGTTGGGTTAGTGCCTCAACGAAGTTTCGATCTGCAATGGCCTGTTGTTGTGGAGAGAGGCGGTTCTTGCCTGACCGGGGTGATGCCCCCATAGGGATCGGCTTAGTTCGAATAGCCTCGGCCTCTGCTGCCGCTTCATGGACGAGATAGCAGGCGGCCAGGCTGATGATCATCTGCAGTTCGCCGGCATCTAGCCAGACCCCCTCACACAAAGGACAGATGTCGACCGCAACGCCAAACCGGTCAAAATGCTCCATCCCCGCGCCATCGATAGGGCAGGGGCGATGGTCAGTATTCTGTTTGGTCATGGCCATGTTGGTGATGACCGTGCGGGTGAGCTTCTTATGCTTACTGCGCATTATGGCGAGTGGCCGTGCTGCCCGCTCCACAATCGTCTCAAGCTCACCCTTATCGCAGAAGATGCCCCGGCATTTCGGGCATTGGTCAACAACGACACCTTGGTACTCAACTTCGACGAGAGTAGCGCCATCAACGGGGCATTTTCGATCAATCATGTAAGCTCACGTGGTTGTTCTAGCCAGCCTGTTCAAGTTGGACGTTTTGCTTGGGCAAGTGCTTGGCCAGGCTCGGCTAAGTTACGGCCGCTACACAATGCTTCCGCTTGTAGAGAATATATGATAGGAAAATAATCCTTATTTACTTGCTTGGAGCGTAAGACATGTTGGCAAATATGGGGCTCGGTATGCGGGCCATGATGACGCCACTCATATCTGGCCCCAGCTTTGACCCAGAGGCAGGCTTGGCACTGACCGTCGCCTTGCCCCAGGGTGCCTTAGATGCGCAGTTAGATCCCTACAACCCCGTCGATGTTGTGTTCGCCACCAGTGCGGTGTTCCCAAGCAACCCGGTGAATGGTGTTCTGTTTGAACATGGCGGCGGCGGTATCGGTCATACCGTCCTGCTGCGAAATGGCGGCAGCGTATTGCGGGTCCGTGCCGGTGATGGCGCCAGTTCTTACAAGGTTAATGAGACGGCGATCCTGGATCTCACCGACTTCCCGAAGGATGACCAATGGCATGCTGTGGTTTGGGATGTTCGGATTAGTGCCCCCGGTCGTGTGCGGCTCTGGATTGATGGGGTGTTTCAAGGTGAAGCGGTCACCGGTGGCAACGCATTAGAGAGCAATAAATGGTCGGGTGGTGGCTCTGGCGGCTTTGCGACGGGGGCTAATGCCAATGTCAGTGGCGAGGTTGGGCAGCTGCCGTGGCCCGCGACCGTCGCTTCGGAATTGCGTCTCTATGCCAATCAACTGGTGCTGAGTGAGGGTTAGGGCTTGGCCTCCAGCCAGCACTCGCCTATAGCTGGGGCACATGCGATGCGGGTGTAGCTCAATGGTAGAGCCCCAGTCTTCCAAACTGGTGGTGTGGGTTCGATTCCCATCACCCGCTCCATCTTCCCCAGCCATTTGTGATCAGCTCAATCATGCCTAGGCCGGCATTGTCGGTTGCTTGTTGGCGGGCTATTGGTTATCACCACCACTCAGCTTACATCTTGGAACTAAGGTAACGCCCGGCGGGCGAACCCTGGCTCCATGATTTGAGCCGTGTAGGAGCGTAGCTCAATTGGTAGAGCACCGGTCTCCAAAACCGGGGGTTGTGGGTTCGAGTCCCTCCGCTCCTGCCAT
Source organism: Alphaproteobacteria bacterium SS10 (assembly GCA_019192455.1). Taxonomy (NCBI): domain Bacteria; kingdom Pseudomonadati; phylum Pseudomonadota; class Alphaproteobacteria; species Alphaproteobacteria bacterium SS10. The sequence continues at coordinate 53,952 of JAHCML010000004.1, forward strand.
CTTCCAAAGGCCTTGGTCGGCGGTGGATGGCAACAGCTAATCTGGTTGATGAAGTAGGCAGACACATGTCGAGTTGGCGCCCCCTGACATTCGCTCGCGAAGTGCGAACCGAAGGCGAAAAGGTCACCTGGCCGAGCCGTAAAGAGACCATGACCACGTCCATGTTCGTGTTCCTGATGGTCGCGTTCTGTGGCGTGTTCTTCGTGATTGCCGACCAGATCATCCTCTGGGTGGTCAGCGCCATCCTTGGAATTGGCTGATTTAGTTTAATCAAGCGTAATGCTTCGTGAAGGAGTGAGCGGCGATGGCTGAGCCCCGCTGGTATGTGGTCCATGTCTATTCCGGCTTTGAGACGAAGGTGGCTGAAGCCATCCGTGAGAAAGCCGAGAAGGTGGGCCTCGCTGATAGTTTTGATGAGATCCTGGTCCCCACCGAAGAGGTGGTTGAGATGCGCCGGGGTCAAAAGGTCAACGCCGAGCGTAAGTTCTTCCCCGGCTATGTGCTGGTACGGATGAAGCTGAGCGATGAGAGCTGGCACCTGGTCAAGAACACCCCGAAGGTTACGACCTTCCTTGGTGGTGGCGGCAAGCCAATGCCGATCCCAGACCGGGAAGCCGAGCAGATCATGAACCAGGTGCAGGAAGGTGTGGAACGTCCACGTCCATCCATCACCTTCGAGATTGGCGAGCAGGTGCGGGTGGCCGATGGTCCGTTCGCCTCGTTCAACGGCTCGGTTGAGGAAGTCGATGAAGAGCGCGCGCGCCTTAAGGTGGCTGTGTCGATCTTCGGTCGCTCCACCCCGGTGGAACTGGAATTCAATCAGGTTGAGAAGACCTGATCTAAAGATTGGTCGGGCCCGGCTTTCACGGCTGGGCTTGCCAAATGGTGTGGAAGTCTATTTATTCCGCGCCGCTGAGCGGCCAAAAGGTTAGTAACCAGGCGGCCTGACTTAGCTTGTATGTGTGGGAGATCGGGTCTCCGGGTTGTACTCCACCCGGCACCAAATAACGGTCGAACCACGCGCCCTTAAAAATCAGATTGCCCACACCGGGTAATTGGAAATCGGGTAAACGGAGAAAACCGATGGCTAAAAAAGTCACCGGCACCATCAAACTTCAGGTGCCAGCCGGTAAAGCTAACCCATCGCCGCCAATTGGGCCGGCACTGGGTCAGGCCGGTGTTAACATCATGGAATTCTGTAAGGCTTTCAATGCCGCCACTGGCGAGCAAGAGCCTGGTGTTCCGCTACCGACCATTATCACTGTCTATCAGGATCGGTCTTTCACCTTTGAGACCAAAACCCCACCTGCCTCCTTCTATCTGAAGAAGGCCGCCAAGGTCCAAAAGGGCTCCGGCGAAGTGGGCCGTGGCGCCACGGTTGGCAAAGTCAGCCGCGCCCAGGTCAAAGAGATCGCGGAAGCGAAAATGAAGGATCTGAACGCAGCTGATATCGAAGCTGCAATGCGCATGATCGAAGGGTCAGCGCGATCCATGGGCATCGAGGTGACGGGGTAAGCGACATGGCAAAACTAGGTAAGCGCACCAAAGCCCTTCGCGAGGGCTATGACCGTGAGGCCCCACTGGGTCTCAGCGAAGCGGTCGATCTGGTTCTTAAGAATGCAAACGCCAAGTTCGACGAGACGATTGAAGTCTCGATGAACCTCGGTGTTGATCCACGCCACGCTGATCAGATGGTCCGCGGCATGGTTAACCTGCCAAATGGCACTGGTAAAACCGTTCGTGTTGCCGTGTTTGCGAAAGGCGATAAGGCTGACGAAGCTAAGGCAGCTGGTGCTGACATCGTCGGTGCTGAAGATCTGATGGAAACCGTCCAGGGCGGCACCATCGATTTCGATCGTTGCATCGCAACCCCAGACATGATGCCTGTCGTCGGTCGACTGGGTAAGGTGCTCGGCCCACGTGGCATGATGCCGAACCCTAAGCTTGGCACCGTGACCCCGAATGTTGCTGACGCTGTTAAATCAGCCAAAGGCGGTTCGGTTGAGTTCCGGGTTGAGAAGGCCGGGATCATCCATGCCGGTGTTGGTAAAGCCAGCTTCGGTAAGGATAAGGTTCTTGAGAATGTGCAGTCTTTCATTGGCGCCATTCAAAAGGCTAAGCCATCAGGTGCCAAAGGTACTTACGTCACAAAAGTCACGCTGACCTCGACCATGGGTCCAGCCATTAGCGTGGAATTAGGTGACATTTCGGATTTGGCAGCGTAAGTTGCCGCCGATTTTCGGATCGGGGCAGCCTTCATAGGCAATCCCGATCCGATATTCCCGGGCCAATCCGGCGGGGGTTTCCCCACACGCGATGCCCGGTTCTGTCCAAGACCGTAGGTGCTGTTCCAACCCTTTAAGGCGCGGGGCGGCTTAATCCGGCGAAGTGATGAGCTTCAGATGCGGGCCTGCCTAGACGGAAGATCAAGCAGATGATTTCGCCGGCGTTGATCGCCGTGCCGATCCTCTTGCGCCTAGCCTTTCATCAGGCTGGATGAGCTTCTGGGACAGATACGGCCCTCTTGGGTCTGACCGATTGGTTCGCCGATCGCGTTAGCCATTGGGGTTTGAACTGCCGGTTGGGCGGGTCCGGGCTTTGGCCTGGGTTTGACTGGCCGGTGCTTTCCACGGAGCAGGACAAGAGGAGACGAATTCCGTGCTTCGCAATGAAAAAGAGGCGCTTGTCGCTTCGCTGAACGAGACCTTCAAGTCGGCCTCCCTCGTGGTGGTCAGCCATTATTCTGGGCTGTCCGTCTCTGAGATGGAGAGCTTGCGCGCGAAGGTTCGTGAAGCGGATGCGGGGTTCAAGGTGACCAAGAACCGTCTCGCTAAAATTGCCATCGAAGGCACTGACTTCGGTGACATGGGCGAGCTGTTCAAAGGCCCGACCGCCATCACTTACTCGGCCGATCCAATTGCGGCCGCGAAGGTGACGACGGACTTCGCAAAAGACAACGAAAAGCTACAGATCGTTGGTGGGGCGTTTGGCTCCCAGATCCTTGACGCCAAAAGCGTTGAGGCCCTGGCCAAGCTGCCATCCCTCGACGAGCTGCGATCCAAACTGGTGGGTCTGCTGCAAGCTCCAGCTCAGCAGATTGTCACCGTCACGCAGGCGCCGGCCACCCAGTTGGCGCGTGTGTTCCAAGCCTATGCCGATCAGGGCGAAGCCGCGTAATCGCGTTGGCAGCCTGATCGAAAACAACTGCTAGATCTGAAGGAAATTGAACAATGACCGATCTAACTAAACTGGTTGAAGACCTTTCCAGCCTTTCCGTTCTGGAAGCTGCTGAGCTGTCCAAGCTTCTCGAAGAGAAGTGGGGCGTTTCTGCTGCTGCTGCTCCTGTTGCTGTTGCTGCCGTTGGTGGCGCTGGCGACGCCGGTGGCGCTGCTGAAGAGAAAACCGAATTCGACGTGATCCTGGCTTCTGCCGGCGACAAGAAAATCAACGTCATTAAAGAAGTCCGTGGCATCACCGGCCTGGGCCTCAAAGAAGCCAAAGACCTGGTCGAAGGCGCGCCAAAAGCCGTTAAGGAAGGCGTTGCTAAGGACGAGGCTGAAGAGCTGAAGAAGAAACTGGAAGAAGCCGGCGCTACCGTCGAGCTCAAGTAATCTCGTCACATCATAGTGATGGGGTGCGGCTGGCTGTCACGTGACAGCCAGCCGTTCTTCGTTTTGGGCCTAGCCCTATGAAGGCAGGCATGGGCTGGAACTGTTGATAAACCTGGGCTTTGCCGTCTTTTGCTCTTGACAATTTACGTTCACGCCCAACCTCCAAATTCATGCGCTGCACAAGAATCGTCAAAAAATACGTAAATCGGCGATTGTCAGTGTCGTATTTCATGCCTATAACAGCGATCTCTCAATATCCGGATGATTGCGTTGACGCGCCGAGGTGGCATGCCACACCCCAAGGAATTTTCGTCACGCCGCACTGTTAAGGCAGCGCGAGCGGGCATTCTGCTGTTTGCGACCACTGTCGCAACCGGCAGAAGCTGTCGAAAGCTTTTGACGGCAAAGCGAAGCAAGAAACGGCTCGCTTTAAAAATCGCCAGCAAGGCCGCCATGGGCGCCTGTGTGACGGCGACGTGCATGATGCGGCACCGGAAGGGATTGGCCGAGGCCAACTAAAATTGACTGACTAAACAGAGCGGGTCGGCCCTCGAGGCCGTGCCCGTTTTCGTGACTTTAAAAGAGACGACCGTGCGGCCTGACTTCAAGGGCCAAGCGGTGAAGGCAATAGCAAAGGCAGCAGGTTAAGGATCAGGAGACCGCCAACCCAACCATTCAAACCCTATCATCGTCGAATGATCAGCATCCTCCGTGAAGAGAATGCACCCCGCGTCAACGAGCGATCATCGACGAGTTATCGGTCTGAATTGATTGGTGAGACGGTACCTGGCCGAAACCAGCAGGGCGAAGCAGATAGGAAACGAGTATGTCGAAGCCGTTCACAGCCGTTAAGCGTGTGCGCAAGAACTTCGGGCGGATTACCGAAGTGACGGAGATGCCAAACCTGATTGAGGTGCAGCGCAGCTCCTATGACAAGTTTCTCCAGCCAAGTGAGGATGATCCCTCAGGTTTGGCCGAGGTGTTTAAATCGGTGTTCCCGATCCGTGATTTCTCGGATCGTGCGGAACTCGATTTCGTCTCTTATGAGCTGGAAGACCCGAAATATGACACTGAAGAGTGTCAGCAGCGTGGTCTGACCTACGCAGCACCTTTGAAGGTGACCCTGCGCCTCTCCGTCTTTGACGTTGATGAGGATAGCGGCCTGCGCTCGATCCGGGACATCAAAGAGCAAGACGTCTATATGGGCGACATGCCGCTGATGACCGATAACGGTACGTTCATCGTGAACGGCACCGAGCGGGTGATCGTTAGCCAGATGCACCGTAGCCCTGGCGTGTTCTTCGATCACGATAAGGGCAAGACCCACGCTTCCGGTAAATACCTCTTTGCTTCCCGCGTGATCCCTTACCGCGGTTCCTGGCTCGACTTTGAGTTCGATCCCAAGGACATGGTTTATGTGCGTATCGACCGTCGCCGGAAGCTGCCGGTGACCACCCTTCTTTACGCCCTCGACAGTGCGGAGACCGAAGAGTACCGCGCCGAGGTTGAGGCCAAGAAGGTCGATGGTGTCGACGCCGAAGTGGATCGCATGCTGATCAACGGCATGACCCGTGAGGAAATCCTCGCCAACTTCTACCAGCCAATGGTGGTGAGTAAGGGCAAGGATGGCTGGGTCGTCGATTTCAGCGCTGACGCTGTTAAGGCCCTTAAGCTCTCCGGCGACCTGCTGGACGGTAAGAGTGGAAAGGTCGTGCTTGAGGCTGGCAAGAAGCTGACCCCACGTACCCTGAAAAAGCTCGATGAGTCTGGCGTTAAGTCCATTCGCGTTGCTGAAGAGAACCTGGTCGGCATGTTCCTCGCCAATGACTTGGTGGACATGGCAACCGGTGAAGTCATCCAGGAAGCTGGTGACGAGATCGATGAGGACATGCTCGCTGTTCTAGCTGAGCGGAAGATCACCGATCTGAACCTCCTGCAGCTCGACCAGGTGTCTGTTGGCGCCTACATCCGCAACACCATGGCGATCGATAAGAACGCCACGCGTGAAGATGCGCTGATCGATATCTATCGCGTCATGCGCCCAGGTGAGCCGCCAACCTTGGAAAGCGCAGAGGCGCTGTTCCACGGCCTGTTCTTCGATCAAGAGCGCTACGACCTCTCGGCTGTTGGTCGGGTGAAGATGAATTCTCGCCTGGATCAAGAAACCGATGATCAGCTGCGTGTGCTGCGTAAGCAGGACATCCTTGAAATCCTTAAGATCCTAATGGAGCTGAAGGACGGCAAAGGCGAGATCGACGATATTGACCACCTCGGTAACCGCCGGGTCCGTTCGGTCGGTGAGTTGATGGAGAACCAGTATCGCGTTGGCCTGCTGCGTATGGAGCGTGCCATTCGTGAGCGGATGTCCTCTGTCGATATCGACACCGTCATGCCGCATGACCTGATCAATGCGAAGCCGGCTGCTGCTGCTGTGCGTGAGTTCTTTGGCTCATCCCAGCTCAGCCAATTTATGGACCAAACCAACCCGCTCTCTGAGATTACCCACAAGCGCCGTCTGTCAGCGCTTGGCCCGGGTGGTCTGACCCGTGAGCGTGCTGGCTTTGAGGTTCGTGACGTTCACACCACCCACTATGGTCGTATCTGCCCGATTGAGACCCCTGAAGGTCCAAACATTGGTCTAATCAACTCGCTCGCTACCTATGCTCGCGTGAACCGCTATGGCTTCATTGAGAGCCCATATCGGAAGGTCGAGAAGAGCAAGGTGACCGATGAGGTGGTTTACCTCTCCGCTATGGAAGAGGGCCGCTACACCATCGCTCAGGCGAACTCTGAGCTGGATGGCAAAGGTCAGTTCGTTGAAGAGCTGGTTGACTGTCGTCAGGCCGGTGACGGTGTCCCCGCGATGCCTGAACAGATCGACATGATCGACGTCTCGCCAAAGCAGCTTGTCTCGGTTGCGGCCGCACTCATCCCGTTCCTTGAGAACGATGATGCGAACCGCGCGCTGATGGGCTCGAACATGCAACGTCAGGCTGTGCCACTGCTGCAAGCAGATGCACCGCTGGTTGGTACCGGCATGGAAGCAACCGTGGCCCGCGATAGTGGCGCCTCCGTGGTTGCTCGCCGCACCGGTGTGGTTGACCAAGTCGATGGTAACCGGATCGTTGTCCGGGCCACCGAAGAGGATGACCCAACCGCACCAGTGGTCGACATCTACAAGCTGCGGAAGTTCCAACGCTCGAACCAGAACACCTGTATTACCCAGCGTCCGTTGATCAAAACCGGCGATTTGGTTCAGGCTGGTGAGATCATCGCTGATGGCCCATCGACCCAGTTCGGTGAGCTGGCGCTTGGCCGTAACGTGCTCTGCGCGTTCATGCCTTGGATGGGCTACAACTTTGAGGATTCCATCCTGATCTCTGAGCGGATCGTTCGTGATGACGTCTTCACCTCGATCCACATTGAAGAGTTCGAGGTCATGGCCCGCGATACCAAGCTGGGCCAAGAGGACATCACCCGCGACATCCCGAACACCGGTGAAGAAGCGCTGCGCAACCTTGATGAGGCTGGCATCGTCTATATCGGTGCCGAGATTGAGCCGGGCGATATCCTGGTCGGTAAGGTGACGCCAAAGGGTGAGAGCCCAATGACGCCGGAGGAGAAACTGCTCCGCGCCATCTTTGGTGAGAAAGCGTCCGACGTTAAGGATACCTCGCTAAAGGTGCCACCAGGTGTGACCGGTACGGTCGTTGAGGTTCGTGTCTTCTCACGCCGCGGCGTTGATAAGGACGAGCGGGCGCTGTCGATCGAGCAAGCTGAGATCGAGCGCCTCGCGAAGGACCGTGATGACGAGCGTCGCATCCTTGAGCGTAACTTCTATGGTCGCCTGCGCGAGCTGCTGATCGATCAGAAGTCCGCTTCTGGTCCGAAAGGCTTCAAAACCGGTGGCAAGATCACCCCAGAGGATCTGGATCAGTTCACCCCTGGCCAATGGCGCCAGATCACGGTGGCTGACGATAAGGCTATGGGTACGATTGAAGCGATCGGCGCCACCTTCGACAGTGCTATTGAAGCCCTGTTGAGCCGCTTCGAAGACAAGATCGAGAAGCTGCAACGTGGTGATGAGCTGCTGCCTGGTGTGATGAAGATGGTCAAAGTCTTCGTCGCGGTGAAGCGTAAGCTTCAGCCTGGTGACAAGATGGCTGGCCGCCACGGCAACAAGGGTGTGATTTCCAAGATCGTTCCGATTGAGGACATGCCTTACCTCGAAGACGGCACCCATGTGGACATCGTCCTGAACCCGCTGGGCGTGCCCTCGCGGATGAATGTGGGTCAGATTCTTGAAACCCATCTGGGCTGGGCAGCGGCATCGCTGGGCCAGCAGATCGGTAAAACCGTGAACCGGGTCCAGGCGCTGGCGCGCTCGGATCAAGACACGGCGCCGATGATGGAAGACCTCAAGACCAAGCTGAAAGACGTCTATGGCGACGCTCAGTACAAAGCTGAGGTTGAGCCCATGAACGAGCAGCAGCTGCTTGATCTTGGCAAGAACCTGACCGGCGGCGTGCCAATGGCAACGCCAGTCTTTGACGGTGCCCGTGAGGAAGAAATCAACGGCATGCTTGAGCTTGCTGGTCTGTCGACCTCGGGTCAGGTGACCCTGATCGACGGCCGGACGGGTGAGCCGTTCCACCGGATGGTGACCGTTGGCTACATCTACATGCTGAAGCTGCACCACTTGGTGGATGACAAAATCCACGCCCGTTCGATTGGCCCATACAGCCTCGTCACCCAGCAGCCGCTTGGTGGTAAGGCCCAGTTCGGTGGTCAGCGCTTCGGTGAGATGGAGTGTTGGGCGCTGCAGGCCTATGGCGCTGCTTACACGCTGCAGGAAATGCTGACCGTCAAATCGGATGACGTCTCTGGCCGTACCAAGGTCTATGAGTCGATCGTTCGCGGCGATGACAATTTCGAGGCTGGTATTCCAGAATCCTTCAACGTCCTCGTGAAGGAACTGAAATCCCTTGGCCTGAATGTGGATCTAACCCAAAGGGCGCTTTGATTAGCGCCCTTTAGGGAAATTGGACGACTGACCTTTTTATTCGACCGATCGGCAAACTCAGCCGCGGTTACGACAGATCATTAGGAGAGCTCCTATGAGTGATGTGGCACAGATTTTCGGACAGACGCCTACGGCGCCGAGCTTCGACCAGATCCGCATCTCAATCGCCAGCCCAGAGCAAATTCGCTCCTGGTCCTTCGGTGAGATCAAAAAGCCTGAGACGATTAACTACCGGACCTTTAAGCCAGAGCGGGATGGCCTGTTCTGTGCCCGTATCTTTGGTCCTATCAAGGATTACGAGTGCTTGTGCGGTAAGTATAAGCGCATGAAATATAAGGGCATTATCTGTGAGAAATGCGGTGTTGAGGTTACCTTGTCGAAGGTGCGTCGCGACCGCATGGGCCACATCGAGCTGGCCGCGCCAGTTGCCCATATCTGGTTCCTGAAGTCCCTGCCAAGCCGGATGGGCCTGATCGTCGACATGACGCTCAAGAACCTTGAGCGCGTGCTCTATTTTGAGAGCTATGTCGTTATTGAGCCTGGCCTGACCGATCTTGAGCCGCTGCAACTCCTCTCTGAAGAAGAGTATGTGCAGGCACAAGACGAGTACGGCGAAGAGAACTTCGAAGCCTCCATCGGTGCTGAAGCGGTCAAGAAGATCCTTGAGCGTATCGACCTTGAGGAAGAGCGCGAGATCGTCAAAGAAGACCTCCGCGAGACCGGTTCTGAAGCTAAGCGTAAGAAGCTGGTGAAGCGCCTGAAGCTTCTTGATGCCTTCATCGAGAGCGGTGCCCGCCCTGAGTGGATGATCCTGGAAGTTGTTCCTGTGATCCCGCCTGAGCTTCGTCCACTGGTGCCATTGGATGGTGGTCGTTTCGCGACCTCTGACCTGAACGATCTGTATCGTCGGGTGATTAACCGGAACAACCGTCTGAAGCGTCTGATTGAGCTTCGCGCACCTGACATTATCGTCCGGAACGAGAAGCGGATGCTTCAAGAGTCCGTCGATGCGCTGTTCGACAACGGCCGTCGTGGCCGGACCATTACCGGTGCGAACAAGCGTCCACTGAAATCCCTCTCAGACATGCTGAAGGGTAAGCAGGGTCGCTTCCGTCAGAACCTGCTCGGTAAGCGGGTCGACTATTCCGGTCGTTCCGTGATCGTTGTTGGTCCAGAACTCAAGCTGCACCAATGTGGTCTGCCGAAGAAGATGGCCCTCGAGCTGTTTAAGCCGTTCATCTACCACAAGCTGGAGATGTACGGCATGGCGTCCACGATTAAGGCCGCCAAGCGTATGGTCGAGAAGACCCGACCAGAGGTTTGGGACATCCTTGAAGAGGTGATCCGCGAGCACCCGGTTCTCTTGAACCGTGCGCCGACACTGCACCGCCTCGGCATTCAGGCGTTTGAGCCGACCCTCGTTGAGGGTAAGGCGATCCGTCTGCACCCGCTGGTTTGTACCGCGTTCAACGCTGACTTCGACGGTGACCAAATGGCGGTGCACGTACCGCTGTCACTGGAAGCCCAGTTGGAAGCGCGCGTCTTGATGATGTCCACCAACAACATCCTGTCGCCTGCCAACGGTAAGCCGATCATTGTGCCGTCCCAGGATATCGTCCTTGGTCTGTACTATGTGACCTGGGAGCGTGATGACATCCTCGGCGATAAGATCGAGGGGATTGACGATATCGCGAGCCTGGCCGCCGCTTACAAAAACGGCGACGTCATGCTGGTCGACACCTCCGGTGATCAGCCACGTGTGATCCAGGATAAGGTCGAAGATCCAGAAACTGAGCTGGCGAAGAAGCACATCGATGCTTACGCGGTGCCTTACTTCCGCGGCATTGGTGAGATTGAGCATGCGCTGCATGCCGGTGACATCACCGTCAACGCCCGGATCAAAACCCGTTACCGCACCAAAGATGCGGATGGTAACGAGGTGCTGATGAAGGTTGTGACGACCCCAGGCCGGATGATCCTTGCTGATCTTCTGCCACGTCACCACCAGGTTCCGTTCTCTCTCGTCAACCGACTGCTGACCAAGAAAGAGATCACCAACGTGATCGACACGGTCTATCGCCATGCGGGTCAGAAAGAGACGGTCATCTTCTGTGACCGCATGATGGCCCTCGGCTTTAACTATGCGTGTAAGGCCGGTATCTCCTTCGGTAAGGATGACATGGTCATCCCAGGTACCAAGGTGCCATTGCTGGATACCGCGCAAGATCAGGTCAAAGAGTTCGAGCAGCAGTATCAGGACGGTCTGATCACCCGCGGTGAGAAGTATAACAAGGTCGTCGACGTCTGGTCCGCAGCTACTGAGAAGGTTGCCGATGAGATGATGAAGGTTATGTCTGCCGGTCGTCCGGAAGAGGGCATCAACTCGGTCTTCATGATGGCGCATTCCGGTGCTCGTGGGTCACCAGCACAGATCCGCCAGCTGGCGGGTATGCGTGGTCTGATGGCTAAGCCTTCCGGTGAGATCATCGAGACGCCAATTACCTCGAACTTTAAAGAAGGTCTGACCGTGCTCGAGTACTTTAACTCGACCCACGGTGCCCGTAAGGGGCTGGCCGATACCGCGCTGAAGACGGCGAACTCGGGTTACCTGACCCGTCGTCTGGTCGATGTGGCCCAGGACGCCATTATCGTTGAGCATGATTGCGGCACGGCTGAAGGTCTGACCACCAAGGCAATCGTTGATGGCGGCGACGTCATCGTCGATCTGGCTGAGCGTATTCTGGGTCGTGTCACGGCCGAGAAAGTGGTCGATCCACTGAGCGATGAAGTCATCGTTGAAGCTGGTGAGCTGATCGATGAGAAGATGGCCGATGCAATTGAGACCGCTGGTGTCGATAGCGTCAAAATCCGCTCGGTTCTGACCTGTGAAACCAAAACTGGCGTTTGCGCCATGTGCTACGGCCGTGACTTGGCCCGCGGCACCATGGTCAACACCGGTGAGGCTGTCGGCGTTATCGCTGCACAGTCGATCGGTGAGCCTGGTACCCAGCTAACCATGCGGACCTTCCACATTGGTGGTGCGGCCCAGCGTGGTGCTGAGCAGAACTCGGTTGAGAGCACCGTCGATGGCTCGCTCAAAATTGAGAACCGCAACGTCGTTATGGACAGCCGCGATCTGCCGATCGTGATGGGCCGTAACACCGAGCTGGTGCTGCTCGACAGTGCTGGTCGTGAGCGTGCACGTCACCGTGTGCCTTACGGTACCAAGCTGTTGCTCGATGAGGGCGGCGCGATTGAAAAGGGCCAAAAACTGGCTGAGTGGGACCCCTACACCATCCCGGTTATCACCGAGAAGGCGGGTACCATTAAGTATCTGGACCTGGTCGATGGCGTGTCGATCCGTGAAGTGACTGATGAGGCGACCGGTATTGCCTCTAAGGTTGTCACCGATTGGCGCCAGCAGCCGAAAGGCTCTGACCTCAAGCCACGTCTGGCATTACTCGACGAGAAGGGTGAAGTCGTCAAACTGGCCAATGGCCTGGATGCGATGAACTACCTGTCGGTTGACGCCATTCTGTCGGTTGCCGATGGCATCGAGGTGAAAGCTGGTGACGTCATCGCGCGTATCCCGCTGGAAAGCTCCAAGACCCGGGATATTACCGGTGGTCTGCCACGGGTGGCTGAGCTGTTCGAGGCCCGTAAGCCGAAGGACTTCTCAATCGTCACTGGTATCGATGGCCGCGTTGAGTTCGGTAAGGACTACAAGAACAAGCGCCGGATCATCGTCACGCCTGAAGGTGAAGATGCAGAGCCACAGGAATATCTCATTCCGAAGGGTAAGCACCTGGCCGTGCGTGAGGGCGATTTCGTCTCTAAAGGCGACGCGCTTCTCGATGGTACGCCAGTGCCGCATGACATCCTGGCGGTGATGGGGGTTGAGGCTTTGGCCGACTACCTGATCAACGAGATCCAGGACGTCTACCGTCTGCAAGGTGTGAAGATTAACGATAAGCACATCGAGGTGATTGTTCGCCAGATGCTGCAGAAGATCGAAATCACCGAGCCTGGCGAAACCACCTTCCTGACCGGCGAGCAAGTGGACCGCTTCGAGTTTGAAGCGGAAAACGAGAAAGCCGCGAAAGAGGGCGCGCTTCTGGCCAAGGGTATCCCTGTCCTGCAGGGCATCACCAAAGCCAGCCTGCAAACCCGTTCCTTCATCTCCGCCGCGTCGTTCCAAGAGACGACCCGGGTGCTGACCGATGCCGCTGTGAACGGCAAGGTCGACACGCTGGAAGGCCTGAAAGAGAACGTGATTGTGGGTCGTCTGATTCCGGCCGGTACCGGTTCCGTGGTCAACCACATCAAGCGCATCGCCGCTGGTCGGGACAAAGAAATCCTGGCCAACCAGCCAGAGCCGGAGACCCCCGCTCTGCCAGAAGCCGGCGAAGGCGCAGAAGAGACAACCAACGTCGCTTAATTAGCTGCGACAGGTTAAGACAAAGAAGGCCGCTCCATCCGGGGCGGCCTTCTTTTATTGCCCGTTCAGTTGTTTGCGTAGTTCACGCCGCATGATCTTGCCGGTTGTGGTCATGGGCAGGGCCGTCATGAACTCAATCACCCGCGGGTATTCATAGGCTGCGAGGTTCTGCTTCACATGGCCAGCAATCTGATCCCGCAGCTCATCGCTTGGCTCAAAGCCTGGGTTCAGGACAATAAAGGCCGCCACAATCTCACCCCGGGTGTCGTCTGGCTGCCCGATTACGCCAGCCATCTGCACCGCCTCATGCTTGATCAGGCAGTCCTCAATCTCTGCCGGGCCGATCCGGTAGCCGCTGGAGGTAATGACATCATCATTGCGACCAATGAATTTGAAGCGGCCACTAGCGGTCAGCATTCCCCGATCGCCGGTTTTGAGCCAACGGCCCTCTGGCCCTTCAACAAATTTCTCAGCCGTGGCGTCTGGTTTGTTCAGATAGCCGATAAACATCACGGGGTCCGGGCTTAGGACCGCGATTTCCCCCTCCTGGCCGACGGGATTGCGGGTGCCCGTTTCTGGATCAATCACCGCAACCTCATGTCCCGGTACGGCAAAACCCATGACCCCAGGCTCCGCCGGGGCCAGGGCGGCGCAGGAGGAGACAATCATGTTGCATTCGGTCTGGCCGTAAAACTCATTGATCGTGCAGCCCAATGACTCGCGACCCCACTCAATCAGCTCAGAGCCTAAGTTTTCTCCGCCGCTGGCGACCGATCGCATGGTCACTCGCCGATCCTTGGCTTGGCGCATCAGCTTTAGCGCGGTGGGCGGCAGAAAGGCGTTCTTGATGCCAAAGCGTTCAATCAGGTCAAACGCAGCCTCGCCGGTGAATTTCTCAAATCGATGGGCGACGGTTGGAATGCCGTGATGAAGGGCGGGCATCAGCACATCAAGCAAACCGCCAATCCAGGCCCAATCGGCGGGGGTCCAGAACAGATCACCGGGGTGGGGTAGGAAGTCATGGCTCATCTCAACCCCTGGTAGATGACCCAATAGAACCCGATGAGCGTGGAGCGCGCCTTTGGGGCTGCCCGTGGTGCCTGAGGTGTAGATCAGAATGGCCGGATCATCGGCATTGGTTTGCTTGGTCTCAAAACTTGGAGCCTGATCGTGCAGCGCGGCTTGATAGTCGACCGAGCCATCTGCCGACCCATCGATGGTAATCACCTGCCGGAGCTTCGGCAGGTGATCCCTTAGCGCTGCTATCCTCGACGCGCCCTCAGCATCGGTGATGATTGCGGCGGCTTCAGAATCTTGGAGGCGGTGGAGCAGGGCTTCCGGCCCAAACAGTTTGAAAAGGGGCAGGGTGACCGAGCCGGTTTTCAGAATGGCGATATGGGCGATTGCGGTTTCCGCCCGCTGCGGCAATAGGACGGCGATCCGACCACCCGTTAACCCTTCTGCAGCCAGATAGTTTGCCAGGCGGTTTGATTGCTCGAATAAATGACCGTAGGTGATGTTTTGCGTCTTGCCGCCATTGCCGACATCTATAATCGCAAGACGACCCGGTTCGGCCTTGGCCCATCGATCGCAGATATCAGCCGCGATATTGAAGGTTGCTGGCACTGCCCATTGGAAGTGGCGGCGGGTTTCTTCAACTGTCGGGTATTTTTTGAGCATTGAGCGGCTGGTTGGGCTTTCATTTTGTTTCAATAAGCCGGGTTCAGCACGCCCGCGCAAGATTCTTGCCCCACACCGCTTGACCTGGGATAGGCGCATGCATAGTATCCGCGCCACGCTGACTGGGGGTTGGCCGTGGGCATGAGGTTTCGTGTTCAGACGCAGCCCCAGATTACGGACAATCCCAAGCAGTGCGGGCGGGCGACGCCGCGCGGTTTGACCGGTCTTTTGAGACCAGATCATCACCGCCAAATCACCCGTTGTAGATAGTCATCGACGAGATCCGACGCGGATCACTGGCCCATCCCAACATTTTTGGGACGCTAGGATGCGCGGTTGCGGGTCTTTGTTTTGTTGCAAGTTTCGTTGGGACGTGGCTTAAACCGCCGACCGAACGGGCAAAGTGCCTCGACGGTTATACGTTTTGACAGTTTTTCAGGAGCGAGCGTACGGCGATGCCGACGATCAACCAGCTGATCCGCAAAGGGCGGACCGACAAGCCACGGATTAACAAGGTGCCGGCCATGGAGGCCTGCCCCCAGAAACGTGGCGTCTGCACCCGCGTCTACACGACGACCCCGAAGAAGCCGAACTCGGCCCTGCGTAAGGTGGCACGTATCCGCCTGACCAATGGCTATGAAGTGACCGGCTACATTCCGGGTGAAGGCCACAACCTGCAAGAGCACTCCGTTGTGATGATCCGCGGCGGTCGTGTGAAGGATTTGCCTGGTGTGCGCTACCACATTATTCGCGGCACGCTTGACACCCAGGGTGTTAAAGACCGTCGCCAGCGTCGTTCCAAATACGGCGCTAAGCGTCCTAAGTAAGAAGGAAGTTAGAGGATGTCTCGTCGTCGCCGCGCGGAAAAACGCGAAGTCCTACCCGACGCCAAATTTGGTGATCAGGTCCTTAGCAAGTTCATGAACGTGCTGATGCTTGACGGTAAGAAGTCTGCATCTGAGCGCATTGTCTATGGTGCCCTCGATCTGATCGAGAGCCGCATGAAGACCGATCCGGTCGCTGCCTTCCATGAGGCGCTGGACAATGTGAAGCCATTCCTGGAAGTCCGCTCCCGCCGGGTTGGTGGTGCGACCTATCAGGTGCCAGTTGAGGTCCGCGCTGAGCGCGCCCAGGCTCTCGCTATTCGTTGGATCATTGGTGCTGCCCGCAACCGGTCAGAGAAAACCATGATCGATCGTCTGGCCGGTGAGTTCATGGATGCCGCCCAACAACGTGGCGCGGCCATCAAGAAACGTGAAGACACCCACCGGATGGCAGAAGCCAACAAGGCGTTCTCGCACTACCGCTGGTAATCAAGTTTGGCTAGGCCGGTTGCTTTGCATCCGGCCTGGTCCATATGAGAGGCCGTCACTGCTTGGCCCTCTCTCCCAAACAGAGCTGAATGTAGCCCTTCCAATCCGGTAGGGCTTTTCGTCGAGATGGAACGAAATCATGGCTGAAAACACCGCCGCCACACCGCTTAATATGTATCGCAATATCGGCATCATGGCGCACATCGATGCTGGTAAGACGACCACCACCGAACGGATCCTGTTCTACACGGGTAAGTCCTACAAGATTGGTGAAGTCCACGATGGTAACGCCACCATGGACTGGATGGAGCAGGAGCAAGAGCGCGGGATTACCATTACCTCCGCTGCGACCACTGCGTTCTGGAAAGATCACCGGATCAACATCATCGACACCCCCGGCCACGTTGACTTCACCATTGAGGTTGAGCGTTCCCTGCGGGTCCTCGATGGCGCGGTTGCTGTCTTCGACAGTGTCGCCGGCGTTGAGCCACAGTCCGAGACTGTTTGGCGCCAGGCTGACAAATACGGCGTTCCACGGATGTGTTTCGTGAACAAAATGGACCGTACCGGTGCCGACTTCTATCGCTGCGTCGATATGATGGTTGATCGCCTCGGTGCGACCCCGCTGGTTACCCAACTGCCAATCGGCTCCGAAGCTGACTTTGCTGGCGTCATCGACCTGGTTCGCAACGTTGCGATCATCTGGGACGGTGAAAACTTGGGTGCATCCTTCCACGACGAAGAGATCCCAGCCGACCTCAAAGAGAAAGCCGAAGAGTATCGCACCACCATGATCGAGCTTGCCGTTGAGCAAGACGAAGCTGCGATGGAAGCTTACCTCGAAGGTGAAGAGCCTTCTGAAGAGAAGCTGAAAGAGTGCATCCGTAAGGGCACCATCGCTGGTGAGTTCGTGCCAGTGCTTTGCGGTACCGCATTTAAGAACAAAGGCGTTCAGCCGCTGCTCGATAGCGTCATCGACTTCATGCCATCACCGCTCGACGTTGGTGACGTGAAAGGCGTTAAGGTCGACAGCGATGAGGCGGATAGCCGTCCATCTTCCGCTGACGCGCCATTCTCAGCGCTGGCGTTCAAGATCATGAACGACCCGTTCGTTGGTTCCCTGACCTTCGCGCGGATCTATTCCGGTAAGCTTGAGGCTGGTTCCTACGTGCTGAACACGGTTAAGGAGCAGAAAGAGCGCATCGGTCGGATGCTGCTTATGCACTCCAACAACCGGGAAGAGATCAAAGAGGCTGAAGCTGGCGATATCGTCGCCATCGTTGGTCTGAAAAACACCACCACGGGTGACACGCTTTGCGATAGCTCAGCGCCAATCATCCTGGAGCGTATGGAATTCCCAGATCCGGTTATCGAGATTGCGGTTGAGCCTAAGTCCAAGGCCGACCAGGAGAAGATGTCCACCGCCCTGCAGCGTCTGGCGGCTGAAGATCCATCCTTCCGCGTCTCTGTAGATCACGAGAGTGGCCAGACCATCATTAAGGGGATGGGCGAACTCCACCTTGAGATCATCGTCGACCGGATGAAGCGTGAATTTAAGGTCGATGCGAATATTGGTGCACCACAGGTGGCCTATCGCGAGACCCTGGGTAAGGTCACTGAAGTAGACTACACCCACAAGAAACAGTCCGGTGGTTCCGGTCAGTTTGCCCGCATCAAGCTCAACTTTATTCCTGGTGAGCGTGGCGCAGGTTACGAATTCTCCAGCAGCATTGTTGGTGGCTCGGTACCGAAGGAATACATCCCAGGCGTTGAGAAGGGCCTGGCATCCGCGAAGGAAAGTGGCGTGATCGCTGGCTTCCCCGTGGTCGATTTCTCAGTTGAGCTGATCGACGGTGCCTATCACGAGGTTGATAGCTCGGTCATGGCGTTCGAGATCGCGGCCAAGGCTGCCTTCCGTGAGGCCATTGCCAAGTCAAACCCGCAGCTGCTTGAGCCTGTGATGAAGGTCGAAGTTGTGACCCCTGAAGAGTACATGGGTGACATCATCGGTGACCTGAACAGCCGACGTGGCCAGGTGGCCAACATGGACCAGCGCGGCATTGCGCGCGTCGTTGAAGCCATGGTGCCTCTTGCAAATATGTTCGGATACGTTAATAACCTGCGCTCCATGAGCCAGGGCCGGGCGAACTACTCCATGCAGTTCGACCATTATGAGCCAGTGCCGCAAGCGATTGCGGATGAGGTGAAAGCCAAAATGGCCTGATTGCTTCCTGGCAATCGAAACAAGACATGGGGCCCATGCGAGTTGCAAAGGTTGCAATTCTCTTTCGGTCCCGTTATCTGAGGGCGCCCTCGGTTAAGTGGGTGCCCTCAACACTGCGGTTAAGTTGAATTTCCCAGTTGGGTAATCCGCGAAGCCGAAGTGCTGACATCAATTAGTTGACTATGAAGAGCGAGAGCTCGCGCCTGACGGAGAGTGTAAAATGGCGAAGGAAAAGTTTGAGCGTAATAAGCCGCATGCCAACATTGGCACCATCGGCCACGTTGACCACGGTAAAACCTCGCTGACCGCAGCGATCACCAAAGTGTTGGCTGAAGCTGGCGGCGCTGAGTTCCAGGATTATTCCTCGATCGATAAGGCTCCTGAAGAGCGCGCTCGTGGTATCACGATCTCTACTGCACACGTTGAGTATGAGACCGACAACCGCCACTATGCTCACGTTGACTGCCCAGGTCACGCTGACTACGTGAAGAACATGATCACCGGTGCTGCCCAGATGGATGGCGCTATCCTGGTTGTGTCTGCTGCTGACGGCCCAATGCCACAGACCCGTGAGCACATCCTGCTCGCTCGTCAGGTTGGTGTCCCAGCTATCGTTGTCTTCATGAACAAAGTTGACCAAGTCGACGACGAAGAGCTTCTCGAGCTCGTCGAAATGGAAATCCGTGAGCTGCTCAGCTCCTACGATTTCCCAGGCGACGATATTCCAATCGTTAAAGGTTCCGCTCTTGCTGCTCTCGAAGACAGCAACGACGAGATCGGCAAAAACGCGATCATGGAACTGATGGCTGAAGTTGATAAGTACATCCCACAGCCTGACCGTCCGAAGGATCGTCCGTTCCTGATGCCTATCGAGGACGTGTTCTCGATCTCAGGTCGCGGTACCGTTGTGACCGGCCGTGTTGAGCAGGGTGTTGTTAACGTTGGTGACGAAGTTGAGATCATCGGCATCCGCGACACCTCGAAAACCACCGTCACCGGTGTTGAAATGTTCCGTAAGCTGCTTGACAGCGGTGAAGCTGGCGACAATATTGGCGCGCTGCTTCGGGGTACCAAGCGTGAAGACGTCGAGCGTGGCCAGGTTCTGGCTCAGCCCGGTTCCATCACGCCGCACACCAGCTTCTCTTGTGAGGCCTACATCCTCACTAAAGAAGAAGGTGGTCGTCACACCCCGTTCTTCACTGATTACCGTCCGCAGTTCTACTTCCGGACCACTGACGTGACCGGTTCATGCAAACTGCCTGAAGGCACCGAGATGGTGATGCCAGGCGATAACGTGACCATGGAAGTCGAACTCATCGCACCAATCGCGATGGACGAAGGCCTACGTTTTGCTATCCGTGAAGGTGGCCGCACTGTCGGCGCCGGCGTGGTGGCGAAAATTAATAAGTAAGCTAATCAGCTTATTTAATGCGAAATGTGGGCGGTACTTTCGTGCCGCCCCATTACAACGCTCCGGTGCCTCGCTTTAACGTGTGGCCCGCCCCGGCGACAGGCCGGGACCCGTTACCCCGAGGGGTAGCGACTTAGCTGTCTTAAAGAAGATGGCGACTTTGTTGTTTGAACGCCGGCCGGTGGTGACTGCCGCCGGACGAGTTTTGAAGAGCCTGATCCAACTGTCTTTGCAAGGGTGCAAGGATAAGGGATCGGGGTAATTGAGGTTTTGTGACCATGCAGGCGCAGAGCATACGTATCCGACTGAAAGCGTTCGACCACCGTGTCCTCGATCAGTCGACCGGAGAGATCGTTAACACCGCAAAGCGCACCGGCGCTCAAGTGCGTGGTCCGATCCCGTTGCCGACCAAGATTGAGCGCTTCACCGTGCTGCGTAGCCCGCACATCGATAAGAAGTCGCGCGAGCAGTTCGAGATCCGCACCCATAAGCGGTTGCTCGATATCGTCGATCCGACCCCGCAGACCGTGGACGCGCTGATGAAGCTCGACCTGGCCGCTGGTGTCGATGTTGAGATTAAGCTGTAAGCACAGCGAGTAAGGATTGCCTGCCAATTGAACGGCGGGCGTGTTGAGAGGTTTGAACAATGAGTGCAGTAGCGTCCCGCACCGGTGTGATTGCCCGCAAGATGGGCATGACGCGTGTGTTCGCGGAAGACGGCACCCAGGTGCCAGTCACCGTGCTGAAGCTCGAGAACTGCCAGGTTGTGGCTGTCCGCTCTGAAGAGAAGGACGGTTACACCGCAGTCCAGCTTGGCGCCGGTGCCGCGAAAGTTAAACGCACCGCTAAAGCCCAGCGCGGCCACTTCGCAAAAGCGAAAGTCGAGCCAAAGCGTAAACTGGCTGAATTCCGGGTTGCCCCAGAGAACGTGCTCGAGCCAGGTGTTGAGATCACCGCCGATCACTATGTTGCTGGCCAATTCGTCGATGTTATCGGTCAGTCGATCGGTAAAGGTTTCGCCGGTGCCATGAAGCGTCACAACTTCGGTGGTCTGCGCGCGACCCACGGTGTTTCGATCTCTCACCGTTCACACGGTTCCACCGGTCAGTGCCAAGACCCAGGTAAGGTCTTCAAAGGCAAGAAGATGGCCGGTCACATGGGTGACGAGCGTGTCACTCAACAAAATCTTAAAGTTCATGCAGTCGACGTCGAAGAAGGCGTGATCCTGGTTCGCGGTGCCGTCCCTGGCGCCAAGCAGGGCTGGGTGCTGGTTCGTGACGCGGTCAAGAAGGCTCGTCCTGACGATGTGCCACTGCCTGCCGCGTTCCGTTCGGCTGATGAGCCAAAAGCTGAGGAAGAGGCCGCTGCTCCTGCTGAGGAAGCTGTGACCGAGGAAACCGCAGCTGAAGAGACCGCTGCAGAAGCAACCGCTGAAGCTCCAGCTGAAGAAGCGCCAGCCGCTGATGCAGCTGACGACGCTGGCAGCGATAAGAAAGAGGGTTGAGACCGATGAAGGTCGAAGTCAAAAGCCTGGCCAATAAGAAGGTCGGTGAGATCGAGCTGAGCGATGAGGTCTTTGGCCTCGAGCCCCGCGCTGATCTGATCGCCCGCGCCGTGAACTACCAGCTGGCTAACCGCCGCGCCGGTACGCACAAGGTTAAAGGTCGTTCGGAAGTTTCCGGCACCTCCAAGAAGCCTTGGCGCCAAAAAGGTACGGGTAATGCCCGTGCCGGTAGCCTGCGCGCTCCACAGTTCCGCGGTGGCGGTGTCGTGTTTGGCCCAACGCCACGCGATCACGGTTTCTCGCTGAACAAAAAAGTTCGCAAACTGGCCCTGAAAACCGCCCTGTCTACCAAGGCGAAAGAAGGCAAGCTTATCGTCATCGACGATGCTAAGGCTGACGGTCCTAAGACCAAGGCTCTGGTGTCTTCTTTGAGCGGCCTCGGCGTGACCTCAGCTGTCATCGTCGCCGGTCAAGAGCTGGACATGAACTTCGCACTGGCTTCCCGCAACATTCCAAATCTGGATGTGCTGCCAAGCCAAGGCGCCAATGTTTACGACATCATTCGTCGCGATACGCTGATCCTGACCAAGGATGCGGTTGCGCAACTCGAGGAGCGCCTGAAATGAGCCGCCACGGGGTAAACGCAAGCCAGGTTAAGGTGTCAAAGGAACGGATGTACGATCTCATCCGCTCCCCGCTGATCACCGAGAAAGCCTCGGTTATCGCTGAGAACAACCAAGTTGCCTTCCGCGTGCCGCTGGATGCCAGCAAGCCGGAGATCAAGGTCGCTATTGAGACCCTGTTCGACGTCAAGGTGACCGGCGTTAACACCATTGTCCAAAAGGGCAAGGTGAAGCGCTTCCGCGGCACCATGGGCAAACGCTCGGATGTCAAAAAAGCAATCGTGACGCTGGCTGAAGGTCAGTCAATCGACGTCACGACCGGTATTTGATGGTGGATTGAACCATGGCATTGAAACAGCATAACGCAACGACCCCAGGTCGCCGCCAGCTGGTCCTCGTGGACCGCAGCGATCTGTGGCGCGGTAAGCCAGAGAAGGGCCTGACCGAAGGTCTGACCAAATCTGGTGGTCGTAACAACCACGGCCGGACCACGGTGTTCCACCGCGGCGGTGGTCACAAGCGCCGTTATCGCATGGTCGATTTCAAGCGTCGGAAGTTTGACGTTCCAGCGACCGTTGAGCGTCTGGAATACGATCCAAACCGCAGCGCGTTTATCGCTCTCATCAAGTATGAAGATGGCGAGAAGTCATACATCCTGGCGCCACAGCGTCTGGCAGTTGGTGACACCGTAATCTCCGGCAGCCGTGTCGATGTCCGTCCGGGCAACGCCATGCCGCTGAAGAACATGCCGGTCGGTACCATCATCCACAACATCGAGCTGAAGCCCGGTGCTGGTGGCAAGATGGTTCGCTCCGCTGGCACCTTTGCCCAGCTGGTTGGCCGGGACACTGGTTACGCACAGATCAAGCTGACCTCTGGTGAGCTTCGTGTTGTGCGCGCTGAATGCATGGCCACGGTCGGTGCCGTTTCAAACTCCGATCATGGCAACCGCAACCTCGGTAAGGCTGGCCGCAAGCGTTGGTTGGGTGTTCGCCCAACGACCCGCGGTGTTGCCATGAACCCGGTTGATCACCCCCATGGTGGTGGTGAAGGCCGGACCTCTGGTGGCCGCCACCCTGTGACCCCATGGGGTAAGCCGACCAAAGGTAAGCGGACCCGTAAGAACAAAGCGACGGATAAGTACATCATCCGCCGCCGCAAATCCTCGCGATAAGCCAAGCGGATAGGAACTAAAAGCTCATGGCACGCTCAGTTTGGAAAGGGCCGTTTGTAGACGGCTACCTGTTGAAGAAGGCAGAGAAGGCTCGCGCCTCAGGCCGGAACGAGATCATTAAGACTTGGTCTCGCCGTTCGACCATTCTGCCGCAATTCGTTGGCCTGACCTTCGGTGTCTACAACGGCCAGAAGTTCATTCCGGTTTTGGTGTCGGATCAGATGATCGGCCACAAATTCGGTGAATTCGCGCCTAGCCGTACCTACTACGGCCACGGTGTCGATAAAAAAGGTAAGAGGGGCTAACCACCATGGGTAAGCCAGCAAACAAACCGCGTCAGGCGGAAAACGAAGCACGCGCTGTGGGCCGCATGTTCCGCGGCAGCCCGCAAAAGCTGAACCTGGTCGCCGCCATGATCCGTGGCAAGCCAGTCAACAAGGCGCTGCTCGACCTGGAATTCTCCACCCGTCGCATCTCTCAGGATGTGAAGAAGGTGCTGGAGAGTGCCATCGCCAACGCTGAGAACAACCACCAGTTAGACGTCGACCGTCTGATTGTGGCTGAGGCTTATGTCGGCAAAGCCATGGTGATGAAGCGTTTCCGCGCTCGCGCCCGTGGCCGGGTTGGCAAAATCCTAAAGCCATTTAGCAACGTCACGATCGTCGTCCGTGAGCAAGCCGAGGAGGCTGCGTAAAGATGGGCCAGAAAGTTAACCCAATCGGTCTCCGCCTCGGTATTAACCGGACCTGGGACAGCCGTTGGTTCTCCGACAATGACTACGGCAACCTGCTGCATAAGGATCTGAAACTTCGTAAGTTTCTGACCACCAAGCTGAAGCAGGCTGGCGTTAGCCGCATCATCATTGAGCGCGCTGCGAACAAAACCCGCGTTTCCATTCACACTGCCCGTCCAGGTGTTGTGATCGGTAAAAAGGGTGCTGATATCGATAAGCTGCGCCAGACCCTGTCTGACATGATTGGCGGCGAAGTCTCGCTGAACATCATTGAGATCCGGAAGCCGGAGCTAGACGCCACCCTGATCGCCGAGAATATCGCTGGTCAGCTCGAGCGTCGGGTTTCCTTCCGCCGCGCGATGAAGCGGGTTGTCCAGAACGCCATGCGCCTTGGCGCTGGTGGTATCCGGGTCAACTGCGCTGGTCGTCTTGGCGGTGCGGAAATCGCCCGGACCGAATGGTACCGCGAAGGCCGTGTGCCACTGCACACGCTCCGCGCTGACATTGATTACGGTGTCGCTGAGGCACTCACCACCTACGGGATCATCGGGATCAAGGTGTGGGTCTTCAAAGGCGAGATCATGGAACATGACCCCATGGCACAAGACAAGCGTCTGGCTGAACAACAGCCCGCTGGTCGGCCCCAAGGCGGTCAAGCTGGTTAACAATTAGATTTACTTCAGACCGCGGCCGTCACCATCGACGTTGATGGAACTGAGCGGTTGAGGAGTGAGGAACGATGCAAAGTCCAAAGCGAACAAAGTATCGCAAGCAGCATAAGGGCCGGATTCACGGTGTTGCCCAAGCGGGTACCAAACTGAATTTCGGTGCCTATGGCCTGAAGGCTCTTGAGCCGGAGCGTCTAACCGCGCGCCAGATCGAAGCTGCTCGTCGTGCGATTACCCGCCACATGAAGCGTCAAGGTCGCCTCTGGATCCGTGTATTCCCGGATATCCCTGTCTCGTCCAAGCCTGCAGAGGTCCGGATGGGTAGTGGTAAGGGTTCACCTGAATTCTGGGCTGTTCGCGTTAAGCCAGGCCGTGTGATCTTCGAACTGGACGGTATTCCTGAGGAAATCGCCCGTGGTGCGTTCGAGCTCGCTACCGCCAAACTGCCGATCAAGACGCGTTTTGTGACGCGTTCCGTGGAAGGAGCCTAAGTCGTGACCGCCGCGATCGATTACTTCAACAAGACCAACGATGAGTTGGCCGAAGAGCTGCTGAACCTGAAGAAAGAGCAATTCAATTTGCGCTTTCAGAAGTCCAGCGGACAACTCGACAACACTGCACGTGTTCGCCAAGTGCGCCGCGACATCGCCCGGGTGAAAACCATCCTTGGCGCCCGCGACGATGCTGGTAACGCGCTGCCACATGCCCTGCTGCCTCGCCCTGTTGATGACAAGGTGAAAGCCGAGCGTGCGGCGAAGAAAGCTAAGGCGGGCGAGAAGGCCGCTGAAGCTGCGAAGGCCGCTCCTAAGCCGAAGAAGGCTGCTGCTAAGAAGCCAGCTGCCAAGAAGGTTGAAGAGAAGGTCGAAGCAAAAGAGACCGAAGCTAAGAAGGCGCCAGCTAAGAAGGCACCGGCTAAGAAAGCAGCTCCAAAGACCGCTGCTGAGAAGCCAGCCGCCAAGAAGGCTGACACCGAAGAGAAGAAACCGGCCGCGAAGAAGGCTGCGCCTAAAAAGGCTGCACCTAAAAAGACCGCTGCCAAAAAAGCCGCTGCTGCGGATAGCCAGGAGTAATTGAGCGATGCCGCGTCGTGTTCTGCAAGGCAATGTGGTCTCCAACAAAGGTGACAAGACCGTCACCGTGTTGGTCGAGCGCAAGGTGAAGCACCCGATCTACAAAAAGTTCATCAAGCAGTCCAAGCGGTACGCCGCCCATGACGAGAAGAACGAGTATCAGGTCGGTCAGAAGGTGTTCATCGAAGAGTGCCGCCCGATCTCTAAGCGGAAGACCTGGAAGGTCGTCAGCTTGGTGGATGCGCAAGCCTCTTAAGTTTTAGTCGGTAGCGATATCGCTGCCATTTGGAAGTTGAAGTTGGTTACCCGGTAACGGGTCTCCTTTGATGGGATTTGAAAGATGATCCAACAAGAGACCAAATTGGATGTCGCAGACAACAGCGGCGCCCGGGCGGTTCAGTGCATTAAGGTGCTGGGCGGTTCGAAACGGAAATATGCCTCGGTCGGCGACGTTATCGTCGTGTCGGTCAAGGACGCTATTCCACGTGGTCGGGTTAAAAAGGGTGATGTGCACCGCGCTGTCGTGGTTCGCACCGCCAAAGAAATTCGACGCGCCGACGGTACTTCGATCCGTTTCGATCGGAATGCTGCCGTGTTGATCAATAAGTCGAACGAGCCGATTGGCACCCGTATCTTCGGGCCAGTCACGCGTGAACTGCGTGGCCGTGCGTTCATGAAAATTATCTCCCTGGCACCAGAGGTGTTGTGATGGGTAAGGCATTGAATAAGAGCCCAGGCGGCAGCGGTAAGCTGAAGCTGAAAAAGGGTGATGAAGTCGTCGTCCGTACTGGCCGCGACAAAGGTAAGAAGGGTGAGATCCTGAAAGTGATCCCCGCGGAAAACCGTGTGGTCGTTCAGGGTGTCAACATGGTGACCAAGCATCGCCGCCCGACCCCCACCGCTGCCGGTGGTATCGAGCGGATCGAAGCCCCGATCCATGCTTCCAATGTTGGTCTGGCTGACCCCAAGACCGGCGACGCAACCCGGGTGTCCTATAAGTTTTTGGAAGACGGCAAAAAAGTGCGCGTCGCCAAGGGCTCCGGCGAGCAGATTGATTGATGGTGGACGGAACAATGGCCCGTTTGAAACAAGAATATATCGATACGATTAAGCCAAAGCTCAAAGAGCAGTTTGGCTACACCAATGACTTCGCTGTGCCGGAGCTGGATAAGATCGTCATCAATATGGGTGTGGGTGAAGCGGTTGCTGACAGCCGCAAGCTGCAGAACGCCGTAGAAGAGCTGACCCTGATCGCTGGTCAAAAGCCAGTCGTGACCAAGGCGCGCAAATCTGAAGCTAGCTTCAAGATCCGCCAGGGTATGCCGATCGGTTGTAAAGTGACCCTGCGCCGTGAGCGTATGTACGAATTCATGGATCGTCTGGTGAACATCGCCATGCCACGTATCCGTGACTTCCGTGGCGTTAGCCCAAACAGCTTCGATGGTCGTGGCAACTACGCCATGGGCATTAAAGAACAGATCGTCTTCCCAGAGATCGAGTACGACAAGATCGACAAGGTCCGGGGCATGGACATCATCATTTGCACCACCGCGAATACGGATGATGAAGCGCGCGCGCTGCTCTCCGAATTCCACGTGCCGTTTGCCAAGTAAGGGGCGAAAACGAGATGGCCAAGAAAAGTTCAATCGCGAAGAACGAGCGTCGTCGCAAGCTGGTCGCTAAGACCGCTGCACGCCGTGAGCGTTTGAAAGAAATCGCCAGCAATAAAGAGCTTCCAGCAGAAGAGCGGTTCGCTGCTCGCCTGAAGCTTGCTGAGATGCCGCGCAACGGTAACCCAACCCGGGTCCGTAATCGGTGCGAGCTGACCGGCCGCCCACGCGCTTTCTATCGTAAATTTAAACTGTCGCGGATTGCGCTGCGTGAGCTTGGCTCACAAGGCAAAATCGCCGGCATGACCAAATCCAGTTGGTAAGAACCAGGGGCCTTTGAAACCATGTCAATGAGTGATCCACTGGGCGATCTGTTGACCCGCATCCGTAACGGTCAACAAGCACGCAAGAACACCATCACGGCGCCACTGTCGAAGCAACGTACCAACGTGCTCGACGTGCTGCAGCGTGAAGGCTACATCCGCGGTTACACGCAGGCCGAAGAGCGTAAAGGTCTCTCTACGCTCACCATCGAGTTGAAATACTTCGAAGGTCAGCCAGCGATCAAAGAGATTGCCCGCGTATCGAAGCCAGGCCGTCGCGTCTATTCGAAGATTAAGGATCTGCAACGGGTCTATAACGGCCTGGGCATTTCGATCCTATCGACCCCACGTGGTGTGATGTCGGACCAAGAAGCTCGCGCAGCCCATGTGGGCGGCGAAGTTATCTGCCGCGTCTACTAAGTCGGGTTTGGAATTCAGCAGAGCGAAAGCAAAGCAGATGTCACGTATTGGAAAACACCCTGTCGCCGTCCCAACTGGCGTTGACCTGAAGCTGGCCGGCAAAGTGCTGACCGCTAAAGGTAAGCTGGGCGAATTGGCGATGACCGTCGTTGATGACGTTGTGACCACGCTGGAAGATGGCAAAGTGACCATCACGCCAGCTAATGAATCACGTCAGGCACGGCAAATGTGGGCAACCACCCGCACCCTGATCAACAACATGGTCACCGGCGTGTCCGAAGGCTTCCAGATCAATCTGGAAATCGCGGGCGTTGGTTATCGTGCTGCCGTTCAGGGCAAGGATCTGGTCCTGCAACTCGGCTTCAGCCATGAAGTGCGCTATCCGATGCCCGATGGCATCAAGATCGCCACGCCACAGCCGACCCGTATTGAGATCACCGGTGCTGACAAACAGCGCATCGGTCAGGTCGCCGCGGAAATCCGCAGCTATCGTCCGCCAGAGCCTTACAAAGGCAAAGGCATCCGTTATGAACACGAGACCATCCTGCGTAAGGAAGGCAAGAAGAAGTAAGGAAGTAGTGCGATGAGCACCCGTAATCTTCGCCTGCGCCGCCAATTCCGCGTGCGCAACAAACTAGCCAAACGGCGCAATGGTCGCGTCCGTCTGAGCGTTTACCGCTCGGGCAAGCACATCTATGCCCAGGTGATCGATGACATGAAAGGCCACACCCTGGCCTCTGCCTCGACCCTGCAAAAAGACGTGCTGGGCAAAGCTAAAACCGGCGCTGACACCGAAGCCGCAAAGCTGGTCGGTAAGACCGTTGCTGAGCGCGCGATCAAGGCAGGCGTTAAAGAAGTCGTGTTTGATCGCGGCGGTTACCTATTCCACGGTCGGATCAAGGCGCTGGCGGATGCCGCGCGTGAAGCCGGTCTCGAGTTTTAAGAAGAGAGCACATAACCATGTCGCAACGTCAGGAACGTTCGGATCGCGGTGATCGCCGCGATAATCGCGAAGACAGCGATCTGATCGAAAAGCTGGTCGGCATTAACCGTGTCGCCAAAGTGGTGAAGGGTGGCCGTCGCTTCGGCTTCGCAGCCCTCGTCATCGTTGGCGATGGTAAAGGCCGCGCAGGTGCTGGTGCTGGTAAAGCCCGCGAGGTGCCTGAGGCAATTCGTAAAGCTACCGATCAAGCCAAGCGCAACATGGTCCGCGTGCCTCTGCGTGAGGGTCGCACCCTGCACCATGATGGCAAAGGCCACTTTGGCGCCGGGCGCGTGATCGTCCGCTCCGCACCTCCAGGTACCGGTATTATTGCTGGTGGCCCGATGCGTGCGATCTTTGAAGCTCTTGGTGTTCAGGACGTCGTGGCAAAGTCCACCGGCACCTCGAACCCACACAATATGGTGAAGGCGACCTTCGATGCGCTTTCCAAGATTGCTAGCCCACGCCAAGTGGCTGCCCGCCGCGGCAAGAAGGTTAGCGATATCCTGGGTGCAATGAAGGAAGATCAGCAACCGGCTGCTGCCGACAATGCTGATGCCGCCGCAAATGATGCAGCGCCAGCTGAGGCCGCTGCTGAGAAGACGGAGAAGACCGATGGCTAAGGCAAAAGCTGCTGCCACGCTCAAAGTGCGCCGGATTAAAAGCGGCATTGGCCGCCCACAGGATCAGAAAGCCACCCTTCAAGGGCTTGGCCTGACCCGCATGAACCGTGTGCGTGAATTGGAAGATACCCCCTCTGTGCGGGGCATGATCGATAAGGTGAAACATCTGGTCGAGGTGCTGCCAGCCGAATAATCGGATGGTGGCATTGCGACCCGTGGGCTGATTGGCCCCAGGCCAAATAGCTTTAGGAATTGAACGATGAAACTCAACGAGATCAGCGATAACCAAGGCGCCCGTAAATCCCGTACCCGGGTTGGTCGCGGTATTGGTTCCGGTAAAGGTAAGACCGGTGGTCGTGGCGTGAAGGGTCAGAAGTCCCGTAGCGGTGTTGCGATCAAGGGCTTTGAAGGCGGTCAAATGCCGCTTTACCGTCGCCTGCCGAAGCGCGGCTTTAACAACAAGAACTTCCGCACTGAGTATGCGGTGGTGAATGTTGGCCGTCTGCAAAAGGCAATCGATGCCGGTAAGGTTGACGCGAAGAAGCCAATCACGGCTGAAGTTCTTCAGGAAGCTGGCCTGGTCGGCAAGCTGAAGGCTGGTGTTCGCCTGCTTGCTAAAGGTGAGCTCAAAGCTAAGGTCCAGATCGAAGTGGCCCGCGCCTCTAAAGCTGCTGTGGAAGCGGTTGAAAAGGCTGGCGGCAAAGTCACCGAGACCGTGTCTGCGCCTGCCGCAGCTGAGTAAGATTGCAGAAGTTTTTAGGGGGCGTCTGGCAAAAGCTGCTGGGCGCCCCCATCTGCACCTAATTGCCTGCTCTATTGCACTGTGGGAGCCCAGCCTTTAAACCGGTGTGGCTTCTAATATTTGGTACATCTTTACCGTCTGATTTTGGCCATTCGGCCCAATTGATCAGGCCCTATCGATTGGCACTTGCGAAGGATATCCAACGCAGATGGCTTCAGCCGCGGAACAACTGGCAGCGAACCTAAACTTTGGGGCGTTTGCCAAAGCAACCGAGCTTAAAAAACGGATCCTTTTCACGCTGGCTGCGCTGGTCGTGTACCGCTTCGGCACCTATCTGCCGCTGCCTGGTATCGATACCCAGATCATGCAAGACATCTTCAATCAGAACCAGGGCGGTATCCTGGGGATGTTGGATGTGTTTGCCGGCGGCGCCTTTGGCCGCATGAGCATCTTCGCGCTCAACATCATGCCGTACATCTCGGCCTCCATCATCATGCAGTTGATGACCACCGTCTCCCCGAAACTCGAGGCGTTGAAGAAGGAAGGCGAGACCGGCCGTAAGACGATTAACCAATACACCCGCTACCTGACGGTCATCCTGGCCTCGGTTCAGGCTTATGGCCTGTCCGTTGGCATGGAAAACCTGACCACTGGTACTGGTGAGACGGCGGTCATTGATCCAGGCCTGTTCTTCCGGGCAACCGCTGTGATCACCCTGTTGGGTGGCACGATGTTCCTGATGTGGCTGGGTGAGCAGATCACCGCCCGGGGCATTGGTAACGGTATTTCCCTGATCATCTTTGCCGGCATTGTCGCTGAGCTTCCACGCTCCATGGCCTTCCTGTTTGAGCAGGTTCGTATTGGCGCCATGTCTGTCGCAATCCTGTTCGGCATCGCCATCATGGTGGTTGGTGTGATCGCGTTCTGCGTCTTCATGGAGCGGGCGCAACGCCGCGTATTGGTTCAGTATCCAAAACGCCAGATGGGCAACCGGATGTATGGTGGCGATAGCACCCACCTGCCGTTGAAGCTCAACACCTCTGGTGTGATCCCACCGATCTTCGCGTCTGCTTTGCTGCTGCTGCCCCTGTCTGCTGTCAGCCTGTCCGGTGGTACCGGTCCAGCTTGGCTGCAAACCGTGAGTGCCCAGCTGCAGCACGGCCAGCCAACCTTCATGGTGCTCTACGCGGCCCTGATCACCTTCTTCGCGTTCTTCTACACCAGCATCGTGTTCAACCCCGATGATGTGGCGGACAACCTGCGCAAGTATGGTGGTTTCGTTCCTGGGACGCGCCCAGGTCAGAATACGTCTGAGTATCTGCAGCGGGTTCTAAATCGGATCACCTGCATTGGTGCCGCCTATCTGGTGCTGGTCTGTATGATCCCGGAATTCTTGATCTCACAGAATGCCTCGGTGCCGTTCTATTTTGGCGGTACCAGTTTGCTGATTGTTGTGACCGTGACCATGGATACGGTTAGCCAAATTCATTCCCATATGCTGGCCCACCAATATGAGGGGCTGGTCAAAAAGACAAAATTGCGGGGGAGACGCTAAAAACCATGCAACTGATCATGTTTGGCCCGCCCGGTGCGGGTAAAGGAACCCAGTCAGCCCGTTTAGAAGAGCGCTATGGCTATAAGCAGCTCTCAACCGGCGACATGCTGCGTGAACTGTCCAAGAGTGGCACTGAGCTTGGCAATCAACTCAAAGAAGTTCTTGAATCTGGTCAGCTCGTCTCTGACGACATCATGGTTTCCATGATTGAGCAACGGATCCAGCAGCCCGATTGCAAGAACGGCTTCATCCTTGATGGCTTCCCACGTACCGAGGCCCAGGCCAAGGCGCTGGATGAGATGCTGTCGAAGAATGGCAGCCAGATCGACGCCGTGGTCGTGATGGAAGTCGATGAAGATGAGCTGTTCAAGCGCATCGAAAACCGCGCCAAGGAAGCCGGTGAGGGCAATGCCCGCGCTGATGACAACGCGGAAACCCTGCGCAAGCGGCTTGAGGTCTACCACAACGATACCGCACCGGTTTTGCCCTTCTATGTGGCGAAAGGCGTGGTGAAGCGTATCGATGGCATGGCCGAAATGGATAGTGTGACAGCGGCAATTGAAGCCAGCCTGGGCCTTGGCGGCCCAGCGGATGAGCGGAAAGCTGCCCCTGGCATGTAACCTGGTTTCACCAGGAAATTGGCCGGGGTTCGCCCCGGTTTTGATGATTGGCCCCGTATCCCAGTAAATGCAGGGCTGATGCTTTCATTGTGGATGCTTGACAGCGGGGGGCTTCTCCCTATACTCCGCCCGCATTCCGGCTACCGCGATGTTTTTGCAACTAATTAAACTGGCGCTCATGACGCTGGTGACGGGTTGTAAAGGCTGGCAGCTGGACACCAGTTTGCTGACACAAGACACAGGTCTCGATACCGGGCCGATTTATCGGTTCTCGTCGAGGCCTTTTGAGCGTTTTACCCGAACCACGTTTGGCCGGGTTTTATGAAACTGATGGTGACCGTCTGGTTCGGTTGCCAAGACAGATGGAGATGACACGTGGCGCGTATTGCTGGCGTCAACATTCCGACGAATAAGCGGGTGGAAATTGCCCTCCGCTACATTCACGGCATTGGTCCTCATTCGGCCAAGCAGATCTGTGACAAGATCGGAATTGAGAGCGCAACCCGGGTAAACCAACTGACCGAAGATCAGGTCGTTCGTATCCGTGAAACCATTGACGCTGACTATTCGGTTGAGGGTGACCTTCGCCGTGAAGTCGCGATGAACATCAAGCGTTTGATGGATATGGGCTGCAACCGTGGCCTTCGCCATCGTCGTGGCCTGCCAGTGCGCGGTCAACGGACCCACACCAACGCTCGGACCCGTAAGGGCCCAGCCAAGCCAATCGCTGGTAAGAAGAAGTAATCATCATGGCTAAACAACAAGCTGCAGGCCGCGTGCGTCGCCGCGAGCGGAAGAACATCACCGCTGGCATTTGCCATGTGAACGCGACCTTCAACAACACCCTGATCACCATCTCCGATGCCCAGGGCAATGCGATCTCCTGGTCCTCCGCTGGTAGCCAAGGCTTCAAAGGCTCGCGGAAGTCGACCCCTTACGCAGCACAGGTTGCTGCTGAGGATGCTGGTCGTAAAGCCCAAGAGCACGGGATGAAGACCCTGGAAGTTAACGTGAAGGGCCCAGGCTCAGGCCGCGAAAGCGCGCTTCGTGCTCTGCAGTCCATCGGCTTCCAGATCACCAGCATTCGCGACGTTACGCCAATTCCACACAATGGCGTCCGTCCACCGAAGAAACGCCGCGTCTAATTAAGACAGGCAACTGAATTTGGCGCTGGTCCGAAAGACCGGCGCCATTTGCTGCGCTAACCACAGCATTGATCGGTTTTGGGATGGCTTTGGATCCGGTTACGGATCCACCCACGGCAGATCGGGACAGGAAGGCGCTGACCGTTCATTCGAACTGCCCGGATGATCGGACGACCTCAACCCGGCAGAGGGGTGCTTTAAGCCGCGCCCCGCATTTTATGAGGTGGCTTTAACCATGATTATTCAAAAGAACTGGCAAGAACTGATTAAGCCTAACCAGCCAATGGTTCAGCTGGGCGACGATGCGGAACGCGCTGCGTCCATCACCATTGAGCCGCTGGAGCGTGGCTTTGGCTTGACCATCGGTAACGCGCTGCGCCGCGTTCTGCTGTCGTCGCTGCAAGGTGCCGCTGTGACCTCGATCCAGATCGAAGGCGTGCTGCACGAGTTCTCTTCCATCCCAGGTGTGCGTGAAGACGTCACCGATATCGTTCTCAACATCAAAACCCTTGCCCTGCGTATGCACGCAGAGGGCACCAAGCGGATGCGCCTGGTTGCTGAAGGCCCAGGTGAGGTGACCGCCGGTGCGATCGAAACCGGTGCTGACATTGAGATCATGAACCCAGATCTCGTGCTCTGCACCCTCGATGCTGACGCTAAGCTGGTTATGGAGATGACCGTTGAGACCGGCAAAGGCTACCGTCCAGCTGCTCAAAACCGTCCAGAGGACGCGCCAATCGGCCTGATCCCAGTGGACAGCGTTTTCTCTCCAGTCCGTAAAGTCGCCTATAAAGTCGACAACACCCGGGTTGGTCAGATCACTGACTATGACAAGCTGTCGATCTCGATTGAGACCAATGGCGCTGTCTCCCCAGAAGATGCGCTGGCGCTTTCCGCCCGCATCCTTCAGGACCAGCTGCAGGTCTTCATCAACTTCGAAGAGCCAAAAGATCAGCAACCAGAGGAAGAAGCTGGCGAACTGCCATTCTCCAAGCATCTGCTGCGTAAGGTTGATGAGCTTGAGCTGTCTGTCCGTTCGGCTAACTGCCTGAAGAACGACAACATCGTCTATATCGGTGACCTGGTTCAGAAGACCGAAGCTGAAATGCTCCGCACCCCGAACTTTGGCCGCAAGTCCTTGAACGAGATTAAGGAAGTGCTGAGCCAGATGGGTCTGCATCTCGGCATGGAAGTTGAGAGCTGGCCACCAGACAACATCGAAGAGCTCGCTAAGAAACTGGAAGAGCCCTTCTAAGACTTACCCGCTATCCCCGGCTGACCGGTCGGGGATAGCCCTTTATCCGGGCCATGGTGGCCCATCCCGAGCGTACTGCTAGTTGGGCGTTCGGATTTGCAATCGGGCTCTAATGTTAAGAGCACCGGCTTAGTTAAAAGAGGAGTGAAGCCATGCGACACCGTCGTTCCGGCCGTAAGCTAAATCGTGAAGCAAGCCACCGTAAGGCGCTGTTTGCGAACTTGTCCAAGTCACTGATCCAGCATGAGCAGATCGTGACCACCCTGCCAAAGGCAAAAGACCTGCGTCGCGTTGTCGACAAGCTGATCACCCTCGGTAAAAAGGGTGGCCTCGCTAACCGTCGCCGCGCCTTTGCCACGCTTCGTGATGACGAGCTGGTTGCTAAGCTGTTTGACACCCTGGCTGAGCGTTACAAAGAACGCCCAGGTGGTTACACCCGCGTTCTGAAGGCTGGCTTCCGCTATGGCGATGCTGCCCCAATGGCCGTGATTGAGCTGGTCGACCGCGACCCAGATGCCAAAGGCTCTGGTCAGGTTGATGCTGATGAGACCGATGCCGCAGATGCTGCGTAACATCCTGATCCCTGGCGCTTTAGCTCGACTGCACGCGCTGCTGCTAATCCTCGTAGTGATGGCGATTGCCGGCTGCGAAGAATTGCGGCGGACGGAATCGGGTATTGAGCCCTCCGCACGTGAGCAGATTGATCAGTGCCTGGCATCTTGTCAGCGTGATCACTCCATCTGCCTGGAGAGCACGGCGCCAGACACCTCGCATTCTAGCTCTTTTGCCGCTGCCCAGCAGTGCGATCGTGGCCTGAGCTCTTGCTTTGATCTGTGCCGCGGTATTGGCGATCAGCCTGCCACGTTCTAAGACGATTTCTATGTTAAGCGTAAAGCGCGGTACCAGACGGTGCCGCGCTTTTGCTTTGCGTGGGCGCCGCCGGTGACCTACATCCAATAAACCGACTGATCTGGAATGCTCTTGAGCCAAGCCATGCGCCTTCTCACCGCCCTATTGTTTGCCCTGACCCTGCTGCTCCAGGCCCCTGCATTCGCGCAGGATGATAGCCGGAACACCATGGCGGATGATGAGGCCGTGCCGGAAACCCGAGAGCAAATTCAGCTCTCCTTCGCCCCGCTGGTTCGCGAGGCGACCCCGGCCGTCGTCAACATCTTCACCAGCAAGCGTGTTGTTCGCCCGGCGAACCCGTTGTTCAACGACCCGTTCTTCCGGCGTTTCTTTGGTGACCGGCTTGGCCCACAACGCCAGCAGGACCAGAACTCCCTAGGCTCAGGCGTGATCGTCCGGGCTGAGGGGCTGATTGTTACCAATGAGCATGTGGTGCGTGGGGCCGATGAAATTCGTGTTGTCCTGTCTGACCGGCGGGAGTTTGCCGCCCAGGCGATCCTGGAGGATGAGCGGACCGATCTGGCCGTCTTGCGGATTATTGATGAACTGTCTGAGCCGCTGCCGGCCCTTGAGTTTTCGGACAGTGATGAAGCCGAGGTGGGGGATATCGTCCTCGCCA
Source organism: Alphaproteobacteria bacterium SS10 (assembly GCA_019192455.1). Lineage (NCBI taxonomy): Bacteria > Pseudomonadati > Pseudomonadota > Alphaproteobacteria > Alphaproteobacteria bacterium SS10. The sequence goes on from JAHCML010000004.1 coordinate 90,227, forward strand.
TCGGTAACCCCTTTGGTGTTGGTCAGACGGTAACCAGCGGCATTATCTCAGCGCTGGCCCGCACCGATGTTGGGGTCAATGACTACTCCTTCTTCATTCAGACCGATGCCGCCATTAACCCGGGTAATTCCGGTGGTGCCTTGCTTGGGCTCGATGGTCGGTTGCTGGGGGTGAACACCGCCATCTTTTCCCGCGATGGTGGTTCGCTCGGCATTGGTTTTGCCATTCCGGCCAATATGGTTCGGACCGTCGTCCTAGCGGCAGAGGAGGGGGGCGAGCTGCGCCGCCCATGGATTGGCGCCAATGGTCAGCCGGTGACCCCAGACCTCATGCGGGCCATTGGCATTGACCGCCCCGCCGGCGTGTTGCTTACCCGTATTCATCCTGACGGCCCGGCCGATCGGGCGGGGCTTGAGATTGGTGATGTCATTCTGGGCATTAACAACCGCATGGTCGATGACCCCGGTGCCCTTCGGTTCCGGGTGGCCACCCTGCCAGCCGATGAACAGACATCCCTCGACTATTGGCGCGATGGTGAGCGGGAAGAGGCTGAGATTATTCCGGTCCTACCGCCATTTGATCCTGAACCGGACACGACGCTCCTCGGCGGGCGTCACCCGCTATCCGGTGTTTCCGTATCCAACCTGTCACCAGGCTTGGCTGAGCAGCTGGGTTTCAATGGCGACCCGGAAGGGGTGATCATTTTTGATATCGCCCCACGCAGCGCAGCGCGCCGGTTCGGCTTCCGGGTTGGTGATGTGGTGCTGTCGATCAACGGCACTAAGATCGAAGAGGTGGACGCCCTTGCGGCCATTCTTCGTCAGCCGTCACGCACCTGGGATGTCTCTCTGCGACGGGGTGAGCGCGTCATCAATGCGGTCTTGAGAATTTGAGCGGGTCAAAAGCACAGCAAGCGCCGGGGCTGTTCGCCGCCGATGCGCCGCGACCGCTGGCCGATCGCCTCCGTCCCGGTGACCTGACCGATATTGTTGGCCAGGACCATTTGGTTGGCGCGGATGGCACCTTGACCAGGCTGTTTGCCGATGGCCAGTTGCCGTCTCTAATCCTTTGGGGGCCGCCTGGTTGCGGTAAGACATCGACCGCACGGTTGGTGGCAGGGCATACCGACCTCGCCTTTGAGCCGTTATCGGCTGTCTTCTCTGGTGTTGCTGACCTTCGTAAGGTCTTTGACCGTGCCGCCGAGCGTCGGGCGGCCGGGCAGGGAACTTTGCTCTTCGTTGATGAGATCCACCGCTTCAACCGGGCCCAGCAGGATGCCTTCCTCCCCTATGTTGAGGAGGGGGTGGTGACCCTGGTCGGTGCTACGACCGAGAACCCGTCCTTCGAGCTGAACGCGGCCTTGCTGTCCCGCTGTCATGTGCTGGTGCTGAAGCGGTTGGAGAGCAGCGCACTGAACCAGCTGCTCGACCGTGCCGAGGCTGAGCTAGGCAAATCACTGCCATTGGAAGCAGAGGCCCGGGAGACACTTTTGGCCATGGCCGATGGTGATGGGCGCTACCTAATCAATCTAGTCGAGCAGATCGCCGGGATTGAAGAACCGCTGGATAGTCAGGCGCTGATGGCCCGGCTGCAGAAGCGGGCGCCGGTCTACGATAAGGGGCAGGACAGCCACTACAATCTAATCAGCGCCTTGCATAAATCCGTTCGGGGATCAGATGCGGATGCTTCCCTTTATTGGATGGCGCGGATGTTGGCCGGCGGTGAAGACCCGCATTACATCGCCCGGCGCCTAGTCCGTATGGCGGTTGAGGATATTGGCCTCGCCGATCCGCAAGCCGTTGGTGTGACACTCGAGGCCTGGCAGGTTTATGAACGCCTCGGCTCACCAGAGGGTGAATTGGCATTAGCCCAGGCGGTTATCTATCTCGCCACCGCACCGAAGAGTAATGCAGCTTACAAGGCCTACAAGTCGGCGGTCCGTTCGGCCAAGGAAACCGGCTCACTAACCCCACCAGCCCATATTCTGAATGCCCCAACCAAGCTGATGAAGGAAATCGGCTATGGCGCCGGGTATGAGTATGACCACAACGCGGCCTCTGGCTTCTCAGGGCAGGACTATTTCCCCGATGAGATGCCGCGGCAGCAGTTCTACGAGCCGGTGGAACGTGGATTTGAGCGAGAGATCAACAAGCGGTTGGCCTATTGGAACCGGTTGCGCGGCGAACGCTCTAGCGCTACCGATGGCACCGGTTCTGAGGAATAGGTAAGGCAGTTCGATATGGCGGTCTCAATCCCCACCATCTTGGCGGTGGCCGGTGGCGGTGCCTTGGGCGCTGTGAGCCGCTATGGCGTTGGGGTTGCGATGGGGCGGTGGCTTGGGCATGGGTTTCCCGTGGCCACGCTGACTGTGAACATCGTTGGCTCTTTTGCCATGGGTGTTCTGATTGCCCTGCTGGCCCATTATGGCGGCGGTCAAACCCTGCGTGCCTTCCTCGCCGTTGGTTTTTTGGGTGCCTTTACCACCTTCTCTGCCTTCTCCCTTGATACCATTCTATTGGTTGAGCGGGGGCAAACAGGGTTGGCGGCAATCTATGTGGCGGGCTCGGTGATTGGGTCTGTCGCAGGTCTTTTTCTAGGGCTGCATCTGATTAGGCAGCTGGTGGCGTCATGAGTGATGAACAGAACAAACAAGAAGATGGCGGCACTGGCGTCCAGCATCGGCATGTTACGGCGGATGAGGATGGCATGCGCCTCGACCGCTGGTTCAAGGCGCATTTCCCACAGCTAAGCCATGGCCAGCTTGAGAAGCTGCTGCGTAAAGGTCAGATCCGGGTGGGCGGCAGCCGGGCCAAGGCCTCAACCCGGATTGAGAAGGGGCAGAAGCTGCGTATTCCGCCAATGCCCGCTGGTGCCAGCTCTCCGAAGCCAAAGCGCTATAAGGCACCCGCGCCAACCGCGTCGGATCGCCAGGCTTTGGAGCGCATGACGCTGTTTGAGGATGACGCCGTTCTGGTCGTGAATAAGCCGGAAGGATTGGCCGTGCAGGGGGGCAGTAACCAGACCAAGCATCTGGATGCCATGCTGCGCGCAAAGGAAAAGAACGGCGAGGTGCCACGCCTAGTTCACCGCCTGGACAAGGATACAAGCGGTGTCATGGTGCTGGGCAAGACCGCAGCCGCCACCCGCAAGTTGGCGAGTGCCTTCCGTGCCAGGGATAGCTTTAAGCTCTATTGGGCGCTCACGGCCGGTGTGCCAACCCCATTGGAAGGGGATATCGATGCCGCCCTCGCCAAATCCGGTGCGCCAGGGCGCGAGAAGATGGGCGCCGATGATGAGGATGGCAAACGGGCAGTCACGCGCTACGCCACCATTGATCACGCTGGCAAACAGTCAGCTTGGTTGGCACTCCGCCCGATCACTGGGCGAACCCACCAGCTGCGGGTTCACCTGGCGCTGATCGACCGGCCAATTCTTGGTGACCGTAAGTATGGTGGACCTGAGAGCCGACTAAACGATATCGCCAATAAGCTGCATCTGCATGCCCAGCGCCTGATCCTGCCTCACCCAACGCGCGGCATGATTGATGTTGAGGCACCACCACCACCGCACTTCGTTGCCAGCCTTAAGACCCTGGGCTTTGCCTTGGTCGATGGCGCCTCCGGCTATGACCGGTTGTTAGAGGCGGAAGGTCTCTAGCCGCAAACCCGAATCACGGCCCGATTCGCCCCTAAATTTCCTGTGGATGACTTGGTGTTGCCTGTCCGCCTCGGCGATTTTTGCCGGTTCGGGCTGAAAACTGAGTCGGAAATCACACACTCGATTCTCTCGGCCCCAGTTTTTCGTCGCTTCGCTCTTAATCCGCCTGTCTGCCCTTGTTCCGGGTTGGGGGCGACCATACCCTTCGATCATCGAATGAGAGGGATATGACCAATGTGGCAGAAGGCTCCATCGGCGCGTGTCAAGGCGTTGGTAACGGTCGCGGCAGGATTGAGTGTCATCGTCGGATGCGCGCAGTTCGACCAACCAACGCCTAGATACTGGGAAATCAGGCAGATTGCCCCGCCAATCACAGCAGTTGAGGTGGCTCCTCATCTGGGTCAGCCAACATTCACCCAGGGTGGTCCGCCGGTATTTGCCGGTCAGCCCCCGAATCCCCGGTTGCCATTAGCGCCGCTACCAACCCAGATTGGTGGCGAGCCGATGAATACCGGTGCGTTCCACCATCGCAATATCAATCGGCAGTATCGTCTTGGGGCGACAACGCAGCCGGTTTTGACGCCTTCGGGATCGCTCGGCGTGGCGCCGCAGCTTCCGAGTGCGCCGCCGCCACCTGTGTTCCAGCCTGGCCCGTTCCAGCAGATCACGGTGGATCATGAGCGTACGGCCTATGGTGGTCTCTACCCGTTAATGGAAGAGCAGCGCGCGCCAGCCTTTGGTGTGCTGGGTGCCCAACAGTTGCAGCAGGCCCGCATCGCTAACGAGCGTGTGAGCGATCAGGTCAATGCGCTGCAGCCGAACACCCTGTTGCCGCCAAATGATCCCGGCAACCCGCTTCACCAGATCCCGCGGCGTACCGGCAGCGTTCAGCTTGGCCCGCCAGCAGTTTATGGCGCGCCACCTTATACGCCCGTTCAGCATTTCCCGCCGACCATCACGGTGACGGGTCAGCCGCTGGTGCATGGTGCGCCTGGTCTCGGTACCGGTATGCCCATGCGTCCCTCGGGCTTTGCAGGGCACTACGCCCCGGCGCGTCCAACCCATCAGCATCCAGTGCCAGCATTTGGCTTCTTAGACCCAGCGCGTGATCCACTGCGCCCTGAGCCGATCCTGCTTGATGGTGTGCGCCCGGTTGATCCAATTGATCCGCGTATGGCGCCGCAGCAGCATTACCATGCGGGACATCCCCATGGTCTGCACTCACATGGCGCTCACCCACACATCATGCAGCATGGTGTGCCAGTTGTTGGCACCATTGCCGGTGTGCCGAGCCCACAGCCAACCGTTGGTGCCCACGACCCGCTCGATGCTGGCGCCACCTTCCGTTATCCAGCGCAACCAGCCTTCGGCACGATGCAGGGCTTGTTGACGGCGCCGCAAACCGGCCCAGGTGCGCTTGGCTCAAGCTTCATTGATCCGACCACCGGTCACCCACGTGATTTCCGGCACACGATCCTGACGCCAGAGACGATGGACCCGCGCAATGTGAACCGGAAGGCGCTGGATCGCCTGTCGGCTATGTCCCTGCGCGGCTACACGGTTGAGAAGACGGTTGGTAACGGCACCATGCGCCCACCAGCGTCTAACACCACCACCGGCATGACCAGCGCCCGCGCTGCGCCATACTGGCAGATGATTGCCGATGATGTGGCCGATCAGATGTTCCTAGCGAACCCACCTGGTCGCGACTTCTACTATATCGAGCCAGGTACTGCGTTCCGTAACCAGGTTCAGGACAACATCTTCCGGGATATGCTGACCAAGGCGCTGAAGCAGCGCGGTGCCCAGATCGCACCGGAGCCAGAATATGCGACCGCCTTTGTTCGGATGAAGGTCGATCTGTTTGACCTCAACCCACTTGCCCGTGCCGGAAAGCTGAACCCACCTGACTACACGCCAGTGTTCCGTAACAGCGGTCACATGATGCTGGTGCTAGATCGGGGTATTGTTGAGACCCGCGGCCGTGACTTGCTGCCGACCAACAATCCGAACCTCGGCTATCCGAGCCTCTCAAACGTTGATCCGTTCGTCCGTCCCTATACCGGGATTATGGCTAGCGGCCTGGTTGAGAAGCGTAACAAGGCGGCCTACCGGATCCACGGTGCGTACTACATCGACCGAACCGGTATCTGATCGAGGCTTAGAACGAAATCTCGGCTTGGAGCGTGCGACCCCCTCATCCCCCTCTCCACCCCCCGCAAGTTCCGAGACGATGAAGAAAGGAGTGCCCCCCAGGCACTCCTTTCGCCTTTTGAGGCTTTAGTCTGGGGCTTTTTTTGGGACGGCCAATAGGCTATTCAGACGCCAACCGAATTCGCCCCTCAAGCCAGAAGGCAGCCCCCGCCTCGTGCTTCACGCATCCCGCCCCATTCTGATCCTATTTGATTGCGACGGTACCTTGGTCGATAGCCAGTTCTCGATCATTGCCGCGATGAATTCTGCGTTTAAGGCAGAGATGATGAGCCCGCCTGATGCGGAAGCGATCCGCCGCGTGGTTGGTCTTCCCCTGGTTGAGGCAATTCAACGGCTGTTGAGTGATGATCAACTAGAGGCACCACCGCCAAATTTGGCGAGCAAGCTAGCCGAACACTACAAGGAAGCGTTCTCCGCTCAGCGTGAGGATGAGAGCCTGCATGAGCCGCTCTTCCCGGGTATTGAGGGGGTGATCAAAACCCTACATGAGGCGGGTGCCATTCTCGGCGTGGCAACGGGCAAGTCCCATCGCGGGTTGGTTGCGACACTTGAGCGGCACCACATGCTGCCACTGTTCTCCACACTTCAAACCGCCGATATCGGTCCGGGCAAACCAAACCCAGCCATGCTGTACCGGGCACTGGAAGAGACCGGTGTTGAGGCGGCCGATTGCGTAATGATCGGCGATACGGTGTTCGATATCGAGATGGCACGCAGCGGCAATGTGCGGTCCATCGGTGTCAGCTGGGGCTATCACCCTAGTGAGGATTTATTGGAATACGGTGCCAATGTCTTGGTGCGGCGGGCAGAGGAGTTGCTGCCCGCTATCCGTGATTTGTTAAGCGATGCGCTTCACGAGAAGGCTTAGAACAAAAATGAAGAAGCTTTTTATCGGTTTACTGGTTGTAGTCGTGTTGATCGTCGGTGGTGTTGCCGCCTTCGTCGCAACTTTTGATGTTGAGCGCTACCGCCCGGAGATTGAAACCCAGGCCACCAATGCCATCGGTCGCAAGGTTGAGTTGGCCGGGCCAATGTCGATTACCTTCTGGCCTAGCCTGGCGATCACCATCCGTGATGTGACCATCGCCAACCCTAGCTGGACCGAGGCTAAGCATCTGCTGCGCGCAGGCTCCATCGATCTATCAATCGCGATCATGCCGCTGTTGCAACGCCAGATTGAGATTGAGCGGGTGTTCCTGGACGATATCGATTTAGCTCTCGAAGAGACCGCCAATGGTGAACAGAACTGGCGCCTGCCAATGTTTGACCAAGCAGGTTCGGCCCAACAGCAGAGTGCAGATACCGGTAACGGTGCTGCCGGTCCTGGTCTTGATCTTGCGGTATCGCAAATCTCTCTAAACCAGATCCGTTTAAGCCATCGTAAGGCTCGTCCAAACGACACGCCATTGACCCACGAACTTGTGCTGAACCGGGTGACTGTCCGTGCCCCACGTGGTGAGCGACTTGGCCTGGATGCGGAAGGTGTGTTCGCCGGGGAAGAATTCAACATTGGTCTGCGTGCAGGCACGCTGGCCGAGATCCAATCGAAAACCCCATTCACCATGGATTTCACCGCCGCTGTTGTAGGCTCTGATCTCCAGGTGCAGGGCGAGGTGGATCTAAGCCAGGGCTTTGCGGGTGACTTCAGCGTTGCGATGCAGGGGCCCCGGTTTGCTGATCTATCCCGGATCATCGTCGGCAACCCATCATTGCCATTGGGCGAACCCTACCGGGTGTTGACCCGTGCCCGCGTTGGCGCGATGCAGTACCAGCTGTCAGACATCTTGGTCGAGTTTGGCGCGAGCCGCATGGCCGGTTCGCTTAACCTCGCCATTGAGGATGGTCGACCAACCGCCACGGGCGCCCTGGTTAGCGAGACGCTAACCCCCGACGACTTTGCCATGGCACCCCGCGATCCAAGTGTGACCGAAGAGGGCCGTGCCAGCGGTGGTCGTGCACCATCAGAGGCACCAGCCCCCATTCCATGGTCCGCCTTGCAGACCGTTGATGTTGATCTGTCCGTCGACCTGAAAGCGATCCAGGCCGCAAATGGCCCGATCGGCAGCGGTAAGGGGCGCATCAAGCTAAACGGTGGTCGCCTTGATGCTGCGCCAATTGAGGTGAATGTCGGCGGCGGCCGTATCCTTGCCTCCCTGGCAGCGGAAACCACTGGCGCTTTCGGCCTGCAGGCCAATGGGGCTGGGATTGATTACGGGGCGACCCTGGCAGCGTTGGGTGTGACCCAGGCGGTTGAGGGCAGCACTGACTTCGCAGTTAATCTGGCGGGCCGTGGTGCAACGGTTCCGGCCATCCTGTCCGGCCTGAATGGTCAGATCACCATGGATGGTGGCAATGGCCGCATCCTGACTGAGTATCTGGACTCAAAATGGATCGATAAAATCCGTGAGGCGTCACCGCTGCCGTTGGATTTTGAGAGTACGCTCATGCATTGCGCCATCACCTCAATCGGGATTGAGAATGGCCTGGCTGAAATCACCGAGACCATGGTCGATACTGCCGCGCTGACCCTGGCTGCCGCTGGTCGCTATTCCCTCGCGGAGGATCAGCTGGACATGGTGATGCGGGTACGCCCAAACACGCGGGCCACCGCTGGCCTCTCCGCACCGTTGAAGGTGTCCGGCCCACTTAGCAATGCCAGCATCAATATCGATGCCCAGGGTCTCGCCCGTGGCTTGGGTGATTTGGTTGGCGTCAATTTGGGCAGCTTCCCAGTGCCCGTGAATACAAACCCAGATGGCGGTGCAGAGGCATGCCGCTTGGCTTCGCGCCAAGCAACCAACAATCCACAGAGCCCGGTTGGTGGTGCCCTGCAGAACTTGCTGCAAGGCCAGGGTGGTGAAGGCAGCGGCAATGCTGTTGAGGACACCCTCCAACAGCTGCCTGAAGGCACGGGTGACGCGGTTCGCGGCTTGTTTGACCGTCTGACCCGCTGATCTACGCAAAGCCAGGCATTGATTGATGAAGCGGTTCTATAAGCAAGCTGGCCTCGGCGAGGATGCTGGTGGTTTGCTCGTCCAGCTAGATGGCCGGACGGTCATGACGCCGACTAAGCAACCCCTAACTGTGCCGAGCAAGAGCTTGGCCGATGCCATGGTTGCCGAATGGGATGGTCAGGGTGACGAGGTTGATATGGCTTCGATGCCCATGACCGGCCTTGGCTTTGCCGTCATCGACCATGTGGCGCCAAACCGTGATGGGATTATCGCCCAAATCCGTGGCTACGCCGAAACCGAACTGCTGTGCCACTTCGATGATCGCGATCAGGCGCTGATTGCCCGGCAGAATGAGTGCTGGAAACCAGTATTGGACTGGGCTGCCGAGGGCTTAAAGCTACCGCTAAAACCCACCGCGGGCATTATGCCGGTTACCCAAGACCCGGATGTGGTCAGTGGCTATGGCAAGCATCTTGAAGGCTTCGATGATTGGCATTTGACGGCGGTCTCGCAGGCCGTCGGCCTAACCGGCTCAATCCTGCTGGGCCTTGCCATGGTAACGCGTGAGATCGATGCCGATGCTGCCCATCAAGCCTCCTTGGTTGATGAGCTATACCAAGCTGAGCGTTGGGGCAGTGATGAGGAGGCGGAGACCCGCCGAGCCAATCTACGCGCCGACCTTGAAATGACGCGCCGGTTTACTGATCTGCTCGACGAAATCTAGTTAGCTACCGGCAATGGTCAGGCCTTCGATGCGCACGGTCGGTGCATCGACGCCGTATTTCCGCTCCAGATCATCGGCTGGCGTCATGCTCTTAAACATATCGAGCAGATTGCCGGCGATGGTGATCTCACTCACCGGGTAGGTGAGGACACCATTCTCAATCCAGAACCCAGCCGCACCGCGAGAGTAATCGCCGGTGATGTTGTTGACGCCCATGCCCATCAGTTCGGTGACATAGAGGCCGGTACCGGTTTCCTTGATCATGTCTTCAGGGCTAATCGGGCCAGCGGCCAGCATAAGATTTGATGGGCTAGGTGAGGGCGGTGATGAGGCGCCACGGCTGGCATGGCCGGTGGTTTCGAGCTCTAGCTGCCGCGCAGATCGCAAATCCAAGAACCAGGTGGTGAGCACCCCTGCCTCAACAATGTTCCGCCGCATCGGCGCAATGCCTTCCGCGTCAAACGGGCGGGAGCGGAGGCCACGTTTCACAAACGGATCATCAACGATCAGGATCCGCTCACCAAAGATACGCTCCCCCTTCTTATCTTTGAGGAAGCTGGCGCCCCGGGCAATCGCTGGCCCGTTAATCGCACCGATCAGGTGGCTCAACATCGTCCGTGAGACACGCGGGTCGAAGATGACGGGATAGGTGCCAGTCGGGATCTTGCGGGGGTTCAGCCGTTTGATCGTCCGTTCACCGGCCGATTTGCCGATACTGGCCGGGGGCGGCATATCGCTGCGGAACACTTTGGAGGAGTAGTCGTAATCCCGCTCCATCTTCGTGCCTTCGCCAGCCAACACCGATACGGCGAGTGAGTGGCGGGTGACGGCATAGCTGCCCCGGAACCCATTGCTGGCGGCAAGTGATACCCGGCTACGGGAATAGCCAGCATCGGCGCCTTCAGAATTGGTGATGCCCTCCACGGCGCGGGCGGCATCCTCCGCCTCATTCGCGGCCTCAATTAAGCTTTCTGTGCTCGGCTCTTCGGTGTCCACGCTCTCAATATTCGGGAGCTCTTTGGCCAGTTGGTTCGGCTCTGCGATGCCGGCATAGGGGTCTTCTGGTACCGCCTTCGCCATGGCAACAGCCTGATCGACCAGACGGTTGGCGGCGTCGCCTTGGCGCTCGCCGGTTGAGACGATGGCCATCTGCTTACCGATAAAGACCCGCAGGCCAATCTCGCTAGATTCGGCGCGCTCAATTGTTTCAGGTTTGCCCAGTCTTTGGCCGACTGACAGGGACGTTGAATCAAACATCACGGCATCAGCGGCGTCGGCACCGGCACGTTTGGCGCGGTTGATCAAATCTTCCAGGAAACTGGAATCGCGGTCGCGATCGTAAGACATGGGGCTGGTCAGTCCTGTTGGGTTGGCCGCGTGCAGACAATGGCGCAACGCGACCCTTGAGGCGGGCTACTTATTGGTATGTAACAGCCAGGCAGAGTTTCTCAAGCGCCATCCGGGCAATGCTATGGCCAAATCCGGCCGCCACGATCAGTTTTCAGCAGGAAGTTCGAGAACTTACCCGTTGAGCCCGCTCGCCGAGCGCCGGGCGCTTGGCTATCCCTATGCCTGCAACTACCAGCCATTCGTGGTGACAGGCGGCGGGTTTTTAGCTCCGCGCACAGAGCCCTGGCCCGAAGATATTAGCTGGCGCAGGGCGCTAGAGGGGCGGCATGCAAGCCTGGCCATCGGTTCTAACCGCTCAACCAACCAATTGGCCCGTAAGTATATTGGCTGGCCGGAGCCACTGGCGATCCCAGCCTGGCCGGTGCGGGCGATTGGCCTCGACGTACATTTCGCTGCCGCCATTGGCCATTACGGGGCGATCCCGGCAACCCCGGTTCGCGCATCCGGCACCAGCTGTGATCTGATGCTGGTATGGCTAAACCCCTCTGAGCGGGTGCGCATGGATGAGACGGAGGCGCTAGGCCATGCCTATGACCGCTACACATTGCCGGTGGATTGCACCGACCTGCCAGTAGCCGTGAGTGAGGTGGATGTTTACGTCCACCGGGCTGGTACCTACCCGCTCACCGGTCGGCAATCAGTTGCAATGAAGGAGTTGCCGGTTAGCGGCGCCCTAGACGCCCATGCTGGACGCCTTACCCAACGGATGATGCAAGAGCGGCTAAGGCGCCGTTATGCGCCTTCCATAAGCCTCCAGCAGTTTGTGGGCGGGAATATTCACAATGCACCGCTGCGCCGGTCTCGCGCCGCCTTGATGGGCCAGAGGGCCGTCCCAGCCTGGTCGCCTAAGCTTACCGATGGCGCCGCGCACCATGATGATGTGGCCGGTGTCTTAGGCGGCTGCGCGGGCACAGCTGGCGGGCAATTTCCCAGGGTGCGCCTGGTTTCCATGGCTTGAACAGTTTTGCCGCCTGTATCTTTGGGGAATGTCCTCGCAAGACACCAAACCGAATAAGTTTGTTTGGAACGAGCTCGCCACCAGCCGCCCGGATCTTTGCCGCGCCTTCTATGGTGAGGTGTTTGGCTGGACGACTGAAGATGTCGACCTCGGTGACTTTGGCACCTACTCGGTTTGGATGCTCGACGGAGAGGGGATCGGCGGCATGCTCCATATGGATGATGCCGATGGTGAGCAGCCGATTTCGTTCTGGACGTCCTATATCGCTGTTGAAGATGTGGATGACACCTCAAAGGCAGTGCTAGACGCCGGTGGATCCATCAAACTGCCACCCACCTATGTGCCAGAGCTTGGCCGGATCGCGATCATTGCCGATCCCGCCGGTGCTGTAATCGCCGTCATCAATCCAGAGCAGGCCGAAGAGCTGGATGACGAGACGGAGGATGGTGCAGAGGCAGAGCCTGAGGCCTAGTACCCAACCTGCGGTGCCACAGCCATCGCAAAGGCGAAGCCAATCAGCACGAGAAAACCAGCCTCCCTATTCGACTTAAAGATGGCCAGGGCGCTGGCGGGGTCGGTGTCATCCCAATGATTGATCTGCCAGGCGAAATGCAGACCAATGGGCACCATGGCCACCATGGCAATCAACGGCACGCCGCTTAGGAAGATCAGACCCATCAGCCAACTCATCCACGCACCGGCGTAGAAACTGGCAATGACCGGCTTGCTGGCATCGCCCAATCGTCGGGCAGAGGATTTAACGCCCACCTTCTCATCATCTGCGATGTCTTGATGGGCGTAGATGGTGTCATAGCCCAAGGTCCAAAACACAGCCCCCAGATAGATGGTGAAGAGTTGCCAGGCGAGGGTGCCTTCAATCGCCATCCAACCCACGAAAATTCCCCAATTGAAGGTGAGGCCAAGGAACAGCTGCGGCCACCAGGTGACCCGCTTCATCAGCGGATAGGTGACCACCAGGGCGAGTGACAGAATGCCGATGGTGATGGTCTCGACATTGAATTGAACCAGCACGGCGAGGCCAATCAGGCATTGGACGATCGTGAAGGCAATTGCCTGGTTCAGCGTGACCTCACCAGCTGGCAGTGGGCGAATGCTTGTCCGTTCAACCTGGGCATCAAGGTCGCGATCCAGGATATCGTTGATGGTGCATCCGGCCCCGCGCATCACAACCGCACCGATGGCAAAGAGCAGCGCATACCAAAGCGGGGTCACACTGATCTGCGGCGCGGCCAGCACCAGTGACCACCAGCAGGGCAGCAGTAAGAGCCAGGTGCCAATGGGCCGATCCAACCTTGCCAACCGGATATAGGGGCCAAAGCTTGCCGGGCTTACCCGCTCGATCCAGCTGCGGCGGGAGATGTCGGTATGGCCGTCGGTTATGTTGGCGTCGGTTTGCACGATAACGGGCCTAAAGGGTCATGGTGGTTGATCCGCAGCGGTGAACCCGCTCTATTTTGCGTCTGTGTTTGTCGCAAACCCGCCCGCCTGGTGCAATGTCTGACCCATCAATCAAACCCGCCACAAGGCTGTTCGTCGAGCCAGAGCTGGCCGCCGGTGCCACGATAGAGCTAGCCGCCGATCAGGCTCATTTCCTCGGCCGGGTTTTGCGTCTGCAGGCTGGTGCCAATCTTTGCCTGTTCAATGGCCGTGACGGCGAGTGGCTGGCGGTTATTGATGATATCGGCAAGCGCTCAGCCAGCTTACGGGCCACCGAGCAGCGTCGAGCCCAGCCAACGGGGCCTGCTGGACCTATCCTAATCATCCCACCGATTAAGAAGGCGCGGGCCGACTGGCTGGTTGAGAAGGCAACCGAGATGGGGGTTTCAGCCATCCATCCGGTCCTCACTGAGCGCACCTCGGTTCGTGACGTAAACCTAGATCGCTGGCGCAAGATCACCATTGAGGCAGCAGAGCAGTGTGAGCGACTCGATTTGCCCAGCTTGCAGCCCCTATCGCGTCTGTTTCAGGCGCTAGAGCGGTTGCGCGATCACAATGATGTGCTTTGGGCCGCTGAACGGCTGGAAGCACCGCCAATCACCGCCGGGTTAGTGGCTGATTTCTCAAGCCTTGCGCTTCTCATTGGGCCTGAAGGGGGCTTTGCGCCTGCGGAACTTGACGCTTTAGCGGAATTGCCATTTGTTCATGCGATCAGCCTTGGCCCCCGTATTCTTAGGGCGGAGACCGCAGCACTTGCTGGGCTGACCCTATTACAGGCATCGGCCCCCTGAGTTGGGCCCGAGGATGCGATTATGTCCGGTCCTACCAAACCCGATCATCTGCCGATCACCGATCATGCCCAGCTGGTGCAGGAGCTATCCGCCGGTTGCAAACCGCCGCGCGATTACCGCATCGGCACGGAGCATGAGAAGTTCGTGTTCTGTAATCAGCGCCTGACGCCGGTTCCCTATAAGGGGGAGAAGAGCATTGAGGCGCTGCTGCGCGGCCTTGGTGACGCCAGTGGCTGGACGCCGGTGATGGAGGGGGAGAACATTATCGGCCTCACCGATCACGGTGCCTCTGTCTCGCTTGAACCGGGTGGGCAGCTGGAGCTTTCCGGTGCGCCGGTTGAGACCATCCATCAGACCTGTACTGAGGTTCGTGACCACCTGGCGCTCGCTGAGAAGGTGGGTGGCGAGCTTGATCTGGGCATGTTGGGCATGGGCTTCGCGCCCAACTGGCGCCGGGATGAGATCCAGTGGATGCCCAAGGGGCGCTATAAGATCATGCGTGAGTACATGCCCAAGCGCGGCAGTTTAGGCCTCGATATGATGTCCCGGACCTGTACGGTTCAGGTCAATCTAGACTTCCAGTCTGAGGCGGATATGGCGCGTAAAATGCGCGTCTCACTGGCCCTGCAGCCACTCGCCACGGCGCTGTTCGCCAACTCCCCCTTCACTAAGGGCAAACCCAACGGTTATCTGAGCTATCGCGGCCACATCTGGTCAGATGTCGATAATGATCGCAGTGGTGATCTGCCCTTCGTCTTTGACGAGGGCTTCGGCTTTGAACGCTATGTCGATTATGCCCTCGATGTGCCGATGTACTTCGTCTATCGCGATGGCAAGTATCTGGATGCCTCGGGCCTATCCTTCCGCGACTTCCTGAAGGGCCAGCTTGAAATCTTGCCGGGCGAAGTGCCGACCATGTCAGATTGGCGCGATCACCTAACCACCATCTTCCCCGATGTCCGCCTAAAGCGGTTCATTGAGATGCGCGGTGCTGATGGTGGCCCATGGGGTAACCTTTGCGCCCTGCCAGCCCTCTGGGTTGGTCTTCTCTACAATGATGATGTGTTGGAAGAGGTTGATCGGTATGTCGCCGATTGGACCCAGGAAGAGCGCTCACGCCTGCGTACTGACGTGCCAAAGCTGGGGCTAAAAACACCGTTCCGTGATGGCACGCTCCAAGATGTGGCGCGCCATGTCCTGCCATTGGCCCAGGAAGGCCTCCGCCGTCGCAGCCAGCTGGATTGGATCGGCGGGGATGAGAGTGGGTTCCTCGATCCGCTGCTTCAGATTGCCGATAGCGGCATTAGCCCAGCCCAGGAGAAGCTGAACCGCTTCCATGAGGAGTGGGACGGCGACATCACGCCGATTTACCGTGAGTATGCGTACTGATGCCCGAGCCTGAAGAGCAGCCCACAAATAAGGTTGATTGGGCCCCGATTAAGCAAAAGACCGGCGCCATCGCCATGACGGCCCTGTGCTTTATCACCTTTATGCTGGTGGCTGGCGTTTCAACCGAGGGGCCGCGCGTTGGTGCGATCAATGTGCTGTTATGGGCGCTTAGCTGGTCGCTGCCTGCCTCTGCTGTTATCGGCCTGGTGACAGCGCTGGTGTTACGACATCGGCAATTGCAGGGGCGCTAAGCCACTTTGCATTTAGTCGTCGTTGGCGGCTTCATGCTTGGCGAAGTCATTCGCCAGATCACGGTGTAGGCGTTTGCACAACAGCGCCTCACGCTCCTCATTCGGCGCATCGACAATCGCTTTAATTCGCTTCTCAAGCCATGCCTTAGCCTTGGCTTCTTCCGGCTCATCGGGATCGGGATCCACATGGGCCAGGGTCTTGGCGATCTCATCAACCTGGGCACGGTTTAGCTCGCTACCGGCCCCCATCATCAGGCCTTTAAGCCAATGGGCGAATTGATAGGTCTTCATGGGTTTGGTCGATGCTCGTCTTACGCGGGAACGCTAATCACTCGACGCTACACACGCCCCATGCCGATGGCTAGGCGAATTGTTTCACCATCGCGATCATTGCCATGCATGGTGACCCGGGCCTTCTCACCAACGGCGGCCTGGACATCTGGCACGTAGTTCTTCTCAAACAAGGCGCGGGCATCAGCATCCAGGGCGGACCGCATATCGCTTAGCTCAGTGGCAAAGCTCTCATTATCCTCGAGCCGGGCACGGCGGGTTTTGAGGTCAATGACATCTGTTTTGATCGCGCTCGGCATCTGGCTCAACGTGTGGAAATACGGCTTAGCCTTACGCAGTAGTTCGGCGTAATCCCGGTCCATGGCACGGCCATCGCGGGCCAGGACGGTGTCGATGGCTTGAACCAGTTCCTTGGCATGGGCATTGCCACGAAGGTTCGGCTTTTCCTCGCCTTGAAGCTTGTCGATGCCGGTGGCGATGCCAATGACCTCAAGCGTTAGGGTCTCGGCTGAACCGTCTCTTTGGAACTTGGAAAACATATGTCGCGCTTTGCTGCTTAGGGGATGCAGATTATTGCGCCAGACCTTGCCCGCTTTTTAGGAAAGTGCGCAGCCCGTTAACGCCCGCCGCCAGCACTCGCGCGATCACTCAGCGGGGCGTTGGGGGCGGCATCCCCGGTTGGGCCAGCAAACCAGGCGGCCATCTTCTCAGCTGCGGGGCCCATTTGCGCCTGGAATGCATCGTATCGCCGGTCCCATGCTGGGTTGCGGTCACTAGCTGGGGCCATGCAATCGGCTGGGGTAACGATTTGAATGCTGGTCATGCACTCAATCTCTGTTAGGCCAATAAGGTGGCGGCGTGATTGGCTTAGGAACTGGGTGATCTCCGGCTCCATCGCCTTGCGATTGTCTTTCAGGATTCGGTCGATCTTGTGCGCCTGGCGCACGGCTTCTGCTGAGGTGGCAATGCTTTGATTTGCTTTGCCGAGCTTGGTCGCACCGTTGATTAGGCCGATTGTCTCTAAGGTGACGCTCTCAGCCGTGGGCTTTTTCCATAGCCGCTGAAACCACATGGGACGGACGCTCTCCCTAAGCGATGTTATCTGTTGCTGCCTCATTTCGCGGTGCAGCAAATCGGTATCGGGACATTAGTCGGGTAGGTAGAAAGTGTGAATCCACCTTCAGCGAGCGGCGGGGTTTTTGCGTCGCGTTATGTTTATCGCAACCTATAGTTTGCCCATCTTCATGGCGATGCCAACGCTCAGGTCCCGACGGGCGGCACGCTCTACTTCAGCGGTGGGCTTATTGTTGTGTTCCGACAGGACATCATAAGCGAACTCGCGATCAAAGATGCGAGTGGCTTGCTCATCCAAGCCGCTTTTCAATGCATGTAGCTTTGCCTTCCAGGCTGGATTTGGCTCATGAATTGGAACACTGATGGGAGCCTGTACAGCCATGCGGCGGCCAGTATCAAAGCTGGCTTTGGTGCCGGTCAGTGCCTGTAGGCCGTCGCGTGTTTTTGTTAGCATGTCACGGACATCTCGACTTAGAACACGGCGGTCGCGAGCCAGGACTGTGTCGATGCGTTTGGCGTATTTCTCGGCCGCGGTATTGCCGCTGGCATTGTCGGGGCCTCCATCCAGGTCCTTGGCACCCTTAATTAGGCCGATAGTCTCTAGTGTTACGGTTTCCGCGTCTGGACCTCTGAGCCACTTGCCTATCATCGCCAACTCCTTCGCTTCGAAACCGGCACGCTGTGGTTTTCTGCGTGTACCGTACTCAAAACGCTAAAGTTGGGTATCGAAAGCGCAAAGAAATTTGGTTTTGCGGGGGCTTATAGTTGGCCCATCTTCATGGCGATGCCGACGCTAAGGTCTCGCTTGGCGGCCCGCTCAACCTCAGCGGTTGGTTTACCGCCGTGTTCAGCGACAACATCGCTGGCAAAGGTCTGGTTAAAGATGCTGTCGGCTTGCTCATTCAGGCTGCTTTTCAGGTCTTGCAGCTGGGCCTTCCATTCCGGGTTGGGCTTATGAATGGGCATGATGACCCCGGGGTAAACCGGCACAAACTTGCCAGTGTCGAAGCTTGCCTCAGTTTTGGTCAGCTCGCGTAAGCCATCTCTTGTTTGGATGAGCAGGTCACGGACTTGCTTATCGAGAACCCGGCCTTCGCGGCGCAGGACTTTGTCGATCTTCTTGGCAAAGACTTCGGCAGAGACATTGCCGGTCATGTTGTCCTTACTTGGGTCGAGTTCCTTGGCACCTTTGATCATGCCAATCGTCTCAAGCGTTATGGTCTCTGCGTCCGGACCTCTGAGCCACCTACCTAACATCATGACCTCCCATCCCTTAACCAAGGGCTTCAAATTTCTCTGCGTTTTGTGTAGCGCGCACACTAGTTGCGGCTGCCGAAAGCGCAAAATTTATTGAATTATGAAGGCATGATTTGTGGGTATTATTCTTGTTTGGTGAACAGTGTGGGTGGTGGGGGCTGCCCTAGATTGCCTTCATATGCATGGCAATCTTTAAGCCCTGATCATGGCGTGCATGTTCGCGCCGATCTTTGACTGGTGTGTGTTGGTGGCGGTCTTGCACACTGCTTGCGTAGTGGGCCTGAAATACGGCCTGGGCCGTTGGCTCCAACTCACGCTTCAGCGCATTGAAACTGCCGGTCCAGTCAGGGCAGGGCATTGAGGGTTCACCCTCCGGACACATGATCCAGCTATCCTCGCCAATGATACGGCCGCTGCGCTTACGGGATAGGATGTCCAGGCCGTGACGCGCACGGGTTAGCAAGGCTTTGGCATCACCGCTGATGCCGCCCTTCTCATGCTTTAAGGCGCTATCGATGCGCTTAACCATTGCGGTCGCGGCATCTTGGCCATGGACTAGGAGTTTACCTGCCTTAGGCAGTTTATCGGCACCGGTCAGAAAGCCGATCACCTCTAGGGCGACAGTCTCAGCACGGGGTGCGAGTAATTGTTGGGCACCAAACATGGCTCGCCTCCAACCGCCCAATTACTGGGCATTGAAACAACCAGGTTCTGCTTACGCCTGTGCTTGGAAAAAGTGCGGTGCAATATCAGCGGGCCAGCCATGCCAATTCGATGGCTATAGCTTTCCGGTGACAGTGGTCAGCCGCCAGCGCGATGTCTTGGGCGGCGGTCTTCAGTGCCCAGTCTAGGTGCCTGCGGCTTATTTGCCGGGGCCTCAAGGTCCATTTTGATCGCGACAAAGGTGGCGGTCGGCCCAGCCATATCACGCTTAAACCGCTCATAGGCCCGGTTCCACTTCGGATCGGGGCCATACTCATCAATCGGGCCGAAGCGGGTGATTTCCTTATGGCCGGTGGGCTTACTGCTTGGCATCTTGCCCAAAGCTTCCAGCGGTCCTTTAGCGGCTTTGAGATACTCAGCGGTCGGGCCGTCGATCTCAACCTTCGGATGGGTCAGTGCGCGATCAATCTTCTTCGCCAGCCGTTCTGCCGATTGGTGCGCCAGCATGTTGGTGGCGCCGCGCTTCACATCCTTTAGACCGGTAACAAGACCGACAATTTCAAAGGCGAGGGCATCGGGTTTGGGCTTGGTGAACTTGCTGAACAGGGCTCTGACTTCCGTGATGTTGGCGGGTTGGTGCGGGTGCGATCCCGCACGCCGGATACCCGCAAACTAAGCAGCAGGCCCGAAAGCATCAAATCGGTGGGGAAGTTAGGTCGCTGGCTTAAAGCCGCATGCCGCCGACAACCGGCTTATCCGCATCGGCGCGAAGTTGGCCAACCACATCGGCGGGCTCGGCCTTCACTCTCGCAACCAGTGCCTCAGCATGGGTCGCTAGGCTCTGCTGAACATGCTCTAGTTTACGGGTCCAGGCGGGGTCTGGCTTGTGGACGGCAACAAGGCCCTCACCATAGCCAGCACTCTCACCGGTTGGTTGTGAGCTTTTGCTCTCGGCGAGATAGAGGAAGCTGTTGCGGGCCAGGCCGAGGAAGTGTCGCGCACTTGGGTCCATGGTATCGCCACTATCTTTCAAGACCTTGCCAATCTTCTCTGCCATCCGGGATGCAGCGAGATCGCCATCGGAGCCATCAAAATTCTTAACCAGCTTCTTTTCACCCAGGATGTAGCCCGCTGTTTCTAGGGCCAGGGTGTTGCCATCGGGGCGCCGTAGGAAGGCGCTGAATAGCCGGGCCATGCCAGTTGGTGCTGGAGTATCAATGTTCCAGTCAGTAGCCGTCGACTGCTCAGTCACCCGCTTTTGAACCAGGCCAGCCTCTTCTTGAAGGGCGCCTTTGAGTTCATCAAGTTTGGCAGCCCATTCGGGGTTCGGCGTTTTGTAGGTGCCGGCATAGCCCGTCATCGCCGCATGGCCGAAGCTCCCGGAATGGACGATGGCACCGGGCATCGTCTCAAGCTGGCTGAAGGCGCGGTGGGCATTGGTTAGGAAGGCGCGCACATGATTATCAAGCAGGCCGCCATTGCCGCTAAGCACTTGCTCGATCTTCCGGGCTTGTTTGCCAGCACTCTCTGACAGGAGGCCGCCATTCTCCGCGGATTTTAGTTTGCTAGTGCCCAGGATGAGGCCAGCGGTTTCCAACGTCACTTCGTTGGCGCCGGGCTGGCGCAGGAACTTCCCAAGCATCTCGCAATCTCCAATGGTTGGCGTATGGGCGCGTATATGCGCGACCCCGAAATTTGGGCCGAACCTACGCAGTGCTGTTGAAAGCGGAAACCGCTAATCAGGCGCAATTGCAGAGATGGTTATCAGATCTGGCCCATCTTGAGCGCGATCTTCATTGCAGGGTCGGTTTCCGCGACCTTCCCGAGAGCTGCGCGATCATCCCGATCATGTTCACGGCGAAGCTCAATCGCGTAGCGGTGGCTGAAGATGCGGGTTGCTTGCAGGTCGAGGCGTTCTTGCGCTGCTTCAAACGCGCGGTCACGACCGGCGGCGGTGGTCAATTCACCAATCTGGCCAAGCTGTTCACTGGCATCGCTAAGGAAGCGGCTCAACTCGCTGTCCATGCTGTGGCGGTTCGCATGAACAACCTTACCCAAGGTCTCCGACAGCGCTTTCGCCGCTGGTGCCACCGCATCGATGTCCCCGCCACCAAGCTTTGCGGTTCCTTTGACGAGACCAATGGTCTCAAGAGTGACAGCGTCAACAGCTGGAAGTTGATTATCAGCGGAACGTTGGAGATATGGCGAGAGCATGGTTGCCTCCGTGCGCATTATTATGATTGCCGGACGCTAATTTTCTTTATTGAAAGTGCAAACGATATCCGTCCCACTTGCCAATAGTTGCGTTAGGTGGCGGTTCCGCCGACGGTCAGGCCATCAATGCGCAGGGATGGTTGGCCAACCCCAACCGGCACCCATTGGCCGGACTTGCCGCAGTTACCGATACCGTCATCAAGTGCCAAATCATTGCCGATCATGGTGATCTGACGCATGGCCTCAGGACCATTGCCGATCAGGGTGGCGCCCTTTACGGCAGGGCCCAGCTTCCCATTCTCAATCAGATAGGCCTCGGTCGCGGAAAACACGAACTTGCCCGAGGTGATGTCCACTGAGCCACCGCCGAAATTGGCCGCGTAAATCCCGTGATCCACCGAGGCGATCATCTCTTCTTGGGTTTTATCGCCATTCAGCATGAAGGTATTGGTCATGCGTGGCATTGGGTTATGGGCATAGGATTGGCGGCGGCCGTTGCCAGTGGCGGGGACGCCCATCAGGCGGGCATTCATCCGGTCCTGCATGTAGCCAACAAGCTTGCCGTCCTCGATCAGTACATTGTGAGCTGATGGCGTACCCTCATCATCAATGGTGATGGAACCACGACGGTTGGCCATGGTGCCATCATCGACGACGGTAACGCCTTTGGAGGCGACCTGTTCACCCATCAGGCCGGCGAAGGTTGAGGTGGATTTCCGGTTAAAATCACCTTCCAGCCCATGGCCCACCGCCTCATGAAGCAGCACGCCCGGCCAACCAGCGCCAAGCACCACCGGGATCTCACCGGCAGGGCCAGCAACAGAGCTTAGGTTAACCAGCGCCATGCGCAGGGCCTCATCGACCGTAGTCTGCCAATAGGCTGGGTCCATCAGCTTGGCATAGGTGATACGGCCACCGCCGCCGAAATTACCGCTCTCTTGCCGGTCGCCTTCACCAACAATGATGCTGACATTCAGGCGGACTAAGGGGCGGATATCAGCGCTGCGTTGGCCGTCACCGCGCATAATCTCAACCGCAGACCAAGAACCAGCCAGGGTCGCAGAGACCTGGCGAACCCGGCTGTCCTTCGCACGGGCATAGGCGTCAATCTTGGCCAGCAGGTCGATTTTGTCAGCAAACTCAACCAGGGCCAGGGGGTTCTCGTCGGTATAAAGCGTGACTGATGGGGCAGCGGGCGCCACGGCTAGATGGGCGTTGCGGCCAGAATGAACCGATTGCACCGTATCCATGGCGCGCTTGATCGCGCCCTCCGATAGCTCGGTGGAGTGTGCATAGCCGAATCGATCCTCGGCAACCGAACGCAGGCCAAAGCCTTGATCGGTATCGTAGGTCGCGGATTTTACGCGCCCATCATCCCAGACGATGGCTTCTGACTGGCTGTACTGGAGGTAGAGCTCACCATCATCGGCGCCACGCAACGCATCGGCGACAAGCGCCTCAGCCCGTGCCTGATCAAGGCCGGTTTGGCTGTAGAAAAGATCGCTGGTGGTTTCGAGATGCGACATGGGGCCGTCCTGGTAAGCGGATGAAGGGTCGGTAGCGGTGGTTGCCGCCATCACATTACTTGATGTGGTAGCAAATCCCAGCCAAGCCATCCCACACTTTCTTTTTTGCGTTTTTGCCGGGGCGGCGCTAAGCCATCAATCATGGATGACAGCGCAAACCCACAGCCACAACCGGCGAATGATCGCCCACCCGCAACCCTGGCCCCCGAGGTTCCGACCCGGGCCGTGATGCGACCGGCAGAAACCGTTGAGGCAGAGGCCGTCTCGGAAGGGGCGAACCGATATCCGTTTCGTGATGTTCAGGGCCGTGCCGCCATGTTGGCCGCTGGTGATGTGCCCTTCGCACCGGGGCTAAGCGCGCCGGCGGCGGTTAGTCATTTTGCCACCGTTAGTGGTGATAGCCCGGTTGAGGCGGATCGCGAACATCTTGGTTGGCTTTGTTACAGCGTGGGCGCAAACCCACCCGCACCCGATGCGACCGAGCATGTGGTTGAGTTCAATGGCTGCTTGGTCCACTGGCGCTTTGATCGCGGTATCTCAACCTACACGGTTGTTCAACGCCAAGCTGAAGGTGGTGCCTTCGCTAGCCATGCGCTTGATGCCCTGCCAGAGGATTGGTTGACCGGCCTTAATGGTGAACGACTCTTCGGCTTGCACTTGTTCTTTGAAGAATCAACAGGGCCAGAGCGCAATCGTGCGGCCTTGGCGCGGTTATTTGGCCGTGATGATTATCTCGGCTGTGCCGTTGCCGGTGGTCGTGGCCAGCTTTGGGCCGATTGGCATGGTGATGCCGATGGTTTCCCGCGGATCCTGTTGCGCGATGCCGGGTTGGGTAGCCGTGAGGCGGGTCGGATGGTCGTTGAACTTATCCGCCTGGAGCATGCGCGGGTGATGAGTTTGGCGGCTCACAGCGCGCTTTTGCCGCTGGCGGGCCAGATGGCAGCCTGGGAACAACGCATGGCACCGGCACAGGGTGATTTGCTGCCTGATGCCGAAGCTGCCCAAACGGTGCGTGAGGGCCTCGCTGCCCATCACGCAGATCGCGCTGCCCTAGCCGCTGCCTTGGTCGATGGCGATGTGGCACAGGCCGCGCTTGCTGCCCTAGATACTCAACGCTTACCGGGCTTGATGTCACTGAGTGATTTCATTGGGCATACCCTCGCTGGGCTTACCCGTGATCTTAAGCAATGGTCTGCCCGCCTCGCTGTGCTGACTGAGAGCTTAGAACTTGCGTTGGCCCAATCGGCTGCCGAAGACCGCCAAAGACAGGCCGAGGCCATGCAGTTGCAGACGGCTGTCGCCGCCCGTACGGCGCAGGCCCAGGTTCAAAACCGCCGCCTAGTGCGGGTTTTGGGCCTTGCCGGATTGACCGCGATCTTTGCCTATCTGGGTCAATTGGTGGGTGAGGGGCTGGCCGCTGCCGGTATTGTCGGCGATGCAGGGCTAATCTCAATTACCGCTGTTCC
Organism: Alphaproteobacteria bacterium SS10; assembly: GCA_019192455.1. Lineage (NCBI taxonomy): Bacteria > Pseudomonadati > Pseudomonadota > Alphaproteobacteria > Alphaproteobacteria bacterium SS10. The sequence goes on from JAHCML010000004.1 coordinate 114,524, forward strand.
GCTTGCGCTAATGGCCGCCTACGCCCTCTTGTTTATGGGCGGTAAAGGCCAGCGCTAGGGCCCAAAACTAACTTCACATCACCAATAAAGCAGCCCAGGGCAAAATGGCTCACCGCTTGCCCGTAGACCCTGTCTTGTTTTGTCGATAAAACAACGGCCAAATTCGGTTGTTGCATGATTATGCTGTGGCGATTGACCCCAGTTATGCCGCTGCCGTTAGTTGCTATATGTTAAGGCGTTCGAGGCACACTCTCGACATGCCTAAATCATTAACACCGCTCCTGAATGTGGGACCGTTCGATGCGTAAACTGATGTCCATGTTTCAACCCGCTGGGTTGGTAGCCGTTCTGTTTTTGGCAATTGGCCTCGCCTTTGGCGCGCCGGTTGTTGAGAGCGCCCTTGCTCAATCTGCGTCTGACCAGGTGGTTGGCGCGCCAGAGCCATGGCAGTTGAACTTCCAAGACGCAGCCTCTCCAGTGAAGGAGCAGGTCCACCAGTTCCACAACATGCTGCTGGTGATCATCACCGCGATTTCTGTCTTCGTGTTGGCGCTGCTGGCCTATGTCATCATTCGCTACAACGAGAAGATGAACCCAGAGCCGTCTAAGACTTCTCACAACACGCTGATTGAGGTTATCTGGACCGCCGTGCCGGTCATGATCCTGATTGTGATTGTCGTCCCTTCCTTCTCGCTCCTTTACTATATGGACCGCACGCCAGACGCTGATTTGACCATTAAAACAACTGGTTACCAGTGGTATTGGACATACGAGTATCCAGATTACAAAGATCTGGAGTTCACCTCGATCATGCTTCAGGAAGACGAGCTTCAGCCTGGTCAACCGCGCCTGCTCGCCACTGATAACGATGTGGTTGTCCCGGTCGGTGCGAATGTCCGCCTGCTGATCACCGCCGCTGATGTCCTCCATGCCTGGGCAATGCCTGCCCTCGGTGTGAAGAAGGATGCGGTGCCTGGCCGTCTCAACGAAACCTGGTTCCGCGCTGACAAGCCCGGCATGTATTACGGCCAGTGCTCAGAGATTTGCGGTGAGGGTCATGGGTTCATGCCGATTTCCCTCCGCGCTGTGCCTATGGCTGAGTTTGAGGCCTGGGTCGAAGAGATGGGTGGTGAGGCGATCACCGCGGCAATTGAGCCGCGACGTTTAGCCGAGGCTGCCGTTTCCGCTGAGTGACCTAGATTATCGTTTAAGCGCCGGTTCGCTGGCGATTTGTAAGACCTTGCAAGACTAGCAATTGCGTTGAATTGAGGAATTTCCATGCCGTCCGATCACGCCCTAGACGCCAACGTTGAGACTGGCCACGCCCACGAGCATCACGATCACAAGCCGGGTTTCTTTACCCGTTGGTTCTTGTCGACCAACCACAAAGATATTGGCACGCTCTACATCATCTTCTCGATTGTCGCCGGTGTGATTGGCGGTGCGTTCTCCGTAATCATGCGGATGGAGCTTGAAGAGCCTGGCTACCAAGTCATGACCTGGCTGTCGGAAGGTGGCCCCGGTCACATGTGGAACGTGATTATCACGGCCCACGGCCTCATCATGGTCTTCTTCGTGGTCATGCCCGGCCTGATTGGTGGGTTTGGTAACTGGTTTGTGCCGATCATGATTGGCGCCCCAGATATGGCGTTTCCTCGCCTCAACAACATTAGCTTCTGGCTGATTGTCCCGGCGTTTCTGTTGCTTTTGGGCTCGGCCTTTGTCGGTGGCGGGGCCGGTACCGGCTGGACAGTTTATCCGCCGCTATCGACAGCGGGGCACTTAGGAAACCCCTCAGTTGATATGGCGATTTTCGCGCTGCACTTAGCGGGCGCTTCGTCGATCCTTGGCGCGGTTAACTTCATCACCACGATCTTCAACATGCGTGCCCCTGGCATGACGCTGCACAAGATGCCGCTGTTTGCCTGGGCTATGCTGATCACTGCCTTCCTCCTGCTTCTGGCTGTGCCAGTGCTGGGTGGTGCGATCACCATGCTGTTGACCGACCGTAACTTCGGCACCTCATTCTTCGCCCCTGAGGGCGGCGGTGACCCACTGCTTTACCAGCACCTGTTCTGGTTCTTTGGGCACCCTGAGGTGTACATCATGATCCTGCCGGCCTTCGGCATTGTCAGCCACATCGTCTCGACCTTCTCGAAGAAGCCGATCTTCGGTTACCTCGGCATGGCGTACGCCATGGTGTCGATTGGTTTTATCGGCTTCATCGTGTGGGCGCACCACATGTATACCGCCGGCCTCGACGTCGACACGCGGGCTTACTTCACCGCGGCGACCCTGATCATTGCGGTACCGACGGGTGTGAAGATCTTCTCATGGATCGCTACCATGTGGGGCGGTTCCATGCGGTTTGATACCCCGATGCTGTTCGCCTTGGGCTTCATCTTCCTGTTCACCGTTGGTGGTGTGACTGGTGTGGTCCTGGCGAATGCCGGTATCGATACGGTTCTGCACGACACCTATTACGTCGTGGCGCACTTCCACTACGTCCTGTCCTTGGGTGCCGTCTTTGCCCTCTTCGCTGGCTACTACTACTGGATCGGCAAAATGTCCGGCCGTCAGTATCCAGAGCTGCTCGGTAAGATCCACTTCTGGACCACCTTTATCGGTGTGAACCTGCTGTTCTTCCCGCAGCACTTCCTGGGCCTCGCCGGCATGCCACGCCGTATTCCGGATTACCCAGATGCCTATGCGGGCTGGAACTACATTTCCTCCCTCGGTGCGTATATCGCCTTCGCGTCCAGCCTGCTGTTCGTGTGCATCGCGATCTACACCCAGTTCGCTGGTCGCCGCGTTGGTGCCAACTACTGGGGTGAGGGTGCGAAGACCCTGGAATGGTCATTGAGCTCACCACCACCATTCCACCAATTCGAGGTGCAGCCACGGGTTCGCTAAGGGCGGACCCGCTGACCCCAACCTGTGTGGAGCCATATTGGCCAGCCAATGACCGATATCAGTGTTCAAACACCCGGCAGTTTCGCGGCGGCAGGTGGTCTTAAAAAGACCCAGCCGCCGCAAGCCTCCGTTGGCGACTTCATTACCGTGTTGAAGCCTCGGGTCATGTCGCTGGTGGTGTTCACCGGTTTTGCCGGCCTGTTGGCCGCACCCGGCTCTATTCATCCGTTTTTGGCTGCGGTTGCTGTGCTTTGCATTGCCGTGGCTGCTGGTGCCGCTGGCGCCATCAACATGTGGTACGACCGCGATATCGATGCGGTGATGACCCGCACGTTGAAGCGACCAATTCCCCAAGGGCGAGTTGAGCCAGATACCGTACTCGCCTACGGGCTGATCTTAACCTTCTTCGCCGTTGCCATTATGGGGCTGGCGGTGAATTGGACGGCGGCGCTGCTCTTGGCCGGTGCCTCTGCCTTCTACGTCTTTATCTACACCATCTGGCTAAAGCGCCGGACGCCACAGAACATCGTTATTGGCGGTGCGGCTGGTGCGTTCCCACCGATGATTGGTTGGGCGGCGGTGACCGGTGATGTGTCACTGACGTCGATTGCGCTTTTCTGCACGATCTTCTTCTGGACCCCGCCGCATTTCTGGGCCCTGGCTCTGTTTAAGCGTGACGATTACGCCAGTGTCGGCATTCCCATGCTGCCTGTGGTGGCTGGTGAGGCCGAGACCAAGCGCCAGATGCTGCTCTATACCATCGTCTTGCTGCCGATCACCTTGGTGCCAGTGTTCCTTGGCAGCGCGGGCCTGATCTATGGCGCCGTTACGCTGACCCTGGGCCTTATGTTCATCAATCACAGCGTCACCGTGCTGCGTGAGGATTCTAAGAAGACCCAATACGCCGCCGCTAAGAAGATGTTCGCCTTCTCAATCCTGCATCTGGCGCTGATTTTTGCGGCCCTGATCGTTGATCGTCTATTGGCCAGCTTTGGCTTTGCGATCAATCTGCCTGGCTTGGGGGGCTGATAAATGAGCAGCCTTGAAGAGCGCCCAACCGCCGAACAACTTGGCCAGGAAGATGCCGACCGCCCCTTTGATGGGGAGTGGGTGAAATCCCGCCGGTCCGGTAATTGGGCCATTCTCGCCGTGCTGGTTGGCATTGGCTTGATGTTTTACTTCATCACCATCATCCGGATTGAAGAGGGGGCGAAGGCGCGCGAGCAGGCGGAAGCCCGCGCCGCGGCAGAGCAGGCGCTCGTCGAATCCTCAATCACCCAGCGTGAACGCAATGCCGATGATGTTGTTCTGACCCCAGCGCTTGAGGCGATTGCCGAAGACGCGGCAGCAGCCGTTGAAGGGGCAGAAAACAGTGGGGAGGCGGCACAATGACCGACCCTCGATTAGACCCCGCCTATCAGAAGCAGTTGGCGCGCAAGAATGCCCGGGTCATGCTGATCTGCAGCACCGTGGTCGCTGGTATGATCAGCCTCTCATTCGCTGCTGTGCCGCTTTACGAACTGTTCTGTCAGGTCACCGGCTTTGGTGGCACCACCCAGGTGGCTGAAGGGGAGCTGGATGCGAGTGAAGCAACCGGCCGTACCATCACGGTTCGCTTTAACGCCGACACCGATCCCCGCCTGCCCTGGCACTTTGATGCTGACCAGACCTCAATAGATGTTGAGATCGGCCGATCAAACCTGACCTATTATCGGATCGACAATAAGACCGCCCGCACCACTGCTGGCGTCGCCGCCTATAACGTCACGCCGCTCAAGGCTGGGAAGTACTTCCATAAGGTTCAGTGCTTCTGCTTCGATGAGCAGGTGCTGAAGGCCGGTGATGGCATGGACATGCCAGTGCTGTTCTATGTTGATCCAGAGATCCTAGAAGACCGGAAGATGGCGGATGTGGACACAATCACACTCTCCTACACCTTCTTTCCAGCAGATACCGGCGATCTGAACGAGCAGATCGGCGATTACTATGATAACCAGGGTGTGGCGGTACCAACAAAAGCCTCAACAGGGGCATCAACCGCGGCCGCACCTGCCGCAAACCAGCCGGATAAGGGACTAATCGATGGCTGATCCAGTCTACGAAATTGTTGAGGATGGCCCAGGCCACCCCTACCACATTGTTGAACCAAGCATTTGGCCGCTGTTAAGCGCGTTTGCTGGTGGCCTGCTGGCGACCGGCGCCGTCGTCTATATGCATAGCGGCAGCTGGCTTTGGCTGATCCTCGGCTTTGTTGCTGTCCTCGCCTGCATGGTCGGCTGGTGGCGCGATGTGATCCGGGAAGCAGTGGTTGAGAAAGCCCATACCGAGATCGCCAAGATTGGTCTGCGCTACGGCATGCTGTTGTTCATCGCCTCTGAGGTGATGTTCTTCGTCGCGTTCTTCTGGTCATACTTCAATGCGAGCCTGTTCCCGGTTGAGCAGGTGGGTAGTGTTTGGCCGCCAGTGGGCATTGAAACGGTTGACCCGTTCGATCTGCCACTGATGCTGACCCTGATCCTGCTGCTGTCTGGCTGCACAGTCACCTGGGCACACCACGCGATTATGGAAGGACATAAGAAGGAAGCGGTCCAGGGCCTGATCCTGACGGTCGTCCTTGGCGTGATCTTCACCGGCTTCCAGATTTATGAGTATGCGCACGTCCACTTTGGTTTCACCGATGGCGTGTACGCCTCTAACTTCTTCATGGCGACTGGCTTCCACGGCTTCCACGTCTTGATCGGCACGATCTTCCTGGCGGTTTGCTGGTGGCGCTTGACCAGTAATCAGTTCACCCCGAAGAGCCATTTTGGCTTTGAGGCGGCGGCTTGGTATTGGCACTTCGTCGATGTTGTCTGGCTGTTCCTGTTCGTCGCCATCTACTGGTGGGGCGCTTAAGCCAAATGCCTGGTCCACGACCGCATGAACCCGTTTGGTGGCAGGCGGGCCTCGCCTGCCGCTGCCCGGCTTGTGGTCATGGCCAGATTTTTGAGGGCTTCCTTAAAGTTCGTGATGCCTGCAGCGAATGCGGGTTTGAGCTTGGCAAGCATGACAGCGGCGATGGCCCCGCCTTCTTCGTTCTATTCCTGCTCTGCGCTGTGATCGCGCCCCTGGCGTTGATCGTAAACAGCATCATGCCGATGCCGGTTTGGCTGATCGGTTTGGTTTGGGGTGTTGTGATCATTCTCTCAACCCTGGCCCTACTGCGTCCGGCCTTTGGGTTGATGATTGGCGTTCAATACCGCTCCCGCGCGACCGGTAGCGATTGGGCCTTGCCACCTGAAGAAGAGCGCAAGGCACAGGCTGACAAGAAGACCGAAACCTCAACCGATGCCTAACTCTCTCAAGTCGTTTCGCCCGGGTCTTGCTATGACGGTGGCCGTGTTAACGGCGCTGCCGGTCCTGCTTGGTCTTGGTACCTGGCAGTTACAGCGATTGGCCTGGAAGACTGAGCTGATCGAGGTGGTCAATTCCCGCTCTGAAGCGCGGCCGGTGCCGTTGCCGCAAGCGGATGCCCTCAATGACAATTGGAACCACCGTGCCGTTAGTCTGAAGGGGCTATGGCTTGCCGGAACCGAACAATTCGTCCCGGCCAAAACCCATGACCGCGAGTTGGGTGAGTGGTTGCTGCAAGTTATGTCGCTTGAGGATGGTCGCTCTGTTTTGGTGAACCGGGGCTGGGTGCCGCTGTGCTGGCGGGAGGATACCTGCCGAGAGCCAGACCCAAGCAGTGAGCAAACGGTTGAAGGCATCCTACGCCTCGGCTTCCAGCGTGGCCCGCTTGTGCCTGAGAATGAGCCGGATGAGGCACGTTGGTTCTGGTTCGATATCCCAGCAATCGAGGCAACCCTCGATATTGGCCCATTGCTGCCAGTGGTTATCTTCGTGCACCCGGACACCGATGTGGATGGCGTGCCGCCGATCCCCCAAGTGCCGAGCCTTAGCCTCCGCAACCAGCATCTAAGCTACGCGCTGACTTGGTACAGCTTGGCCATTGTGATGCTGGGTGTGTATTTCGCCTTTGGTATGCGCCGTGGGCATAGTGACCGGCTTGAGGCCGCCCGTAAGGAAGATCAGGAATGACCACCGCCAATTATCAAGCCCTGGAAGATCACTTCGCCCGCCTAAACGATATCGGCAATGCCATGGGTGTTCTGAACTGGGACCGGGCGACCATGATGCCGGGCGGTGCGGCTGAGGATCGTGGCGCGCAACTCGCAACCCTCGGTGGTCTCGCTCATTCCATGCTGACCGACCCAAAGGTTGGCGATTGGCTTGAGGCCGCCACGGGTGAAGGCCTCGAAGGCTGGCAGCGCGCCAACCTGCGTGAGATGCAGCGCAAGCATCGGGATGCCACGGCTATCCCGCAGGATTTGGTCGAGGCTTTAAGCCGTGCCTGTACACGCTCAGAAATGCTGTGGCGTGAGGCCCGTCAGAAGGCCGACTTCGCCATGCTGCAACCAGCCCTGGAAGAGGTGCTGCGGCTAACAATTGAGAAGGCGCAGGCGAAGTCAGAACTTTTGGGCGTCGAGCCTTATGCCGCCCTGCTCGATAGCTTTGATCCCGGCCTTACCCCCGATGCGGTCGATGCCCTGTTTGAAGATCTGGGTGCGTTTCTGCCGGGTTTCCTGGGCGAGGTTCAGACGTATCAAGCATCCCAGCCAAAGCCGGAAACACCAGCCGGGCCATTCCCAACGGATAAGCAGCAGGCGCTTGGCCGTAAGCTGATGGCCGCTGCTGGCTTTAACTTTGACCAGGGGCGTTTGGATATCTCGACCCACCCATTCTGTGGCGGTGGTGGGCCAACCGATATCCGTATTACGACGCGCTATGATGAGGATGATTTCACCTCAGCCCTGATGGGCGTGATGCATGAGACCGGGCACGCGCTTTATGAGGCTGGCTTGCCAGCTGATTGGCAACGCCAACCCGTGGGCCAGGCGCGGGGCATGACCCTGCATGAAAGCCAATCCCTCCTAATCGAGATGCAGGCTTGCCGCAGCGATGCCTTCATGCGTTTCCTAGCGCCATTGGTGCGGGAAACCTTTGGTGCCGGTCCGGGTGATTGGTCCGCTGAGGCCCTGCATTGGCACTACACCCGCGTTAAGCCCGGCTTTATCCGTGTCGATGCGGATGAGGTGACCTATCCGGCCCATGTCATCCTGCGCTACCGGTTAGAGCGGAAGATGATTGCCGGGGATCTGGCTATCGCCGATCTGCCGGGGGCATGGAACGATGGGATGGAAGAGATGCTGGGCATTCGCCCGCCCAATGATGGGGTGGGCTGCCTGCAGGATATTCATTGGCCGGATGGTGCCTTTGGGTACTTCCCAACCTATACGCTGGGCGCCTTGACCGCGGCCCAACTCTTTGCCGCCATCCGCCGGGATGTGGCTAATCTGGACGACGCGCTGGCCGCTGGTGATTTTACTGGCTTGCTGGATTGGCTTTGCCAGCATATTCACGGGCAAGGCAGTGTTGATGGCACGATGGAGATCATCAAGGGTGCGACGGGTGAGAGCCTGAGCGCCGAGGCCTTCAAGACGCATTTGCGCACGCGTTACTTAAGCTAAAGGACCGGCGATAAGCGCCGGGGCAGATCGATGCATTACATCTCAACCCGGGGCCAGGCACCGCGGCTTAATTTCACCGACACCATGCTAACGGGCCTCGCCAGCGATGGCGGGCTTTACGTGCCTGAGAGCTGGCCGACCATGTCCGCCGATGAGCTGCGGGCCCTCGCCAACGCTTCCTATGCTGAGATTGCGGCGGCTGTTCTGTCTCGTTTTGTTGGTGAGACCATGTCGGCGGAAGAACTAGCCGAGGATATCGGGGCGGCCTATGGCAGCTTCCGGCATGAGGCAACGGTCCCGCTGAAGCAGCTGGGCGACAACACTTGGTTGCTTGAGCTGTTCCACGGCCCGACCCTGGCCTTTAAGGATGTGGCGCTGCAGCTGTTGGGTCGCTTCTTTGATCGTGAGCTTACCCGTCGCAATCGTCGGATTACGGTGGTTGGTGCCACCTCCGGTGATACCGGTTCCGCCGCGATTGAGGCGTGCCGGGACCTGTCGCGGGTTGATACCTTCATCCTGTTCCCTGAGGGGCGGGTGTCTGAGGTTCAGCGCCGCCAGATGACCACCGTGCCGGGTGAGCATATCCACGCAATTGCCATTCGTGGCAATTTCGATGACTGCCAGGATTTGGTGAAGGCGATGTTCGCCGATGTGCCGTTCCGCGATGCGGTTGGCCTCTCGGCTGTTAACTCGATCAACTGGGCCCGGATCATTGCCCAGACGGTCTATTACGTTTCAACCGCGCTGCGCCTTGGTGCACCGGATCGCGCGGTTGGTTTTGCCGTACCAACGGGCAATTTCGGCAATGTTTACGCCGCCTATGTTGCCCGGCAACTGGGCGTGCCGATTGAGCGGTTGATCATTGGCACCAACCGCAATGATGTGCTGGCCCGCTATTTTGAGAATGGCGAAATGCGCCTCTCAGCCGTTGAGCCAAGCCTGTCACCATCCATGGATATCCAGATTTCCAGCAACTTTGAGCGGTTGCTGTTTGAGATGCTGGGGCGCGATGGCGGCGCCGTCGATGGGATGATGAAAGGCTTGCGCAGTGATGGGGTGTTCAGCACTGGCGATAATGAGATGGCCTCGATTGCCAAGCTTTTCAGCGCCTACCGCGCCGATGACGCGCTGACCAAGGCCACCATCGCCGAGGTTTATGAGCAGACGGGCGAGGTGATCGACCCGCATACCGCCGCTGGCCTTGCCGCGGTTAAGCAATATCGGGCGGCTAAACCTGCTGATGACGTGCCGCTGGTGTCACTGGCCTGTGCCCATCCGGCGAAGTTCCCTGATGCCGTTCAGGCCGCAATTGATGTGAGCCCATCTTTGCCGCCACATCTGGCTGATTTACATGATCGTGAAGAGCGCATGACCGTGCTCGACAACGACCTGCAAATTGTTGAAGCTCACATTAAGGCGCGCAGCCGTGCCGCCGCTCTAAACGCCTCTTAACGGTGCCTATGTCTGATCCGAAAACTGAAATGCCCAATGACACGCTGAAGGTGACCCGTTTGCCGAATGGCGTTCGGATTATCTCCGATGAGATGCCGGGCCTCGCCACTGTCTCAGTTGGTATCTGGGTTGCCACCGGCGCGCGGTATGAGCCGGTCGCCCTCAACGGTGCCGCCCATATGCTGGAGCATATGGTGTTTAAGGGCACATCTAGCCGATCTGCGGTGCAGATTGCCTCAGAAGTTGAGGCGGTCGGCGGGCAAATGAATGCCTACACCACACGGGATACGACAGCGTTCTTCATCCGCCTGATGGCCGGTGATTTGCCAATGGCGGTTGATGTGTTGACCGACCTATTGCTGAACCCCGTATTGGACCAGGAAGAGCTGGACCGCGAGCGGCAGGTGATCATTCAGGAAATCGGCATGACCGAGGATACGCCGGATGATCTGATCCATGATCTGTTTCAGGCCACCGCCTATCCGGACCAGGCGCTGGGCCGCCCGATCTTAGGCAGCCGGGAAACCGTGCGCAGTATCAGCCGCGATGACCTGCGCGACTATCTGCAGAAAAACTATGCCGCTGGCCGTCTCGTCTTCTCCGCTGCTGGTGATGTTAATCATGAGCGGCTGGTTGAGATGGTGGCCGCCCGCCTTGGCGATCTACCAGCGCCTAAGGGCTATGACTGGGCACCCGCCAATTACCAGGGCGGTGACCACCGCCGCGCCGATGACCTTGAGCAGGTGCACATCCTGTTTGGCTTCGACGGTATTGGCCCACAGGATGATCTATTCCAGGCGAGCAATGTGCTTTCAACCCTGCTGGGTGGCGGCATGTCCTCCCGCCTGTTCCAAGAGGTGCGGGAGAAGCGAGGGCTCGTTTACTCCGTCTACAGTTTCGCGAGCCCATCAATCGATAGTGGCCTGTTTGGCATTTACGCCGGTACGGGCCCCGAACAGGTTGGTGAGTTGGTAAAGGTCACCTGCGATGAGTTGGTGAAACTGACCAATGATCTGAGTGAGGAAGAAATCCAACGCGCCAAGGCCCAGGCCCGCACGGGCCAGATGCTGGCGCTTGAGAATGCCATGGCCCGGGCTGATTTCTGGGCAAGCCAGATGCTGACCTTCGACCGGGTGATTTTGCCCGATGAAGTGCTGGCAGAGATTGATGCCGTCGACCATGACCAACTGGTTCAGCTGGTCCGTCGGATGCTGGGGAGCCCACTAACCCTAACGGCCTTGGGCCAGTTGGGTGGGCTGGAGGATTATGAGCACATCCAAGCCCGGCTCGCCGCCTGATCTAAGATATCAGAGCCCTGGCAGCGGTATGCTGTTGCGGTTCTTTGAGCGGATGCGGCCACAGCGCGCCGCCGATGACCCGCGGGATCGGGCCATCATTGGCCAGGGGCGTGTCTGCCTCGGCCCGCCGCAGCCAACGGACTATCAAGCCTGGGCCGATTTGCGTCGGGCCTCACGGGATAGCCTGCAGCCCTGGGAGCCGACCTGGCCGAATGATGCGCTAAGCCGTACCGGCTTTAGCCGTCGCATTACCCATCAATGCAATGAGTGGAATGCCGACCGCGCCTATAATTTCCTGATCTGGCGGGTGGATGATGGCGTCCTGCTTGGCGGGATGGCGTTGAGCAATATCCGCCGTGGTGTGGCCCAGGCTGGAACCCTGGGTTACTGGATTGGCGCTGCCCACCGTCAGCAGGGCTATATGGGCGAGGCATTATCGGCCACGCTCAAATTCGGCTTTGACGAGTTGGATTTAAACCGGCTGGAGGCTGCCACTCTGGTTGAAAACGAACCCAGTCGTCGCCTACTGGGCAGCGCTGGGTTCAATGAAGAGGGGCTGGCCGCCGAATACCTGAAGATAAACGGACAATGGGCCGATCATGTCCTCTACGGGCTAACCAGGCGAAGCTGGTCACCAACCGACCAAAGCGCCGAAACCGACGAGCCTGATTTCATTTAGGCCCCGGCTGTTTTCTGGTGTCCTCAATGTGTCCACTCGCCGATAAGTTTCTCTACACCGTTGGCGACGTCTTCCCATTCATGTTCATACCCCCGCATGACAACACGAACCCTCACGTGCTCCTGAACAATCAAATACAATTGACAGAGACCGTCGACAGTATTGGTGCCACGCTTAGTTGGGCACTCCATCTTCAGGCGGTCGACCCATTTCCCGCTTGGCGGGTACAGATGAATATTTGCCCCTGTCTTTGCCTGGTCCGGCTTGGAGCGATCTGGCGCATAGCCAATCAATCCCGGAAGCATGTCATGTATCTCCAGGGTATACTTCGATGTGAAGTATTCCGATGGGGCGTATGTCGCTGATCGTGGTGTTAGGCTGCCCACCATGATCCGACCTTTTAAACCTGAGAATATGCCTTCACCGCTACGTGGATGGCCATTCGGAAGCTCTGGGCCCCACAGATTATCTCTTAGGCAACCCGGTCTAAAATCTGGCAGCAATACGCTAAGCCAGACATATCCATCGGGGTCAGTTCGACGATGGCGTTCGCGAGTGATGTAGGCCGCCGGTATTTCGAAAGTCATTCTGTGACTTCCATCCGGGGCTTCAAGTGTTCTGGATATTGGTTTTAGGGAGTTGGTGCACGAGCCACCATCACGCGTCACATAAACATCTTCCTGGGCCCTCGGAAGTGATTGGAGGTATTCCATATCACCGATCTTTTCGAGCATAAGGCCGGGTGGTTCGAAATCTGGATTATCTATCTTTGTAGGGGCGAAGGATAGGTCAGTTGGGCCGTCATTCGCCTGCGCAACGGGGATAGCCGCCGACAGCATGAGAAGCAATACAGCTGCCACCCAAACGATTGCAGAAGGTGAGACTTTAGCCACCATCCTCAGTCTCCTTTGTTTCAATAATCCAGCCTTCGATCAGGTCACCAAGCGTCGGCAGCATTACGGCCCACTGATCCCAATACTGGTTGGGGTCAACGGTAATTGATAAGAAATCTGAGTGTTGATAGCTCAGGGTGCAGCGGCGAAAATCACCTCGTGCAATATCACGAGCGTTGCAGATGCCAATTACCTTGCTTGCCCATTTCTCAGATAGAGGGATGAATGCAAAGCTATTGCTGCGTGTCGGATGATAGCCATTTGCTGGGTTATAGACATAGGTTTCCATGCCCGGCCAAAGCTCCCAGTCTTTATCCGGTACTAAACTACCGTATGGTTCAAAAATCTCTTTGGCTTGAATAATGAGGCGATCAACCCGTGTGATAGCTTGGGTTGGCGACTCAAATGCCAAAGTGACTGACGTGCTTGAGTAATCTGACGACGGTACATCCGCGACACCGGTTTCATGCTTCTTTTCATCCGCGACTTTGTCCCTCAAACAGGATGGGCGGAAGTCCGGCAACGTCACAAACAGCCTGATGTTTCTGGAAACCATCCCATCGTCTTTACGAACGGCAGGCTCTTTTTCAAGGAAAGCAGGGGGAATTTTCATCAAGACTGAAAAATCACTATCGACCCTCACGGCATAGGAAACAGCATCAAGCTTATTGGTGCATCCTCTATTACCCCGTAAGCGATCGTAAACGGGCCTCTGTGCAACCGGAAGAGAGCTTAGATATGCCATATCCCCCGCCAGCCTTGGCATTAGCGGAGGCCGGTCATCCCCACCAATCACTCCGTCTGGTGGCGGGACGAAGGAGAGATCCACAGGGGTTTTGTCTTGGGCAAGAGCGCTTAGACCCCACGATAGGCCGATCACTGTGCCAAGCAGGACATTCCCAGCATAGCGGCTGGCTGTTTCTGTGATCATCGGCTGCACTCCATCTTGCAAATTTGATCGCCAACAATCCGCTTCATGCTGCTGATTTTTTTGTTTTTAAGCCCGGCCTGCATCACCCGACAGGAAGGTGGGATCAAAGCCGAGCAATGCGACGGCGCGGTCCCAGATGGTTTCGTTCTGGGGGTCAAAGACCAGATCCGGGGTGGCGGGGGCGGTTAGCCAGCCATTGTCCTGGATTTCTAGATCCAATTGACCAGCCCCCCATCCCGCATAGCCGAGGGCGAACAGGCTTTGCTGTGGGCCCTGGTTTTCGGCGAGCGCTTGTAACGCATCTGTGGTTGCGGTCAGGGCGATTTTGCCATCCACCTGAATGGTGCTCTCGACCTCATAATCTGAGGAATGGAGCAGGAAGCCACGGCCAGACTCAACCGGCCCGCCGGCATAGACAGGTAGGTTCTGCACGTAGATTGTGCTCTCAATATTCAGCTGGGCCAGAATATCGGGGAAGCGCAGGCTATCTAGGGTTTTATTGATGACGAGGCCCATTGCGCCCTCATCATCATGGGCGCAGAGATAGATGACCGTCTTGGCAAAACGCGGGTCGCCCATGCCGGGCATGGCGATTAAGAACTGGCCCGCCAGCGTATTACTGTCATCGATTTTGCTCGACATGGCTAATCCCTGCTGGAAATCGCGCGCCTACGGGTTCCATTTCCGCCTGCGCTTGCCATTTACATGGGGTCCGCACTTAGCGTAAGGCAAGCTGAACGTGGCATTTCGCCCGGCAGATGCCGTCCGATAGAAGCGCCCATGGCCGGTCTGGCAACCAGATCGACCGCTCTATTAAACGACATCACCGCTGGACTGTCAGCCCCGCTGGCACATTGGGTGCCTGGCTTCTGCTGGTTTGCCCGAATGCTAAAAGGCGTTTTGTTCTAAGGTTAAGAGATCAAAGGAACCTCAAAATGATCAAAGTTGGCGATAAAATCCCCAGCGTCACCCTTCGCGTCCTGACCGCCGATGGGATGGATGAAATCACCACCGAAACCGTCTTTGGTGGCAAGACTGTCGCCCTGTTCGGTGTTCCCGGGGCCTTCACCCCAACCTGTTCTGCGCAGCACCTGCCAAGCTTCCTTCGCAATGAAGAAGCACTGAAGGCCAAGGGCGTTGATGCCATTGCCTGCATCGCGGTGAACGACCCGTTTGTGATGAAGAATTGGGCTGAAACCTCTGGCGCGGCCAGTGTCATTCAGATGCTGCCCGATGGTAATGCCGAGCTAACCAAGGCCATGGGGCTTGAAATGGATGGCACCGGCTTTGGCCTAGGCATCCGCTCGCAACGCTTTGCCGCTGTCGTTAAGGATAGTGAGGTTGTGCATCTGGCGGTTGAAGAGCCAGGTGCGTTTGAGGTCTCCAGCGGCGATGCCGTGTTGAAGCACCTGAACGGCGAAACGGTTGCGGCCTAATCTTGGGCCTTAATCCACTTCACGCATAAATGGCTCATCGGCGCGCTTGGCTTCTTGCGCGCCGGTGACAGCCAGCTGGTCCACCCGCTCATTCTCTTCATGGCCGGAGTGGCCACGCACCCAATGCCAACGCACATCATGCTTGGCATCGAGCGCATCGAGGCGTTCCCATAAATCGGCGTTAGGGATGGGCTTGCCCTTCTTCTTCCAGCCATTGCGCTTCCAGCCATGGCGCCATTCATTCATGCCCTTCTGCACATACTGGCTGTCCGTATAGAGATCGACCGAAACCCCGTTGCGGGTGAGGGCAGTGAGCCCCTCAATCGCCGCCATCAATTCCATGCGGTTATTGGTCGTCTGCGGGTCACCGCCCAGCAGCTCTTTCTCAACATCGCCCTTGCGCAAGAGAACGCCCCAGCCACCAGGGCCCGGATTGCCTGAGCAGGCACCATCGGTAAAGATTTCAACGCTCACCTTAGCCAACCTCAGCGGTGGCGAGGCCATAGGCGCCAAGGCCATCAACGGCTTGGTGGAACTGCAACTTGCGCCAGTACTCCAGCGGGTCTTTAGGGGTCACCATCGCCCCCTCCGGATGGTTCAGCCAGTCATAGAGGCGGGTCAGGAGGAACCGCAGCGCACTGCCCCGAGCAAGTAGGGGCAGGGCATTCAGTTCAGCCGCACTTAGCGGGCGAACGGTCTGATAGTTCTTTAACATCTGCCGGGCTTTGGTGACGTTGAATGAGACGTCAGGCTCAAAACACCAGGCATTCATGCAGATCGCGACCTCATAGGCGAAGAAGTCTTCGCAGGCGAAATAGAAGTCGATGACACCGCTAAAGTCCTCTTTGCGGAAGAAGACGTTATCCGGGAACAGGTCGGCATGAATGATCCCGCGCGGCAAATCCGTCGGCCAATGCTGTTGTAGATACTCAAGCTCCGCCTCAATCCCGGCGCAGAGGCCCGGCTGCACTTGATCCGCGCGGCCCTTGCACTGTTCCACCAGGGTTTCCCAGCCATTGAGGGAGAGGTCGTTCGGTCGGGTCATTGAGAAATCAACGGCCGCTGCATGCATTTGGGCCATGGCCTTGCCAAGGCCGGCGCAGTGATGCGGCTGAATACGCCGTGGCCACATCCCTTGCAGGAAGGAGATGACAGCCGCTGGCCGACCGCAAAGCTCGCGCAAGGCCTCACCATCCTTGGCCGCGATCGGCAGGGGACAGGCGAAGTCGCGCGCCGCCAAATGCTCCATCAACCCGAGGAAGAAGGGCAGGTCGCTGGGGTTCACCCGTTTTTCATAGAGGGTCAGGATGTGCGGGCCCTGGGTGGTCACCACTAGGTAGTTCGAATTCTCCACGCCCTCGGCAATCCCCTTACAGGAGATTACCTCGCCCAGATCATACTGGTCGAAGAACTCGGCAAGCGCCTCATCACTGACATCGGTGTAAACAGCCATACAAGGCGGGGTAGGGGTTTTACGCGCACCCGTCAACCAGGAGATGATGGGCGGGAGATGGCCTGAACTAGGCGGTCATGCGCTCCAGCTCGCGCGGGATGCGGAAGAACACATCCTCGATCTCGCCCTCAACATCGGTACGCGTCACGTTGAACCGCTCATCAAGCGCGTCCAGCACCTGTTCAACCAGGATCTCTGGTGCTGAGGCACCAGCGCTGATGCCAAGGGTTTTAACCCCCTCAAACCAGGACCAATCAATCGCATCCGCATCGGCGATCAATTCGGCCTTTTCAGCCCCATAATCGCGGGCGGTTTCCACCAGCCGGTTTGAGTTCGATGAATTGGCCGCGCCAACAACCAGCACCAGATCTGCAGCCTTGGCGATGCTTTTGATCGCCTCCTGCCGGTTCGTGGTCGCGTAGCAGATATCCTCAGATTTAGGTGCCAGGACATCCGGGAATTTGGTGATCAGCGCCTCAACCATGCTGGCCGTGTCATCCACGGACAGGGTGGTCTGTGTAATGAAGGCCAGCTTATCGCCGTCTTTAGGCTCAAACGCCTCAATGTCTTCCACCGTCTCAATCAGCGTCATGACGCCCTTAGGCACCTGACCCATGGTGCCAACAACCTCTGGGTGGCCATCATGACCGATGAGTAGGATGTGATAGCCGCGTTGGACCAGATGTTCAGCCTGGCGGTGCACCTTGCTGACCAGCGGGCAGGTGGCATCGAAATAGATAAGCTCACGGCGCTTGGCTTCTTCTGGCACCTTTTTCGGCACGCCATGGGCGGAGAAGATGACCTTGCCGTTCTCTGGAACCTCGGTCAGTTCCTTCACAAAAATCGCGCCTAGGCCCTCCAGCCGCTCAACCACATGTTGGTTGTGCACGATCTGATGGCGCACATAGATGGGCGCACCGTATTTGCGGATCGCCTGCTCAACCATGGTGATGGCGCGTTCAACCCCGGCACAAAACCCGCGTGGGTTGGCGAGCATAGTGCTCAGCGCAGGCTTGTCGCCCTGGGTTTCTGATGCGGTGGTGGTTTGGTTATCGCTCATGGCACGAGTGTTTCAGACGGTGATGGTCAAAAAATGTCGATCAGCAGGGCAGATCGGTAGATGCGTTCTTGTCGCATGACAGTGACATGGGTAGGGTCCGGCGACACGTCGATAGCCGCTACCACGATTTATCACAATGCGCGCCGAAATCTCCCAGTTCTTCTGGCCTAGCCGTTTGACGACAGCATGGCGAAACTCGCCAGGCTTTCGGCGTTTCGGTGTTCTTGCGATGGTTGCCATCCTACCGGTTTTGGCGGCTTGCACCAGCAATGATAGTGATCCGCGTGCCTGTCCTCGGGTTGCGATCCTCCAGGATGCCGCCACGGTGACGGTTTTCGATCCCGCTGATGCGGTCGATTTGACCGACGTTGTCGCTCGCGGTGCCCTGTCAAACATCCGCGGCGGGTGTGAGTATTTCGATGATGAGGTCGAAATCGCCTTTGAGATCACCCTAAGCGCGGAGCGCGGCCCGGCCCTCACCACGAATCAAACCAGCTTTGATTACTTTGTCTCAATCCTTGAGCCGTCGGGCCAAGTGGTGGCGAAGGAAGTTTTCCGCACCCCGGTAACATTCCCGGATGGCGTTTTCCGTGCTGGCACACTTGAGAGCCTTGAGCAGGCAATTCCATTGCCGCAAGAGGGCATGGATGCGCGTGGTTACAGTGTCTTACTTGGCTTTCAGCTGACCGAGGCACAGGTTGCGTACAACCGCCGCAGCCGCAAATAACCCCCGTAATTACTAGCTTAAACACAAAAAATTGGCATTTCGGTTGACCAAAGGGTTTACCGAAAGTCGGTTTGGTTTGATATAACTCCCCATACCCGATGAGCCATCGCGGGAGAGGGCTGGTGAACATCTTTAAAAAGTGTTCGAGGAAACCAGCCGCCGAAGGAGCAACCGCCCCGGAAACTCTCAGGCACCAAGGACCGCATGGCTGGGGATCTCTGGAAAGGGTTAGTCACTGACTGACCCGCCGACGGAGTAAGCGGTGGACCATCCCAGTAGAGTGATGGGCAGCGTGAATCTCTCAGGCCTATGACAGAGGGGGCGTCTGATAACCCCGTGCCGTGTTTCGGCGCGCGTTAAAGAAGGACGCCTCGCTATGGCCGCAACTGCGGAACAGACAGAAGTTTTGAACGAAACGGCACTTCACGCCCGCCATGTGGCATTGGGCGGGAAGATGGTGCCGTTTGCCGGTTGGTCTATGCCCGTGCAGTACCCGGCCGGGATCATGACCGAACACCGCCAGGTGCGCGAAAGCGCTGGCCTGTTTGATGTGTCCCATATGGGCCAGGTCATGCTCCGCGCCGCTGATGGCGAGAGCCTGTCAAAGGCGCTTGAGCGGCTTGTGCCCGGTGATGTGCTGAACCTGAAACCAGGTCGTATCCGCTATTCCGTGCTGTTGAATGAGCAGGGCGGCGCGATTGATGACCTGATGATCACCCGCGACCCCGATGAGCCAGAGGCACTGTTCCTCGTTATTAATGCGGCCCGGGTTGATGCTGATCTTCCTTACCTCCGCGCCCAGCTCGACGGCGTCACCATTGAGCCGCTGACTGATCGTGCTCTTCTGGCCGTTCAAGGCCCGAAAGCGGCTGCCTGCCTCAGCCGGTTTGCGCCAAGCCTTGAAACCGCACCCTTCATGTCGATGCAACGCGTTGAGATTGAGGGAATTCCAGTTTGGGCCAGCCGTTGTGGTTACACCGGCGAGGATGGGTTTGAGCTATCGGTCGCCAATGACCAGGCTGTCGCCCTGATGGACTTGCTGCTGGCACAGGATGAGGTTGAGCCGATTGGCCTTGGCGCCCGCGATAGCCTGCGACTTGAGGCCGGGCTTTGCCTCTATGGCCATGACATGGATGAGAGCACCTCGCCGGTTGAGGCTAATGTCGCTTTCGCCATCTCCAAGCGTCGCCGCGAGGAAGGTGGCTTTCTCGGCAGCGATCGGATCCTGGCGGAACTGGCGGATGGGCCAAAGCGCCAGCGCGTTGGCATTCAGCCCGAGGGCCGCGCCCCGGTTCGTGAGGGCGCCCTGATCAAACATGCCGAAACCGGTGAAGAGATTGGTGTTGTAACCAGCGGCGGTTTCGGCCCGACGGTTGAGCGTCCAGTTGCCATGGGCATTGTCAGCGCTGGCTCAACCGAGCCCGGTACCAAGCTAACCCTGGTTCAGCGTGGCCGTGAGATGCCCGCCGCCGTGGCGCCGATGCCTTTTGTTCCTGCCCGGTTCTACCGCGGCCCCAAATCCTAATTCCCAGCTTCATCTTTGAGAGTTTGAAACTATGAGCGACGTAAAATTCACCAAAGACCACGAATGGATCCGCATGGAAGGCGATATCGCCGTTTGCGGCATCACCACCTATGCGCAAGAGCAGCTGGGCGATGTTGTCTATGTCGAGCTGCCCGAGATTGGTAAGGCGCTTGAGGCCGGTAAGGACGCCGCCGTTGTGGAGAGCGTGAAGGCCGCAAGTGAGGTCTACGCCCCAATCGATGGCGAGGTGGTTGAGGTCAATGAGGCCCTTAACGACAACCCTGGCCTGGTGAATGAAGAGCCGGAGGCTGGCGCTTGGTTCTTAAAGCTAAAGCCAACCAAGTCAGAGCAACTAACTGAACTCATGGATAAAGCTGCGTATCACGCTTTTGTGGAGGGTTTGGACTAATGCGTTATCTGCCACATACCCCAGAAGACCGCCGCGAGATGCTGCGTGTGGTCGGTGTCGACACTGTCGAAGACCTGTTCACCGATGTGCCGGACAACGCCCGGCTTGAAGGTCCCATTGAGGGGCTCAGCTATAAAATGGGTGAGTATGAGGTTGAGTCGGTCTTCCAGGCCTTCGCAACCCGTAACACCCGTCCGGCACGGGTTACCCCCTGCTTCATCGGTGCTGGCGCCTATTGGCACCATGTGCCGTCCAGCGTTGATCACATCATTCAGCGCGGTGAGTTCCTCACCTCTTACACCCCGTACCAGCCTGAGGTGAGCCAGGGCACGCTGCAGTATCTGTTCGAGTTCCAGACCCAGGTCGCACTGCTTACAGGCATGGATGTGGCGAATGCCTCCATGTATGACGGCTCTACCGCGACGGCTGAGGCTGTTTTGATGGCCAATCGCGTGACCCGTCGCTCTAAGGCGATTATCGCGGGCAATCTGCACCCGCATTACCGCGATGTGGTTGAGACCCAGGCCCGCCTGACCGGGATTGAGGTTGAGCTGCTTGAGCCAGCCGCCGGTGACGAGGCAGCCCTGACCGCCGAGATCGACAACACCATCTCTTGTGTCGTGGTTCAGAACCCAGACTTCTTCGGTGAGGTCCGTGACCTGACCGCACTGGCTGAGCGTTGTCATGAAAACGGTGCACTGCTGGTTGTCGTGGTCACCGAGGTTGTGTCCCTTGGCTTAATGACCCCGCCGGGTGAGATGGGCGCCGATATTGTGGTCTGTGAGGGCCAGTCGATTGGTGTGCCGCTAAACTTTGGTGGCCCTTATGTTGGTCTGTTCGCCTGCCGCGATAAGTATGTCCGCCAAATGCCTGGCCGCCTCGCTGGTGAGACCGTGGATGCCGATGGCAATCGCGGTTGGGTGCTAACCCTCTCAACCCGTGAGCAGCATATCCGCCGCGAGAAGGCGACCAGCAATATCTGCACGAATTCAGGGCTTTGCGCCTTGGCTTTCTCTGTGCACCTGTCGCTTCTCGGTGAGGTGGGCATGACCCAACTGGCCGAGGTGAACCACGCCAAGGCCGTTCAACTCGCCGATGCCTTGGCCTCGGTTGAGGGCGTTGAGGTCGTGAATACCGGCTTCTTCAACGAGTTCACTGTGAAGCTCCCGGTTGCTGCGGCACCGGTGGTTGAGTGGCTGGCCGAGAACAAGATCCTTGGTGGTCTCCCAATCTCACGCCTGCTGCCACAGCAGGGCGAGATGGAGAACCTGTTGCTGGTGGCCGCGACTGAACGGGTCACCGATGACCACATCAAACATTTCACCAACGCGCTCGGCACGGCAATCGCTGCCGATGGCGCCGCTAACGCAGCGTAAGGGGAGTGAAGACGATGAGTGAGAGTACAAAAGCCATGAACAGCCAAGGTCGTCCGTCACGTCCACAACTGGTCGAAGACACCGCCAGCAACGATGTCGGCTTGCCAAGCTTTAGCGGCCACAAAGGTTTGGTCTTTGATGAGCCACTAATCTTTGAGATGGGCCGCGAGGGCCGCACCGGTGTTGATCTACCAGAGGTGCCAAAGGTTGAGAGCCGCCTCGGTTCTGTCGCTAAGCGTCAGGGCATTGGCCTGCCAGGCCTGTCCGAGCCGCAGGTGGTTCGCCACTACACGCGCCTTAGCCAGAAGAACTATGCCATCGATACCGGCTTCTATCCGCTTGGTTCCTGCACGATGAAGCATAACCCACGCCTGAATGAGAAGATGGCGCGGATGCCCGGCCTCGGTGATCTACACCCACTGCAGCCGGTCTCAACCGTTCAGGGTGCGCTCGATATGATCGCGCTCTTGGCCTATTGGCTGAAGCAGCTGACCGGTATGGCCACGGTTGCCTTGTCACCAGCAGCTGGCGCCCATGGTGAGCTGTGCGGGATGATGGCGATTAAGGCCGCCCTGGAAGCCCGTGGTGAGGCCGATAAGCGCAAGCGTGTCCTGGTGCCGGAAAGTGCCCATGGCACCAACCCCGCCACCGCTGCTTCGCTTGGCTTCGTTGTTGACCCGATCCCCGCTGCGGAAGATGGCAAGGTCGACCTTGCCACCGTGGTTGAGAAGCTGGGCGACGATGTCGCCGGTATCATGCTGACCAACCCCAACACCTGCGGGTTGTTTGAGCGCGATATCAAAGCGATTGCCGATGCCATCCATGAGGCTGGCGGCTACTTCTACTGCGATGGTGCGAATTTCAACGCCATTGTTGGTCGGGTGCGCCCCGCTGACCTCGGCGTCGATGCGATGCACATCAACTTGCATAAGACCTTCTCCACGCCCCATGGCGGTGGTGGGCCGGGTTCAGGCCCGGTCGTGCTGTCCGAAGCGCTGGCGCCTTACGCACCGCTGCCCCATGTCGCCGATGGTGATACCGGTGTGGTGCTGGTTGAGAATAAGAGCGATGTGGATGCCACCGGCACCGAGTTTGGCCGGATGAAGGCCTTCCACGGCCAGATGGGCATGTTCATCCGCGCCCTTGCCTATATGTTGAGCCACGGTGCTGACGGCCTTTGGGATGCCTCCGGTGATGCGGTGTTGAACGCCAACTACGTTCGCGCCCGGTTGGAAGATGTCATGACCGTCTCCTACCCAGGTATCTGCATGCACGAGGCGCTGTTTGATGAGCGGTTCCTCAAAGGCACCGGCGTCAGCACCCTCGACTTCGCCAAGGCGATGATCGATCAGGGTTGTCACCCAATGACCATGTACTTCCCGCTGGTTGTTCATGGCGCCATGCTGATTGAGCCAACCGAGAGTGAAGCCAAGGAAACCATGGACGAGTTCGTTGGGATGATGCGCGGCCTGGCCCAGGCGGCCAAGTCAGGTGAGGGCGATGCCTTCGCCGCTGCACCGCTGCACACGCCACGCCGCCGCATGGATGAGACCCAGGCGGCACGTAAGCCTGTTCTGCGGTGGAAGCCAGAAGTGCCACCAGCCGTTGCAGCTGAATAACTAAGCTAGGTGAGCGGCAGCCAGTAATGCCGCTCATCATAGTAGCGGTCTTTGTATTTGAGGGCTTGGGGTTCCAGGCCATAGGCTTCGAAGCCCAGGCTCTCATACAACGTTCCGGCCGTCGTGTTGTCAGTGACCACACTGATCTGCAGTTGCTCGATACCCTGCTCTTCAGCAGAGGCGATCAACTGCTGTAAGAGGGATCGGGCTACACCCTTACCGCGATGGCCTGGCGCTACATACAGGCCGTAGATGGTCGCCTTATGCCGCTGTTTCAGGCGTTCGCCACGAACAAAGCCGGCGCTGGCTATCAGACTGCCATCGGCATCAATTGCCCCGAACACCGTATGCTCATGCAGGCCTCGTCTGAACCATGGGCGTGATTTGGCCTGATCCTCCTCCAATGTCGCGCCAAAGGCAGCCGGATCCTGCTCCAACGCTTCTAAGCGAAGGGCCCGGTAGTCCGACGCATCGGTACGGTTCAGAATTCGGATCGTCCAGTTCATTGCTCTGAACTAACAGCCAGGTTGCTGATTATCAATTTTTCCAGGTGCTTACGCGCACTCACCCGACGAGGCGTTGCGTGATCGTCTCGATTGGTCGGTTGTCTAATCAGGCAGGATATCGTGCAGATCCGGGAAGCGTGTTTCAGCCAGCACCCGGAAGTGTAGATCCAGATAATCGATATCGATTTCTGCACAGGCTGTCTCAGCCGCGATCCGATAGAAATGCTCATGGGTTGAGAGTGGGTCAATCCCACCATTGCGCTGAATGCTGGCCGCCTGCAGGAACCAGCCCAGTCGTTCGCCGCACTCACTTGCCTGCATTAGCTGACACGGCATGTCTGCCAGTGTGATCCAGTCCCCCTGACCGCAGAGGTTACCGAGATATCGAACCGTATTGCGGGCCGCCACTGGGGCGGGGCTTCGTTCCTGATCATATTGATGGTGCCGGAACAGGCGCAGGAACATATCGCCGATGGTCAGTTCATGCGGCGGTGAGATAAAGCGGCAGAGGGCCACCGCGCCATGGACCAATCCATGCAGCGGGCTATCGAATTTGCAAAGCTCCCCGCCAACAATCAGGCCAAGGGGGTTCCCAGCCAGAACTGGATCCAAATCATACTTGCCTGGGCGCCAACGGCCGAGGCCCTTGCCACCATGTTGGCGGCTGTATTCGCTAAGGGAATTGATGGTNTGCCATTGGCTGCGATGCTGGCGCGCGATGGTCAGGCATTCGGCCAAGGATTGCAGATCGCTATCGACCGCAAACAAGCTTTCCATCTGTTCCAGGAACTGGCCTTGCATCGCGGATAAGGCCGCGAACTGACGTTGATCCTGCTCACCAAAGCTTGGCACGCGATCAGCGGCTGATTGGTTGTCGTTATCATCGGGAGTGACGGTCGGCTGGCCAGGGGAGGGTTCGAAATCCGTTTGTCGCTCGCTCATCATCTCACCTCATCACCAATCCTGTGCGGAGAGATGGCCAGAGCTGATCCCAAACAACTCTAGCAATAGCCGTGCGCTGACGGCTCGCGTCAGCGTCTAGCAATCCCCACATCCCAACTATAAGATACGCAACTGGAGGCGCCCTGCCAAGCGATAGCAGGGCACGATTTCCAGCGATTGCGATTTAGTAGTTAGCTCGGCGCATCCGCGGCGTTGGCTGACGGCGTCTGCCCTGCCACTGGCGTGCCCGGCAACCCAGCGTTCTGACGGGCCTGCCTGAGCTTAGTTGCCAGGCCAACCAGGGTGCTCTCATCTGCCGCTTTAGCGTTGGACTCACCACGCACCGCGTTGGCGCAACGGCCCACCGCATCAATCTCATCGCAGAAGATGATGGCTGTGAAGACCCTCAAATTGGTAACACCGGTCGCCGCGAAATCATGGGCACGCTGGGCGACCATCTTCCAGAGCGGGCTGATCAGTAAGCTGAGCGCAATCACTGCGATAGCGAGTGCGTAGCCATTCTGGTCAATGATCCCGGCCGTTAACCCTGCTGCCGCCAAGACAAACGAGAATTCACCAACCTGACCGAGCAGCGCACCGGCAGTAAAGGCCTGGCCCCAGCATTTGCCGAGGAGGCGCAGGGCCAGCACGTTGATGAAGGTCTTAAAGAGCGTAACCGCCAACAAGCAGCCAAGCACAAGGCTCCAGTTTTCTTGAATGAACGGCAGATCGATAAGCAGGCCAATCGACAAGAAGAAGACCAGCAACAAGCAGGTTTCAATCGGCTTGATGGAGTCCCAAATCTGGCTGCGTACATTTGAGTTACCGAGGATCAGACCAGCCAAGAAGGCGCCATAGGCGGCCGACATGCCGACGAGACCACTAACCGTCGCCACGCCAAAACAAGCGGCAAGGGCCGCGATTGGCACCATGTCCTTACGCTTCTCAATCGCCTCGGTGAACGGGATTTTGATCCGCTCACGGCGGGAGAGGAACCAAATTACAAGTGCTAGGATAAGCCCGGCGGCGCCGAGCTTTAGCAGGATTGTGGGGTCAAATGTGCCTTTACCCAGATCCGCGATAATCAGCAGCATCGGCACAATCGCCAAATCCTGCGCAATCAGAACACCAACGGCGGTTCGGCCCAGCTCGGTTCTGAGCTCCCCAACATCGTCCAGGATCTTAATAACGACAGCGGTGCTAGATACCGCCATGATAAAGCCCGCGAGGATCGCCTGGGCGACCGTGAAGTCGAATAGATAGGCGAGGCCTAACGCTGTCGCTGTCGATAACCCTATCTGTAAACACGCGGTCCCTACCGCGACGCCGATCACGTTCTTAAACGAGCGTAGCGATAGCTCCATCCCGATCACAAACAGCAGCATCATGACTGCCAGATCAGCCAAAAGCTGAACAATCTCAGTGTTTTCCACCATGCCAAGGCCCGTTGGGCCAAGCGCAAAGCCAGCGATGATATAGCCAACAATGGCCGGCTGTTTCAGCCGGGTCATCAGCAGGCCAAAGCTGAGCGCGATGAGGATCACGAGGGTTAAGGCAGTGAGATCAGCGTATTTTTCCATCAACTTCCTTGAACAAAAAGCAGGTTGAAAAGGGGCCCGATGAAAATGTGCCGGGCGGGTTGATTAGCAGAATAAATGAAACTGGCTTCGATATGTTTTCTTAAGACGAAAGTTCAACCAGTAAAAGCACGGAAAAATGAATAAATTCAGAGGTTTTTCGATGTTGCTGCAAGGTGTTGCCAAAGGCTTTGGTTAACCAGTTGTTTACGAACTCAGAGGTATGTTTATCCCATCAGCTGAATTGCTGATCGGAATGGGTTCTAACCAGCGGCTGAGAGGTGATGCAAAAGCCTTCTTTCCATGTTCCTCTCTTAGTGCTGATCGGCGGCCTTGTATTTGGGCAAGGTTGTCTCTTGTCCTTAGTCTACATAACAGGATGGGACGAGGGGACGGCTTACGGGTCTGCTATCGCCTCAAGCGTTATTGCAATTGGCTTTGGCGTGGCATGGGCGTACTTCCTGGCCCATAGGCACACGCAGCATCAACAGAGTCAGAGCCAGTTTTTGCGACGGGAAAAAATGCAAACCGTCAGCCGTCTTGCTGCTGGTATAGCTCATGATTTCAATAACATACTGGCGTCGATCAACGGTTATGCCCATCTTCTGAGGCAAGATCTCGATCCCGAAACAGATGCCAGCAAATTTGCCAATAACATCTGCATAAGCGGTGAGCGAGCTGCTGGTCTTGTGTCGCAGATAGTTGCTCTGTCTAGGTTCAACCAAGCCCTAGGGGATGTGAAAGAACCATTACCTCTCATCTCGGATTTAACCGATCTAAGGGTTGGCTACGGCCATGTTTTTGTCGTCGATGATGATGCGAGCTTTGGCGAGTTTCTGCGCGCCTTGCTTGAGATGCTTGGCTATACGGTCACCTCTTTCGCGAACTCTCTGGATGCCCTTGAGTGCCTCACCGAGCTTGCGCGCCGGCAAACCAAGATCGAGCTTCTGATCTCCGATCAGGAGATGCCAGGCATGGCCGGGTTAGAGCTTATTGTTCGGGTTCGCCGACTGCTACCAGAGATTAAGACAATCCTGTGCACGGGCGGCAGTGGCATCATCAGCTTAGATATAGCAGAGGAGGCTGGTGCAGACCTGCTGGTTTCTAAGCCGATAGAGCCAGAGTTGTTCTCACAGAAGCTGTTTGATCTGCTCCGCTCATCAGGCAGCACTAGAGCTGCTGATAGTAGATCGGCAAAGAAAAAGGCAGCGGCGCTTGAGGGCGATACCGCTGCCTAATCTCTAGGTTTTTCTGGTTGGTTGGCTTTAGCCGACGCTAACCCAGTTTGCCTCGCGGCCCTTAGGAGCGGGCACAACCTTCATATTGACCTTCTGGCCAGGCTCCAGGGCCTCAATGCCACAGCGGCGCAGGACGCTTTTGTGGATGAAGATGTCTTTCTCGCCATCGTCAGGAACGATGAAGCCAAAGCCCTTCTCAGGGTTGAACCACTTAACCGTGCCGCCAAGGTCGGAACCTTCCGCTTCTTCATATGAAGCAGGGCCGCTGTCGTAACCGCCGCGGTCACCATAGCCACCACGACGATCACCGTAGCCGCCACCACGACCACCACGATCACCGTAGCCGCCACGGTCGCCATAACCACCGCGGTCGCCGAAGCCGCCACCGCCGCCAGCTTGCGGAGTGCCTTCGCTCAGCACTTCAAAGATTTCCTCGACCACAGGACCTTTCGGGCCTGAACCCAAGCGACATGTCAGTTCCATGTCCGGGTTAACCGCATTAATCCCGGCCTGTTGAACTGCCGAGATATGCAGGAAGGCATCACGATCTGCGCCCTCAATTTTGACGAAACCGAACCCTTTTTCGGTATTGAACCACTTAACCGTTGCGCGCTCACTCGCGCCCGACATGCTGTTCATGTCGGCATTATCCGAAGCCACGATGACCAAACCCCAAAACTAATCGATGTTGAACACGGCCGCCGGCCACCTCTCCCGGGTGACAGTGAAGCACAGCCCTAGTTGCATTTTGCGAGGCGTGCCCCGCCGTTACCGGCCGCTCCACTCGATTTCTTCAAGCGCCGCGTGATGCACTATACCCTGTTTTTTCCACAGAATCAGGTGGATATTTCAGGTGCCTCCCGGCAGGCCGGGCTTTTAACAAGTTTGTTTGCGGTTGAATAGACCGTTTCGATAGCAATGATTCGAGCCTAACCCCTTGCAATTTGGGCCATCCGTCTTAGCTGTCGATTGGTGGCTTACGTTATGGTAAGCACAATCCAACAACGAAAAAAAATCCCGCTAAAGTTGTCCTGGCCAAATCAACCGGTCGTAATCCAATCAGGCGGGCATGAAATTCAGGGGAGGCATTATGACCGCTGATCCATCGGGCCAGCCCGAAACCGCTGTTGCCGATACCGCTACTGAGGTGAGCAATACATCCACGCGAACGTCGCTGGATCGCCCATGGATCGATAACTATCCCCGAGGTGTTGACTGGTCGATGACCATGACGCCCCAGCCGGTCTACGAAATCGTTGAAAGCACAGCCGCCAAGCTGCCCAATCGCACGGCGATTGATTTCCTGGGCAAGACCTATAGCTATGCCGAGCTTCAGCAGCTAATCGATGAGGTTGCGGCTGGCCTCCAGGCCAATGGCCTGACCAAGGGCGACCGGGTTGGTCTGCTGCTGCCCAACTCCCCTTACTTTGTTGCTCTGTTCTACGGTGTTCTTAAGGCCGGTGGCGTGGTGGTGAACATCAACCCGCTCTATGCCGAGCGGGAGATTGAGAACCTGGTCCGTGATAGTGGCCTCGACATGCTGGCCACGCTCGACCTGGCCGCCCTTTATGACAAGCTGAAGCCCGTGATGGATGAGGGGCTGAAGAAGGTCATCGTCTGCCCGTTCACCAATGTCCTGCCATTCCCGAAAAACATGCTGTTTAAGCTGCTTAAAGGGAAAGAACTCGCCAGTGTTCCAACCAATGATCAGCACATTCGTTTCGATGAGCTGCGTAAGCCAGGCGGGCAACCCGATCCAGTTGAGATCAACCCCGTCGAAGATATCGCCGTGCTTCAATATACCGGCGGTACGACCGGGATCCCTAAAGGCGCGATGCTGACCCATGCCAATCTGCATGTGAATGCGCAGCAGGCCGTGGCCTGGTTTGATGGTGCCAAGTTCGGTGAAGAGGTGATGATGGGCGTGCTGCCCTACTTCCACGTCTTTGCCATGACCGCCTCTATGAATTTGGGCATCGCCTTCGGCTCAACACTAATCCTGCAGCCGCGTTTTGAGCTTAAGCCGCTTCTGAAGGCCCTGCAGAAGCATAAGGTGACGCTGTTCCCGGCGGTGCCAGCAATCTACACGGCGATCAACAATTCGCCCGAGCTGGCCAATTACGACCTCTCATCAATCCGGCTTTGTATCTCTGGTGGCGCGCCGCTGCCGCTTGAGGTCAAGCAGCAGTTTGAGAAGGCGACCGGCTGTACGCTGGAGGAAGGCTACGGCCTGACCGAGAGTTCACCCGTTGCCTGCATGAACCCGCTGGACGGCAGCAGTAAGGCTGGCTCAATCGGTCAGCCGGTGCCCGGTACCTCGATTGAGATTATCTCGCTGGAAGATCGTAAGACGCCAATGCCGCTGGGTGAGGTGGGCGAGGTTTGTATTCGTGGTCCGCAGGTTATGAAGGGCTACTGGCGCCGTGAAGATGCCACCGCTGAGACGCTAATCGATGGCCTGCTTCACACCGGTGATGTCGGCTACACGGATGAGCAGGGCTACACCTTCATCGTTGATCGCTTGAAGGACATGATCTTGGTAAACGGCTACAACGTTTATCCGCGCAATATCGAGGAGGCGATCTACCTCCACGAGGCGGTTGAAGAATGTGTTGTGGCCGGTGTGAATGATCCGAAGCGCGGCGAGGTGCCAAAGGTTTGGATCAAGCTGAAGGATGGTAAGGCGCTGGATGATGACGGCCTCAAAACCTTCCTTAAAGACAAGCTCTCACCGATTGAGCTGCCCCGTCAGATTGAGTTCCGTGACCAGCCACTGCCAAAGACCCTGATCGGTAAGTTGTCCCGTAAGGACCTGCTCGCCGAACATGAGAAAGAGCAGGCTGGCGGATAATCCCTCAGAAACTCGTCTGGGCTACTGGAATTTCATTGCATCAAAACCCATCTTTACGTAAACGTAAGGTATGGGTGATTTGCTAGCGCCGAGTTAGTGCGTTTGAGGATCACCCAAACAACAAATCGACAGCCATAGATCGATGAGCATGGGACAGAATGACATGATGCGTGGGTTGGCCGGTGTAAGCAGCACCGACCGTCAAACATTCTCTATCGGGCAGCTCGCCCAGGAGTTTGAGGTGACCCACCGCACCATCCGCTTTTATGAGGATGAGGGGCTTTTGACCCCGGCCCGTCGCGGCACCACCCGCATTTACTCCACCACGGATCGCGGCCGTTTGGCGCTTATCCTGCGCGGTAAGCGGCTCGGCTTCTCAATCGCTGAGATTAAGGAGTTCCTCGATCTCTATGAGGTGGATGAGGATCAGGTTGAGCAGATGAAGTTTGCCTTGCAGCGCGCGCAAGATCGCCTGCTGCTGCTCGACCAGCAACTTGCAGATTTAAAACAGACCAAAAGTGAACTGCAGCAGATCGAAGCTGCCATCCGTCAGCATTTGGAGAACACCGATGCAGACGAGGGGAAGTCCGATAGCGGCTAACCCAATCTGAGAGTTTTGACGGCACCGCTTAGAACCTTAACGCGGTGCCGTTTGTTCAAGAACACAACGCCCAACACCCAACAAAAGGGCCAAACCGGCCCGATAAAAATAAGAACGCTTGAAGGAGCAAGATCATGACCGGCACCCCGGAAACCACCCCAGTTATCGCTGGCTATGTCCGTACCCCGTTCCATTTCGCCAAGAAGGGCGAGCTCGCTAAAGTCCGTCCAGATGATCTCGCCGTTGTTGCGGTGAAGGGCCTGGTTGAGAAGACTGGCGTTAATGTCGACGATATTGAAGACCTGCTGCTTGGTTGTGCGTTCCCGGAAGGTGAACAGGGCATCAATATTGCCCGCGCTGTCGCCCTTCTGGCCGGCCTGCCGAAATCTGTTGCTGGCGCCACGTTGAACCGTTGGTGCGCCTCGTCGATGAGCACCATTCATATGGCGGCTGGCGCGGTTGCGACCGGCAGTGGCCAAGCCTACATCGCCGGTGGTGTGGAGAGCATGACCCGGGTTCCGATGGGTGGCTTTAACACCATGCCGAACCCAGCGATGGATAAGGAAGATTTGGCGGCCTATATGTCCATGGGCCTGACCGCTGAGAATGTCGCGAAGAAGTATCAAATCACCCGCGAAGACCAAGAGAAGTTCGCCCTAACCTCCCACCAGAAGGCCGCCAAGGCTTGGGAAGAGGGTAAGTACTCTGAGGTTGTGCCGGTTCAAACCAACGGCCATGCCGTTGAAAAGGACGGCTGTATCCGCCCTGACACCACCCTAGACGCGCTCGCTGGCTTGAAGCCCGCCTTTGATGCTGAGGGTTCGGTGACCGCTGGTACCTCCTCACCATTGACCGATGGTGCGACGGCGACCCTTGTCACCTCTGAGGCTTATGCCAAGGCGAATGGCCTGACCATCCTAGCCAAGATCAAGGGCATGGCGGTTAGCGGTTGTGAGCCAGCAATTATGGGGATCGGCCCGGTGCCATCCACCCAGAAGCTGCTTGGGCGTCATGGCCTCAGCGTCAGCGATATCGACCTGTTTGAGCTGAACGAAGCTTTCGCCAGCCAGTCGATTGCGGTGGCCCGTGACCTCGCCATTCCGGATGAGAAGATCAACATCGATGGCGGTGCCATCGCCCTTGGTCACCCGCTCGGTGCGTCCGGCGCCCGTGTGACCGGTAAGGCAGCGATGCTGCTGGGCCGTGAGGGTAAGAAGTTTGCCGTTTCCACCCTATGTGTGGGCGGTGGTCAAGGTGTCTCCACCCTGTTGGAAGCAGTCTAAGCGCAGCGCCGACGACTGAAGCCAACAAGAGATAAGGGAGACACCATCATGGAAATCAAAAAGGCCGCCGTTATCGGCTCTGGCGTTATGGGGATGGGCATTGCCGCCCATCTCGCCAATGCTGGCGTTGAGGTTCTGTTGCTCGATATCGTGCCAGAGGGTGCGGAAGACCGGGACGTTCTGGCAAAAACCGCCATCGCCAAGGCGCTAAAGACCGATCCAGCACCATTTATGAGCAAGCGATTTGCCAAGCTCGTCACGCCTGGCAATGTCGATGATCACCTCGACAAGATTGCCGATGTTGATTGGATCGTTGAGGTCGTGATTGAGCGCCTGGACATCAAATCCGCGCTTTATAAAAAGATCGACGCGGTCCGTAAGCCGGGAACGCTCGTTTCATCCAACACCTCGACCATCCCGCTGAAGGATTTGGTGTCTGAGCAGTCGGATGCGTTCAAGAAAGACTTCCTGATCACCCACTTCTTCAACCCGCCGCGCTATCTGCGGTTGCTTGAGGTTGTGGCCGGCCCTGACAGCCGTCAGGAACTGATCGATGGCATCACCGAGTTTGGCGACAAGGCTCTCGGTAAGGCCGTCGTGCTTTGTAATGACACCCCTGGCTTTATCGGTAACCGGATTGGCACCTTCTGGATGCAGTCCGCGATCAACGCCACCCTCGACCTCGATCTGACAGTTGAGGAAGCGGATGCCATTATCTCCAAGCCTATGGGCCTGCCGAAGACCGGTGTCTTTGGTCTGCTCGACCTCGTTGGTATCGATCTGATCCCATACATCTCTGCCAGCCTGACCAAGTCACTGCCGGCGGATGATCAGTATGTGAAGGATCATCGCGATGTGCCGCTGATGACCAAGATGATCGAGGATGGCTACACTGGCCGTAAGGGCAAAGGTGGCTTCTATCGCATCAACCGTGAGGGCGGCGGTAAGGTCAAAGAGAGCATCAATCTCAAAACCGGTGAGTACGCCAAGACGCAGAAGCCATCACTTGAGAGTGTTGGTGCAGGCAAAAAGGGCCTGCGCGCCCTGGCTGAGCATCCAGATAAGGGCGGCCAGCTGGCCTGGCGGGTTCTGAAAGAATCCCTCCTCTATGCTGCCAGCCTGGTGCCAGAGATCGCTGACGACATCGTTAAGGTTGATGAGGCCATGCGCACCGGTTTCGGTCGTAAGTTTGGCCCGTTCGAAATGCTCGATCAGCTAGGCGTCGATTGGTTCACCGAGAAGGTGAAGGAAGAGGGCCTGGCCGTCCCGCCATTGTTGGAGAAGGCCGCGGGTCGACCCTTCTATAAGGTTGAGGAGGGTAAGCGCTTCTATCTCACCACCGATGGTGACTATGCCGAGCTGAAGCGGCCTGACGGCGTCCTCCTGCTGGAAGACATTAAGCTTGCCAGTAAGCCGGTTGAGAAGAATGGCTCGGCCTCGCTTTGGGATATTGGTGATGGCGTTCTGTGCTTGGAGTTCACCTCCAAGATGAATGCGCTGGACGACCAGATCTTCGCCATGGCGAAGAAGGCCATGGGCCTAATCCAGGGTGGCGATCACAAGGCGCTCGTCATTTATAATGAGGGCTCGAACTTCTCCGTTGGCGCCAATCTCGGCCTGGCCATGTTCGCGGTTAACATCGCGCTCTGGCCTCAGGTTGAAGAGAGCGTGCGCACCGGCCAACAGGTCTATAAGGCGCTGAAATACGCACCGTTCCCGGTTGTTGGTGCCCCATCGGGTATGGCGCTGGGCGGTGGCTGTGAGATCCTGCTGCACTGCGATGCGGTGCAGGCCCATGCCGAAACCTATACCGGCCTCGTCGAGGTTGGTGTCGGCCTGATCCCAGGCTGGGGCGGTTGTAAGGAGATGCTGGCGCGTCACCTCGGCAATAAGCGTCGGCCACAGGGCCCAATGCCAGCGGTCAGCCAAGCGTTTGAGACGATTGGTACGGCCAAGGTCGCCAAGTCAGCGATGGAAGCGCAGGAGCTGCTGTACTTCAATCCGGGCGACGGCATCACCATGAACCGTGACCGCGTGCTGTTTGATGCCAAACAGAAAGCGCTCTCAATGGTTGATGGTTATGAGGCACCAGAGCCGCCGGTCTTCCGACTGCCTGGCCCAACTGCTGAAACCATTATCAATGCCACGGTCGATGGCTTTGCCCTGCAAGGCAAGGCGACGCCCCATGACGTTGTTGTCTCGAACCACCTCGCGGTGGTGTTGAGCGGCGGTGGGCGTGACATCACCGAGGAGCTAACCGAAGACGAAGTCCTCGACCTTGAGCGTCAGGAATTCATGAAACTGGTCCGGACGACGGGCACCGTGGATCGCATCGAACACATGCTGACCACCGGTAAGCCACTGAGAAACTAAGGCTCAGAAACTGAGCCACGGACCAGATTGGGAATAAGGGAGTAACACGAGATGCCTAGCTATAGTGCTCCAGTTGAAGATATGCGCTTCGTCCTGCATGAGGTGCTGAATGCCGAAAGCCTGTCTGAACTGCCAGGTTATGAGGATGTGTCTGAGGATCTGATCGATGCGATCCTCGAAGAGGCCGCCAAGATGGCGGAGAACGAGCTGTTCCCGCTGAACCAGGTTGGCGACAAAGAGGGCTGCACCTATGAAAACGGTGTGGTGCGTACGCCCACCGGCTTTAAGGAAGCCTATGACCAGTTCCGTGAGGGCGGGTGGATCGGCCTCTCCGCTGACCCGAATTACGGCGGTCAGGGCATGCCAGCCTCGATCAACTTCGTCCTGAACGAGATCCTGTCATCGGCAAATATGGCCTTCGCCATGTATCCGGGCCTGTCCCAGGGCGCTTATGACGCGATCCATATGCATGGCAGTGACGAGCTCAAGGACCTTTATCTGCCAAAGCTGGTGGACGGTATCTGGTCTGGCACCATGTGCCTGACCGAGCCGCATTGCGGTACTGATCTTGGTCTAATCCGCACCAAGGCTGTGCCTCGCGATGATGGTTCCTACGACATCTCCGGGACAAAGATTTTCATCTCGGCCGGTGAGCATGACATGACGGACAACATCGTCCACCTGGTGTTGGCGAAGCTGCCCGATGCGCCTCCAGGGGTGAAGGGGATCAGCCTGTTCCTGGTGCCGAAATTCATTCCAAAGGAAGAGGGCGGTGACCATGTTGCTGGCCCACGCAATGGCGTGATGTGTGGCTCAATCGAGCACAAGATGGGCATCCATGGTAACGCCACCTGCGTCATGAACTTTGATGACGCCCAGGGTTGGCTCGTCGGTGATCCCCATAAGGGGCTCCGCGCTATGTTCACCATGATGAATGCTGCCCGCCTCGGCGTGGCAATGCAGGGTCTCGCGATTGGTGAGGTTTCCTACCAAAACGGCCTAGCCTATGCGAAGGATCGTCGCCAAGGCCGCGCGCTCACCGGCGCTAAAGAGCCGGATCAGCCAGCCGATAGCATCATGGTGCATCCGGATGTTCGCCGGAATTTCCTGAACGCCAAGGCGATTACCGAGGCGTCCCGTGCCCTATCCTATTGGATTGGGATGCAAATCGACGTCTTCGATAAACACCCGGATGAACGGGTGCGTCGCGATGCCGATGATCTGGTCAGCCTGATGACCCCGATCTTGAAGGCGTTCCTGACCGATAATGGCACTCAGATCGCCATCGACTGCCAGCAGATGCTGGGCGGCCATGGCTATGTTTGGGAATGGGGCATGGAGCAATATGTCCGTGATGCCCGTATCGCCCAGATTTATGAGGGTGCCAACGGTATTCAGGCGCTGGATCTGGTTGGTCGTAAGATGCCGAAAGACTTCGGTCGTCTGCTGCGCCAGTTCTTCCATCCCGTCCAGGAGTTCCTGGAAGAGCATCAAACCAACCCAGAGTTGCAAGAGTTCGTCTTCCCACTGGCGAAAGCCTTCGGCAAGCTGCAGCAAGCCACCGGTATTGTCGCTCAGAAGGGCATGAAGAACCCGGATGAGGCGGGTGCTGCCTCCACCGATTTCCTGCGTCTCTTCGGCTATGTCGCCCTCGGCTTTATGTGGGCTAAGATGGTGATTACAGCAAAAGAGAAGCTGCCGAACGCCAATGGCAAAACCGCCTTCTATGACGGCAAGATCAAGACTGCGCGTTACTACATGCAGAAGGTCCTGCCAGAGGCGAATGCCTGCTTTATCCGCATCATGGCCGGTTCAGACCCGGTGATGGATCTGGATGAAGCCCAATTCTAAACTGACGATTTGCTGATCTAGAGGAGGCTTAAAATGCCCGTCGACCAACTAACCGATCAGGTACGCCAACGCGTAACCTATGCCGGCGCCTTTGGCGGGCGTATCAAGCTCGACCTCAACGGGGAGGGGACCATCCTGCTCGATGGTGCGAGTGCCCCACCCCAGGTCAGCAATGATGATGCCGATAGTGATGCGACAGTGAAGATGTCCATGGACACCCTGCGTGGTCTGCTTGATGGCACCCAAGACCCGACGCTGGCCTTCATGACAGGCAAGATTAAGGTCGATGGGTCAATGGGTTACGCCATGAAGTTGGCGTCGCTATTGGAAGAGTAAGCGCCGCTGGGCGTTAGAGTGTTGAAGGCCGATGCGACCAGCGTATCGGCCTTTTCCATGTTTGAGATAGGCACCGCATCATGAACCTTCTGTTCCGTCTGATCCGCATGCTGATCACCGCTTGGTTGTTTGGCAAACGGGATGTCGACACCGCAAAGGCGCTGCTTGAACCGGCACGGGTGACCATGCGCTGCTGGCCGACGGATATGGACCTTAACTTCCATATGAATAACGGCCGCTATCTCAGCATCATGGATCTAGGCCGGGTAGATATGATGCTGCGCGCTGGATTTCTGACGAAGGCATTGAAGCGTGGCTGGATGCCTGTGGTTGCCGCTTCAACCATGCGCTATCGCCGCGCAATTGGCCCGTTTGAGCGGTTCCAGATTGAGACCCAGATCATCGGTTGGGATGAGAAATGGGTGTATATCGAGCAACGTTTCTACGGGCGCGATGGGCGGGTGAAGGCCCTTGGTTTGGTCCAAACCGCTGTCACCTCCAAGCAGGGGCGGGTGCCAACAGCTGAGTTGATGGAGGCAGCAGGCGTTGACCTGAATGCTGTCGCGAGTCGGGCTTATGTTGAGGATTGGACCAAAATGTTGGCCGATTGGCCGGTCGATCCGAGCGTTGAGGTGGCCGAGGCCGCCTAAAATCTCACCCAGAATGCAAATCGACTCGCAAGCGCTGTGGCATTCACATCAGCTATGCACAGTGCGCTTGTGGATCATGTGCACCATATTGTCGATACGCGAAATATTTCTGTCATCAAACCTTCTATTTTTCGAAACACATAGGTAGGTTATCTCCACGACGGGGGAACCAACCGCCGCGCGCGTAAATGTGAGCCTTTACTAACTCGACTTACTTGCTGCGGCCGAAATCTGATCCATTAGGGGGACCGGTCAGCCGTAGCGCCATTTGATGGAGTTTTCGGCCATGGGTGCAGGTACTGGTTTTCGTGGTGTTGCTGGGGTGAAGTCGCTGCAAGGTGATGTGACCCGCCGCCGTCGTCTTCTTCAAGATGCTAGCCTTCGAGAGCGCAATCGCTCAGCCGCTATGGTTGAAGCGGCAGAGATGCTCGACCAAACCGATGGCATGGCGACGGTTGAAGCACGGGCCTAAGCGCCCTTGACCACCAAGACATCAGGCAGATGGCAAGGCAGCAACCGCTGCCGTTATCGGTTGCTTGATGGTGGTGGCCTCTTCATCGAAATTGCACAGATTACAACGCAGCGTAGTCGCTTGCGCACCGTTGTGCGTGAGACGCTTGTCGATGGCGGTTGGCGCAAGGCCGCGCGGTTCGATGCCTATGATGTGGCGATCCTGCTCACCGTTGATCGGCTGAGCCGTCGCATTGATGCAGATAACGTGGCCAAAGCATTGCTCGACGCATTGACGGGATTGGTCTGGCAGGATGATCGCCAAATCCGGCGCCTGGTGGTTGAGAAACAGGCCCAGCCCATGGGCGCCATCGTGCCTGCGATCCAAATGCGCGCCATGGCCTTTGATGGCGTCAGCCTGCGGGACGAGTTCGAGGCAATCCGACGCTAGGTCTAGCCGGTTGCACCACTCTCCACATACCCACCGATTTTACGAACCATCGCCTCGATCGGCGTGTCGTAGGAAATCACGTCAATGAACCGGTTCTGCGGGTCCATCACATAGGTGAAGGTGGAGTGATCGACATTATAGAAGTCGGGATCATCACTCGGTGCTTTCTGATAGTAGACGCGGAACGCCTTGGCGGTGGCGGCGATCTGTTCTTCCGTACCGCTTAACCCCTCAAACCGATCATCCAGCGTGTTCAGATAATCGCGCAGCACCTCAGGCGTGTCGCGGGCAGGGTCGACGGTGACAAAGATCGGGGCAATCCGCTCCACCACCTCCGGCGGTAGGCGGTCGAGTGTCTGCGAGATCTGGTAGAGCTTGGTCGGGCAGAAATCAGGGCAATGAACAAAGCCAAAGAACATGACCCGGTAGAGGCCATCAAAATCAGCTGAGGTCACCGTTTCGCCCTCAGTATTTACTAGCGTGAAGTCGCCGCCGATTTGCACGGTGGTTGCCACCGCGCCGCTTGGCCGGTCAGTGCCTTGCCCAGGCTGCGTGAGCAGGTATGTGGCGGCTGACACCACCACCAGGGTGATGGCGCAAAGTGCCAAGGCGATAACGGACGACTTTTTCATGTGTTCTGTTCCGGCTAACTGGTCTGACCCAAACATAAGAAACCGCCGGTCGCTCTACCATGCGGCGTTGCGACCGGCGGCTCAATTTTTTGCGATATCAGTGCCGTTACAGGACTGAGAGCATGGAAGCGACCAGCGGGTGGCGAACAATGTCGCTCTCGTTCAGCTGAACAACCGCAATGTCAGGCAGGGTCTCAAGCCGTTTAGCGATATCAGCCAGGCCAGACATACCTTCCAACAGGTCAGACTGCTCTGGGTCGCCGGTGATCACCATGGTTGAGTGCCAACCAAGGCGGGTCATCAGCATCTTTAGCTGTGCGTAGGTACAGTTCTGCGCTTCATCAATCACCACATAGGCATTGTTGAGGGTGCGGCCTCGCATGAAACCAACAGGCGCAATCTCAATCGTCCCATCCTGAAGCAGCATGCGTAGGCGCTTATTGCCAAGACGATCAGTCAGGCAATCGAAGAGCGGACGCAGATAAGGGTGCATCTTCTCTTCCAGCGCGCCGGGGAGGAAGCCGATATTCTCACCCGCATCAATCGCTGGGCGGGAGAGGATAATCCGGTCAATCTCACCATTCTCAAGGGCCTCAACGGCTGATGCGATGGCGAGATAGGTTTTACCGGTACCAGCAGGGCCGAGGGCGAGCGCCAGATTATGCTCTTTAATGGCATCCATCAGCTCGGCTTGGCCGGCACTACGGGGTTTGACTTTACGAATGTAGCTTTGATCCCGGTCGCGATCTTCGCCGCCTTTGCCTTTGGCCTTACCCTGGCCGCCGTCACGGTTATTGCCGTAACGATCATCGCCTAATGGGTCCCATCCAGGTTCGCGGTAGGGTTCATCAAAACCAGGTAGTGCATGGACTGTTGCGCCGTCCGCTTTAGCATGGTTACGAACCGTTTCTCGGGCCGCTTCTCGTGCTGATTGCCGCTGGGACTTAGCGCTATTCCGTTTAGCCATGGTCAAACCTCCATACAGGGGTTGGTGATGGGCATGTTGGTCGGTCCTCGACCACATGTCCCTTACGCCCGGCACCGATTACGAGGCTCATGCTCATAAGCGCGGTACGCGGGGGTCTCGCGAAACCTGAAGTTTCTGATCTGGAATTTCGAAGAGTGCGGGGCTGACGAGTGGCACACCGGCTGTACTTGGCAGCCTGGCCAAAGATGCTGGGCGGAGCAGTCTCCGCCGGTCTGGCGTTTGAGGCGATGGATCGCGCGCTCAACCACTTACCCGTCAGTTACGGACTGTCAGTTACGGCATTCACCGTACGAGTAAAAAAGTACCATCGCGCCCATGTCACACTCCAAGCCTGATGCTGCAGTGCCATGAAACTTTCATGTGCGGGAATTGGGTAAGAGGTGGGTTACAACCCTTGCGGCACGCAAATTTACCCGCATAATCAATGGTATGAGCAAAAACAGATTTATTCCGAAACCATTTAGCCGTCCGGCCGCCGCATCGGGTTTTGCCGACACGGAAAGCGGAAATGAGGGCGACTCGACGGATAAGGAGATTTACGCACTCAAGGCGATGCATGAGCGTGGTTTGATCCCTGAAGACGAGTTTAAGACCCGCCTCGCCGAGCTGGAAGCTGAGAAACAGACCAAGACTTGAGGCGGCTTAGCGGGTCAGGGTGATGCTGGTCGTAAACACCCGTCGAACGCCATCATCGCTTAAGGGCAGCTGGATCGCCTGACCGGATAAGAAATCCTCAGTCTGGTCGCTGAAATTTGCGCTGTTCAGCCAACCATCCTGACCACCGACCAACACAAAGTAATTGGCGTCCACATCGCTCAAATCCGAGACATGGCGTGACTGGCTGCCGTAATAGGCGTTGTGCTTACCAGGGGTCAGTGGGTGGGCTGACTTCCAAATCGTTTCATGGCTACCGGCAACGGGATAGTTGCCCACCACATACTTTCCGCCAATCAGGGGGATGTTGGACATGAGGTGGCCAACATTGACCCGGTGCATATCGCCCCAACGCGGGTAACTGGTGAACGCGGTTTCTGCCGCCTCTAAGGATTGAAGCAATGCGGTCTGCAAGGTCGCGTCATCGACCAGGCCCAGAACTTCAGCGGTCCAGCGGTTACTGTTCCCGCCATTATTGATCAGGCTGTAATCCTGCATCCGGCCTGTGGCCTCAAACAGGCGCGGCGCCATGGCGGCGAACAGGGCGGCATAGGCGGCGGCCCCCTCACTCTCCACATCATAGCGGCCATCCCAGGCGCGGATCGCCTCAATCAGTCGTTGATAGCGTGGGGTTAGCTCCAGTCCTTCCAGGCCATCAATGCGGGCGATTAAATCATCCCGGAAGGCCAGGCCGGAGACTGAGAAGGTGTCGAGCTGCAGGCTCATCAATCGGCTGACATTCCAATCGTTGCGCTCTGCCGCCAAGGCCACTTGCCGCTCAACCCGATCAGGACCAGAGAAGACATAGCCGAGCGGTATCTCAGACGGGCCGGGCGGCACATTGGCGCTCGCCAGGATTCCGCTAGGTGGGTTGTGGAAGCGGGGCAGCTCATCGCTGGGCGCCAGGTTATCCCAGGCCTTCAGGGCTTCGGCATCTGTCACGATATAGTCAGCTGGGCGCCCGGGTTTCCGCCGCGGCATGGTGGCGGCCACGACCAGACCAATCTCGCCGGTGCTGGCCTGACCATTCCGGCCGGCAAACAGCATGTTCTGCGCTGAGACGCCATAGCTGGCAAAGGCATCGGCAAAGCCCTGCCAGGTCTTGGCGCGGGCTGCGTTTAGGAAGGCGGTGATCTCATCAGTCTGCTCATGACCGACCCAGCGGACGGCCAGCGGCCGGTCCTTATCAAAGCCAAGCAGGGGCGCATCACTAATAATGGGGCCTTGCGGGCTGACCCGGATATTGGATTCCGTATCCGGCCACCACCGAACCTTGAGCGGCTTGGTCTCAACCTTAAAGTCAGCCTCCGTATAGCCGGTGGCGTTCAGGTCTATCAGATCGCTCGACGCACCCCGAAGGTTGGTGCCACCCCAGGCTGCGTCGGGGTTCCGGCCCAGGCCAAAGATCGGTAGGCCGGTCGGCATCATCCCAACGACGTGGAAGCTGGGCGACTTCAGTCCCGCCAATAACCAAAGGTTGGGAAGGCGCAGTCCCAAATGGGGGTCGCTTGCGATCACCGGCGCCCCGGATGCGGTGCGGCTGCCATCGATGACCATGGAGTTACTGCCAATGCGACCGCTGTCAAGCAGGGCCGCGACGAGTAGTTCTTTGGCCAGTCCGGCGCTCTCACTCGGATCACCAAAACGGCTGCCATCGGCGGCGATGGTGGTTAGGCCGGTATCCTGAATGCGGTCCCAAACCGCGGGCCAATCCTCGCGCTGGCGTTGCTGCATGAGGCCAACCCAGCCCAGCCAATTGATATCAACACCGGCCAGGCGGCCAATGGTCAGGATATCAGCGCCGGTCCAGGGTTCGGGCTCATCAATGCCAAACACCTGAAACTCATGGGGGCGCTCAACCATCCGGTCCTGATAGGCATTCACACCGTCAACAAACCGGTCGAGCCATTGCTTCGTTTCCATGGGAAGGTTGGCGTAGATTTCTGGCGTGGCACGGCCCAGATCGATGGTGCGGATTGCTTTATCAAAATCGATGGCGATCGGGCCTGCCAACTCCGCCATCCAGCCCTGGGTTAGGTGTTTTGCCAGCGTCATCTGGCCAAGGCGTAAATGGGCATGAACCATGCCTAGGCCAAAGGCACCATCGGCATCACTCTCGGCCTCAACGAATGGGATCTGATGCTCATCCCAGCGAATGGTGATCGGCTTCTCAACCGGCAGTCCCTCGGTCGGGAACATGGCGAGGCGCCGTTCAGTCGTGGTTGGCGTCGGCAATGGTGTCAGTAGGGAGCACCCACCCAGGCCAATCGCTGCAATTGCTGAGGCGGCAAGCTTACGCATCATGGTCATCGAAGACTCTTGGTTGAAGGAACCTGATGTCTGTTTCTACGCAGGCGCTGGCCAATAGATCAGTCGTCAGATCACTCACTAGATCACTCATCGGCCAACGGCATAGCCTTGCATGCCCCGCGGGTTGGCGGCTGCACGCAGGATGCGTTGTCCGTTGCTAATCTCTTGGGAACACGCGGAAACCCGGCCCAGTGACCAATCGCCGGTCATTGTGATGTGGTGACCACGGCGCTGAAGCTCGGCGATCACATCTTCATGATACCGGTCTTCAAGGCACATAACCCCAGGCTTGAACGGGCGTGGCCAGAACGAGGCCACAAGGTGTTCGGTGTGGAAGCAGGGGGCATCAATCGCTTGCTGCAGGTTCAGGCCGTGATGCACATGGCGCAAGAAGACAGATAGCGGCCACTGCTCTTGCTGATCACCGCCCGGGGTACCGAAGGCGAGATAGGGCGCGCCATCTTTCAACGCCATGCTGGGCGATAGGGTGGTGCGCGGACGTTTGCCGGGGACGAGGGAGCAGGGCAGCCCTGGCTCTAGCCAGAACATCTGCATCCGCGTGCCAAGCGGGAAGCCGAGGGCAGGGATAACAGGGGAGGCCATTAACCAGCCACCACTTGGCGTCGCCGCCACCATATTGCCCCAGCGATCAATCACATCCAGGTGACAGGTATCGCCGCGCAGTGGGCGGGTTGCAGGGGCTTCGAGGATACGATCGCCGCTCTTTTCCCGGGTTGGCTCACCGCCACCAAAGCCATCGGTTGGCATGGTTGCCGGTGGGTTCTTGATCCAGTCAGCGATCTTTAGCTCGCGGCCATCTGGTTGACCTGGGCGCCAGTCATGGCTCGCACTGGCATTGTCGATCAGCTTGCGCCGGTCATCATTATAGGCGTCAGACAGCAGTGTTTCGGTTGGCACATGCTCATAAGCCGGATCGGTGTACCAGGCATCGCGATCAGCGAAGGCCAGCTTC
Organism: Alphaproteobacteria bacterium SS10; assembly: GCA_019192455.1. NCBI lineage: Bacteria > Pseudomonadati > Pseudomonadota > Alphaproteobacteria > Alphaproteobacteria bacterium SS10. Next base: position 158,531 of record JAHCML010000004.1, read on the forward strand.
TGCGCCTCGATCACCGCATGGGCGAAGTCCGCGCCGTAAGGGTCCATGGCGGCTAGATCGAAGCCCTTTAGCAAGGCCAGGCTTTGCAGCATGGCCGGGCCCTGGGTCCAGGCATCGCCCTTTAGGACGGTATAGCCGTGATAGTCATAGGCGAGGGGCGCTTCCACCGACGCGCTGAACCCGGCCATATCATGACCGGTAAGTAAGGCCCGGTTGGCCTGGCCCGTGCCATCCATCGCCTCTGTGGTCTTACAAAAACTATCGATGGCTTCTGCGATGAAGCCCTGGCGCCAGATATCGCGCGCCTTGGCAATCTGGGCGTCGCGACCACTGGCGGTCATCGCCTCATCAACCAGGCGCTGATAGGTGTCAGCCAGCACTGGGTTAGTCATCATGGACCCGGTTTTCGGCACTTCACCTTTTTGTAGGTATGTGTCGGCGGAGCTTGGCCAGTGGGTTTTGAACACCTCGCTCATCTTAGCGATGGGGCTGGTGATCTGTGGCATGGCCGGGAAGCCTTGGCGCGCGTAATGGATCGCCGGGGCCATCACACTGGCCACATCCATCGTTCCGCGTTCGGCCAATAACAGCATCCAGGCATCGAAAGCGGCGGGGATACAGGCCGCCGTTAGGCCGGTGCCCGGGATTAGGTCGAGGCCAATGCCCTTAAAGTGATCAATGGTGGCGGCCGCCGGGGCGGGTCCCTGGCCACAGATCATCTCAGACTTCCCGCTCTCTGCGTCATGGATCAGGATTGGGACCTCACCGGCGGGGCCATTAAGGTGGGGCTCAACAATCTGCAGGACAAAGCCACCGGCGACGGCGGCATCAAAGGCATTGCCGCCCTGTTCCAAGATGCCCATGGCGGCAGCACTGGCCAGCCAGTGGGTTGAGGCGGCCATGCCAAAGCTGCCGCTTAATTCCGGGCGGGTGGTGAAGCTGGGATCGAAATTTGGCTGGGTCATGGGCGCAGGTGGCGCAAGCGTAGGGGCGCCATTTTTCTGGAGTTTCTTATGACTGGTCTATGAATGGCGACCAGCGGCGTCATTCGCATCATTGCCTAAGGCGCCTGGTTTCGTCTATGACGACCGCCTGTCATTCCGTGGTGATGCTTCCAAATCACCGCAAGAAACATGGAGGCTTAAAGCCCATGCAAATCCAACTGCCTTATCTACTCTTCCTCGGCGATGCGCCGGACCAGTTGGCCGCTAAAACCGCTGATGGTATCGCGCGTTGGCGCCCAGAGAATTCCGTCGGTCAAATGAAGTTGCCAGGCTGTAACGCCGATGTGGGCATCACTGACATGACCCTGGAAGAGGGTGTCGCGGCCGGTGCTAAGACCTTGGTGCTGGGCGTTGCGAACCGGGGCGGCAAGTTCTCAGATACCTGGACTGAGGTGATGCTGAAGGCCTTGGATATGGGCCTGGACATTGCCTCCGGCCTGCACAGCAAGGTTGCGGACATTCCTGAGGTTGCCGCAAAGGCAAAGGAACTGGGCCGTGCGATCCACGACGTTCGCCATGCTACCGGCAGCTTTGATGTTGGTAATGGCATCAAGCGTAAGGGCCTGCGCCTGCTCGCCGTCGGTACCGACTGTTCCGTTGGTAAGATGTACACCACCCTGGCACTGGAAAAAGAGATGAAGTCTCGTGGCTTCAACTGTGATTTCCGTGCGACCGGCCAAACCGGCATCCTGATCCACGGCTCCGGCATCTCTATCGACGCGGTGGTTGCCGACTTCATCTCTGGTGTGGGCGAGCTGTTGTCACCTGAGAATTCGGAAGACCACTGGGATCTGGTTGAAGGTCAGGGTTCCCTGTTCCACGCCTCTTATGCTGGCGTGTCCATGGGCCTCCTTCACGGTAGCCAGGCTGATGCCCTGGTTATGTGCCATGAGCCAACCCGCCCGCATATGCGCGGCCTGCCTGAGTATAAGCTTCCCGATATCGGCGATTGCATTGAGCTGAACGAGAAATGCGCCAAGCGTGTCAATCCGGCGGCACGCGTTGTCGGAATATCTGTTAATACCGCAGGGATAGCAGACGAAGGCGAAGCAAAAGAGTACCTTAAGAAGTTAGAACAAGAGCACAGCATGCCTGCGGTCGATCCGGTCCGTATGGGTGTTGGCCCGATTGTTGAGGTACTTGAGAAGGAATGGCCCACCTCGTTGGCCCGCGCGTCTTAACAGCGCGAAAACAGACCATTCCAACGAAAGGCGTGTTTCGCATCTCTCGTGGGGCGCGCACTGGCGCCGATGTGGTTGTAGCCCGCATCGAGCACAACGGTATTGTTGGTAAGGGGGAATCCACCCCCTATGCCCGTTATGGTGAGACCTGCGAGAGCGTCATCGACATTATCGATGGCGTTGCTGATCAGGTCGCCCATGGCATGACCCGCCAAGAGCTACAAAGCGTTCTGCCAGCTGGTGCCGCCCGAAATGCCATCGACTGCGCCATGTGGGACCTTGAGGCCAAGATCGCCGGGCAACCGGTTTGGCGTTTGGCTGGCCTTCCCAAGCCACAGCAAATCGATACCGCCGTTACGTTGAGCCTGGATGATCCAGAGATCATGGCCCAGAAGGCGGCTGAGCGTGCCCATTGGCCACTGCTTAAGCTGAAGCTGGCCGGTGAAGATGAGCTTGAGATGGAGCGGGTGCGAGCGGTACGTAAGGCTGCCCCCGATGCACGGCTGATCGTTGATGCGAATGAGGCCTGGACCCTCGATATGGTTGCGCGTTTCGCAGGCGAGCTTTCCGATCTGGGCATCGAGATGCTAGAGCAGCCTTTGCCAGCGGCAGAGGACAGCCCGTTGGGCACTATGGGTGATCTGCCGATACCCCTCGGCGCGGATGAGAGTTGCCACGACCTGCCGACCTTGGCGCGTTTGCGTGGCCTCTATCAGGTCATCAACATCAAGCTGGATAAAACCGGTGGTTTAACCGAGGCCTTACGCATGAAGGCCGAAGGTGAGGCGCTGGGCTTCAAAATCATGGTCGGCTGTATGGTCGGCTCATCCCTGGCCATGGCGCCAGCTGCGCTGGTTGCCCAGGGCGCCAACTTCACCGATCTGGATGGCCCCATCATGCTGGACCGGGATCGGAAGCCGGGCCTTACCTATGATGATTGGCGTATCACGCCAGTTGAGCCAGGCCTGTGGGGCGGGGGTGTTCAGGAGCTGCATCCCGATGTTGAGAGCCTGCCCCTGCCAACCATGCGTCGGCACTAAGCCCAATTTACCGATCGAGCGCTGCCATTAGGCCCAGGAAGGCCGGGAAATCGTGGGTGATCACATAGCTTGGGATTGGCGCCAGATACTCTTTAAATCGGTTCTTGGCCTCAAAGCGGTCACGGAAGGCTGATTGATCGAACCGCTCACCAAGCCTGGGCACGATACCGCCAGCGACATAAACCCCGCCAGTGGCACCCAGCGTCAGGGCGCAGTTACCAGCCAGCACGCCGAGCCACCCACAAAACAGTTCAACCGCTTCAATGGCGATGGGGTCGCTCTCGGTTAGGAAGCCATCGGTAACCTTGGCTGGGATCAGGTCCTTTGGAACCGGTTTGTCGTCAACAGTGGCGATGGCCTCATAAAGGCGAACCAAGCCACTGCCGCACAGGAAGTCTTCCCCACCCACATGGCCGGTTTTGGCGCGCTGGGCGCTGATAATAGCCGCCTCGCGATCATTCTCCGACGGTAAGGTGACGTGGCCCCCTTCGCCAGATAGCGGGTGCCAGCGCAGTCTACCATCCGGTTCATCAATCGGGAGGAGGCCAGAAACCCCTAGGCCGGTACCCGGGCCCAACACAACCTTTGGTGCGACGGGCGGGTTTGCCTCGCCGCCGATCTGTCGTCGGTCGCTGGGCTTTAGGCGCGATAGGCCAAGGGCAATGGCCGTAAAATCATTCACGATGATCAGCTGCTCCAGGCCGAACTGGTCGCGCATGGCCCGTTGGCTGAATGCCCATGGGTGGTTGGTCATCGAGATCTGGTCACCGGTCACCGGCCCCGCGATACAGATGGCGGCGCGCTGCAAGCCATCCACCGACATGCCGACAGCATCCAGATAGGCGGTCATCGTATCTTCAAGGCTGTGATAGGCCTGAACGCTAAACACCCGAATAGACTCAGGGATGCCGCTGCCCATGCCGGGCCGGCCGGGTAGTAGGGCAAAGCGGGCGTTGGTGGCGCCAATATCCGCGATTAAATCTGTCATGCCTGCTGCCTTAAGCAGTTTTGGCGGGCCAGACAAGGTGCCCGCCTACTGAAATGGCAGGCTGCTTAATTGAGCGCCAGGCAAATCACGGTAATGGCTGCCCAGTTTGTCTAAAAAATAGGCAGAAAGGTTTTTGAACAGAAAAAATGCAATTTTAGGCTTTTTGGGCTTGTTGCGCCGCACAAAGCATGTCAGCATTGTTGACAGGTTTAGGGGCGTTGGACGCGATAAGTCGCTAGGCGATGGGTCGCGGTGAGATGCCGGTAAACCTCTCTCTGTTGGGTGTTTCCTCCCTCAATGAACTTCGGGCCGCCGGCTTCGTGCCAGGCGGCCCTTTTTTATGTTCAATCCGGGTGGGGCGGGCGTTGTTTACTCGGCGGCAGCAGCGCTCAGATACCCGCGGCCCAGCGCTTCAACCATATTGGCGAGTTGCTCTGACAGGGCTTTGACACTGGGCATCGGCTCGATCAGCGCCTCATCCATGTAAAGCGCGCGATTAATCTCAACCTGCAGGGCATGAATGCCTTTAGAGGGGCGGCCATAATTCTGTGTCGTGTAACCGCCAGCATAGGGACGGTTGCGCAAGACGCGGTAGCCCAGGCGCTCAAGATGACGATCTACCAGGGCGGTAATACCGGCATCGCAGGAGCTGCGGTGGCAATCGCCGAGGACGAAGTCAACCGCCCGGCCCTTCAGGGCACCGGGTAAGCCCACGGTGGAGGGCATGGAATGGCAATCGATCAGGATCGCCATGCCAAACTTCTCCTTCGTTTCCTCCAACAGCTTGGCGAGCGCGTCGTGATACGGCTTGTAATAGGTGTCGAGCAGGGCAGAGACATCCTTAAAGGATAACCGCTTGTTGTAGATCGTCTCACCGCTCGCGATCACCTTGGCGATGGTACCGAGGCCAGCGGCCAAACGTGGGCTCCGCGTGTTGGCATAGGCGGGCAGCGGGCCGTCAAACATGCCCGGGTCGAGCTCATAAGGTTCGCGGTTTAGGTCAACAAAGACTCGGCCCAATCTAGCCCGAATCAGGGGGACACCATTTGCCACTGCAGGCTCATAGAGCTGGTCAACGAAGGCATCCTCTGACCGGCGCAGTTGAAGTGGTGTTAGGTTGGTTTTCTTAATTAAATCAGCGGGATAGTCGGCGCCGCTATGGGGCGAGGCGAGGACAATCGGCAACAGTTGTTCACTCGGACGGTCGATCCGATAACTTTTCGTCGTCGTTATCTCGGTCATGCCTAGCAAAATAGGGTCATCCGGTCCCGAGCGATCATGGTGAGCTGATCGGTCTTAAGCGCGTGGTGGTAGCGCGGTGCGGCATCTCGATGCCCGCCTCACCCATAACGCATCATAGACCGCTTTGCCCGTTGGATCACCGGGAAAAGGTATTTTGTCACGGATTGAACGCGCAGAAAGCGCATATCCGGGCATGTGTTTCGGAGGGCTAGGGGTACTTGGGAAGGTATTTCGGAAGGCAACTGGCGGATCGCACGCACGCGCTCCCCTTTAGAATGAAGGCAAGGCGGCACAAGAAATGGCCCGTATTTTGGTGGCAGAGGATGACAGCGGTATGCGCCGTTTCATCCAGCAGGCGCTCGAACGCGCTGGACATGCGGTTGAGGCAGTGGGGCATGGTGATGCCGCCATGGCAGAGCTTAAGACCGGCACTTACGATTTATTGCTGACCGATGTGGCCATGCCCGGCGTTGATGGTGTGCAGCTGGCACGCCATGCCGCTGATAATACCCCCGGCATGCAGATCATGATGATCACCGGCTTTGCCGCCGTGGCACTGCGCATGGGCCGCACGGCCAATGGGAATGAGGCACCGGTTATGTCCCGGCCGTTCCATCTGCGTCGCCTGGTCGAACAAGTCGACGATGTGTTGTCGGCTTAGTAACCCGGATATGCTATCGGCTTAGCAGCCTGATCACGTGTTGGGCGCCCCAAGACCAACCGGTTGCCAACGTCATGACCGCAGATGCCGATAAGCCAGAACTGGCCATCTTCCATTCCCTGGCCCGGACCGGGTGCACCATTTTCTCACGTTATGTGGGCGCGATGGATGGGGTCTATCTCTACAGTGAGATCCACCCCGACGGCCCTCCGTTAAGTAAGTCACAGACGGCCGGTACCGGCCATCTGGCATTAAGCGCCTTGGTGCAGGCCGCCGCCCATGGTCTGGATATTCTAGAGAACCCAGAGGATTTGCTCACCGTCGGTGCGCTGCCGAACTCACTTGAGCAGCTATCCCAAGTCATCGAGGCAACCAAGACGTCCGGCAATGCCCCTGTGTTGCGGGATTGGAGCCATATCGACTGGCATGGTCGGCCGTTTTGTGTGCCCGCAGGCGGGACCGGCGCACTGGTTGCGCTGCTTGAGCCGCACTACCGTTTGAAACGCGCCGTTTGGGTCCGTCACCCCATGGCCTGCTATATGTCGATCGCAGAGAGCGCCACGCTCGGCACCCACTACCGTGGTGAGGCGGCGTTTGATCAATACATCGAGGGCTGGCTCGGTTTCGTAGCGGACAATCCTCTTGATCGCGTGGTCCGGTATGAAGAGTTCTTGCCCGACCCCGCTGCTGCGATCCAGAAACTCTGCCAGTATTTGGACATTCCCTTCGATCCGCAGTTCGCGGCCAAGGCGGCGGCTAACACCAACATCACCGGTGATGATCGCGCCAAGGCGGAGGTTGGGCTATCCCTTTTCCAGCGGCCGATGCCGGTTGAGCTATGGGATTACGTGCGAGCGCATCAGGGGTACCAAAGCCTGGTGGCCCAACTTGGCTATGACCTTGATGAACTACCCCTAGGCTTCGCCTTGCTGCCGCGGCAGTAGGGGATGCCTGGCGTCGATCCAGCAGAACCAAAGTAGCGACAAAAATCGGGGCGAGGGCACTTGCAGAGCAGGTCGGTAAATGCTATTCGCCTCCGGCTCGCGGCAGAGTTGTTACCCGAACAGCCATCGAATATTGCCGACGACATAGGGCGCGTAGCTCAGCGGGAGAGCACTACGTTGACATCGTAGGGGTCGCTGGTTCAATCCCAGCCGCGCCCACCATTTATACTTAATTAAAACAACAACTTGTGGGCCTGCTGAAAGATTGGGCTGGGTGGCTATGCAGTCAATTCCTCGGGCTTGTCCGAGAAATTGCCGAAATTGGCCGTTACTGCTTCTACATCCGCGAGGTAGTTGGGGTCGAAATGAAGGTAAACGCGCCTCAGTGTTCGGGGGTCTGTCGCCGTCATTGCGCCGGCCTTGTCCATCGGTATCCCTTCCTGGGCCAACCACGAGATGAAGGAATGCTTCATCACATGAGGGGTTGCATCTGGTACGCCCGCCTTCACGGCTGCACGCTTGAAGGATTTCTTGATGTCCTTCACTGGTTTTCCCAGATGCTCGATGACAAATGTCGTCTCCGCATGCTGTCTCAGTCGAGTAAGCGCGGTTTTGAGGTCCGGTGGAATGGGTACGAGTGCACGGCGTTTGTTGGTTACCGCTTGGGTGGGGTCGCGAAAGTCGATCCGCCCGCCTACTAGGTCTACTCGATCCCAAGTAAGCTGTAGTATTGCCGATTTTCGAGCGCCGGTTCTCATTGCTATTTTGATGAAGGCCTTTAGGTGGGGTGCTGAGGCAGCATCGTGGATTGCCTGAGCTTGCTCGATCGAGAGATAGAGGTCTCTTGGTGGTTTTGGTTTTGGTATCTCGATCATACCAACATTGAAACTGATCCGACCGTCGTCGTTGGCTCTCTTTAGCGCAGTTTTCAGCTCTCGCAGTTCTTCGATAAGGCTGCCGGACCGATGGGCGCGGGCCTTTCGATACTCTGCTAAATGCACTCGGTTGAGCTGGTCTGCCGTCAGTGATCCAAGCGCTTCGTGAAGTGGCCGATGGTAAAAAGGTGAGTTCTGAGCCCTTGCCTTTCCCATGCTCTCTAGATCCGCAAGTCGCTCGTCGAGGAGCTGACTGATTGAAGGGTTGGGTGGTGCTGCTTTCAGAGCTTTGTACTGGATCAAGCATTGTTCAGCGCCCTCCCGATCCGAGCATTTAGTTGTAAATTCTCGGCTACCATCTCGGATGTAGAAGTTTGGCTTGTTGGGTCGCTTGATAAGGCGAGGGGCGAGAGGTTTGCGGCCTCGCTTTGACGGCTCTGACATTTCTGTTTCTCCACATATTCAAGGTAGCTCTGGACACTCACTAAGCGGACGCGTCCCAGTCGGATGCCATCAAGCGTCCCGTTATCGAGCATTCGCCGAACGGTTTGAGGATGAACATCCAACAAGCGAGCAACACGCTTAACCGAAAGGAATTCCGGCATCCGTCGAGCTTGCGGTGGTGGAGATGTAGCGGTAGTCTCTGTAAGCAAATAACCAGTCATCTTCTGTCCTCCTTTGGATCAGTTGGTGGATTGGAGTTTGTCGAAGAGTCCGTCTTGGTTTCGCCGCCTGCGGGCTCTTCTTTTTTGTGTAGTTTTAGGTGTTCGATCTCCCGGTACTTTCTTGCTATTTGAGCATCGATCCTTTGTTCAGCCCGGCCTGCTTCAGGGGCCTCTGCCAAATAGTCAAAGAAGTCGGTAGCTTGCTGCGCCTCAGGGCCGGGGATGAACAGGCTCTCATTCTTCTCAGCTCCGGTCAGCGTCATGAACGCAAGCATTCGTTGATCAAAAGCTTCCTGCCTGTCATGGATTTCTTGGGATTGCTCGACTAGCCATTGCTTCAGGTACTTCTCATCATCGTCTAGCTCGTCCGGGTCTTTGGTCAGAATTCGAAGCGCCTCACGTTGTATTTGGTTGTCCTTCAATAATGCTAAGTACTGAGTTTGCATGAAATGAAATTGATATGAGGGTTCGTAGCTGTAATCGATAAATGCTTGTTCAGCGGCCTCTTGGTGCTCTTCTGGAACGCACTTAAGGAGTGTCCAAATGGGGTGGAGGTCCAAGAAGAGACAGAGCATTGCGAGGTTCTGAGACGAGGGATACTGCCCATCTTCTTCTAGTCCGGCGCGCTCATAGCGGATCAGGGTGTTCTCACTAATTCCAATCTTCTGACACAGCGCAACGCGAGAGAGGCCCGCCTTTTCTCTGGCCTCTCTTAGGGCTTTGCCCAGCGCTTCACGCGGCTTTGGTTGGTCTGAAGTCATGATTTAACATACCCAAAAAATGAAGTGGGTACATCAAAAAATGAGATGTTCGTGTGCGGCTGGTGCTTTTGTGTGGAAAAGTGGCCAAAACACCAGCCGCTCGCTTGTCTAGCGTTCATCGAAGATAGGTCCGCCTTCGGTGATCGCGCTCCGCATCCGCATGCGGAGGCCTGATATCAGGTCCTTACCTTCAAACAATTGGACAAAGGGTTTCCCGCTGAGCTGATCATCCAGTGCTTCAAGCTGCTCGTCGGTCATGGTCTCGAGATCAACGCCAAAGAGGGCTGTATCGATGATTCTCTTACCCACTGCATCCAGCTGATGCTTTTGATCATCGGTAGCGTTTTCAAACGCTACTGAGGCAAGTTCTTGCCATTGGCCATCGCTAAGCTTGGCGATGTCTCGTTCAATGGCGAGGTCGATAAGTTCTTCCGGGTCCAAGTATCGAAGGCTGGCCTCGAGATCACCTACCATTGGGCCTAGCTTGCGGCGGTTCCCACTAAACTCACCAACTCGCATTTCATCGATTGCGATGAGTAACCCGGCGGCTCTCGTCTCGTAGAAAATCGATAGGACAGGGTTTCCGCCGCGCTCGTCTTCATAGTCTGCGTCTTGGTGATCGATATGTTCCGGCGCGTCGTCGGTGCCAAAGGCAATGTGATCTGTTGAGCATCCTAGGGCTTCGCAGATAGCGACGAGGCGACTAAGGTTTGGTTCTTGAAGGCCTTGTTCGAACTTCTCGATGATGCGGAGCGTAAGATCGGTTTTCTCAGCTAGATCGTTTCGGCTCAGACCTGCCTGTTCGCGAGCGGCACGAAGCCGTTCGCCAGCGGTCGTTGCTTGATTGAGAGTTGCAGTGTCAGTCATGGATTTACCTTTCGATGATTGCTGGTGGTAATACCCATCCCATCTTCTAAGTCATTGAAATTGCGAGGTGGGTAGGGTTCCCGGTAGCTACCGGGACACGTACCGGGACACGTACCGGGAGGAATGCCCGGTGACGTCTGTGAAGGCGGGGCGAGGTCGAGGAACGGCACTCGCCGGCCTAATTCGAGTGATTGATGCTCGCGCTGAATGACATCGAGGCCCTGGGCTCTTAGGAGGGCGATGACACCCTCAACACCATCGGCCTGATCTGCCTCAACCAGCACGTGAGGGATGATCTGCTGTCGCCTGATATGCTTCCACAGTGCATTGCCAAGCGTGGCGATATGCGTCTCAGGAAGTTCTTTGGAGGCTGCTAACTCTTCGTCGGTGGCCTCTGGGCTGTTATCGTAGCGATGCCGAATATCGCCGCCCCAGGTGAGCTGTCGTGCGCCCTTGAAGGCGTGAGCATACTCTCGAAATAGAGCCTTATCGCGCTTGCTACCGTGGCGATGGCAGTCATCAAGGATCTGCCATGGCGTCCTGCCACCGTTGCCAGCGAGCTTTGTATGGGCCTTGGTGAGCTCAAGGCTTGCACCCCATTTGCCTACATACTCAGCGGCGCCACTGTCTTCGGTCACCCGATCAAAGGTGAACGCATCCGCAGAGCATTGCCCGTAGCCTTTGCGCTCGACACTGCGTGCCCATCGATCAAAGAAATAGAAGCCTAGTTGCTCAGCATCATCCTCGGTCGCGTCTGGATGCATGAACACGAGGATATGAAGGTGAGGGTGCCATCCATCGTGGCCATGGGTGACTTCCATGGCCCGAACATCGCCCAGATAGCCGAATTTGGCTTTGGCCCGCTTCCAGGGGCTGCCTTGCTTCACGAACCGCCATACGTCGCGGACGACATGGCGAAGCTCCTCACAGGTCTGCATGCGATGATGCGGAATGGTAAGGGTCATCATGTAGACGGCCCCACCAGCCTTCCGGTGGCTTTCTAGGACGGCATCGATTTCCTCACGGCGACCCTCGGTGATCTTGGCTGCGCAAACCGGGCAATGCCAAACAGAGCCGCATGTCTCGACGCCTGCAAAATGATGACCGGTATGGGTGGCATGAAGCGTAACTGTCGTGCCTACGGGCTGCTGCCCGCATTTCTTGACCCGTTCCCCTGGAAGTAACGAAGCAGATGTTCGGCGGAGCTGGTGCCGCCTGATCTTGGAGAGTCCTCTGTCACCATTATCCCCAGCCTGTGCATGGGATTGTTGCCGGTTACTGGTTACTAGGGCTGGGGGGGAAACATTATTTGCGTGTATATCAAGATTTGCAGGGGAGCTCATGTAGCTGCACCCCCGTTTTTCCGGAAATGAAAGGTAAGGTCTTGGCCAAAATCAAAGAGTTCGTTTGTGAAATACTCGAAGAGATTTCTGAGGCTGTTCTTGAGTTCAATGATCAGCAAAACGAGCGAGATCAAGGTCGGCGCTCTCACATCCCACTTGCCTCTCCCGAAGGCATGAGGGGGCTGGATGCTGGCGAAACAAGCCATACAAAGGTTGGGAAATGGCAAAGGCTGGTCTTGCCCGTGCGCTTCGATCTGGCACTTGAGATCGGCGAAGATGGCAAAGCGGAGATTGCGGTAGAGGGCAGCTTTATGGGCTTCCTCTCTTCCAGAGGAACGGGCTCTTTGGGACGTTCGTCTGCGCGGATCAGCCGTGCCAATTTTGAGATACCTTTGCTCCTGCCTACCAACATCAGAGGAAGCGACTAGAGCTTTCCTGCTCACCAGCCTCAGGGGGACGACTGCCCCCTGAGCCATTGGCAAGGCTCTGGGCGATGCCATCCTGTCAAACCCCTCCCGCACCACTACCGACCTGCGGTCGGTACCGGGTCGGGGTGTTGACAGGCTGTCTGCGGTGCTCTCCGGTAGGGCGTGTGCAGGCGATTGGTAGGTCATTGGCGAGCCTCCCCATCGGTACCGGGAAGGCTACCGGCCAGCTCCTTTGCGAGCTTTGCGACCTTTGCTTTTGAGATGTTTAGCCGTTCTGCAATTGATGCATCGGTAAGCCCCTCAGCCTTCAGTCGCTTGATTGACTGGATGCGTCGCCGCTTGATGTAGCGCTGCACGTGCTCGCGCCGGTGACGCATTTTGAATTCTGCGATTTCGGCAGTGATGCCATGTGGCTCACCTATGGCCTTTAGCGTTGCATGACGCGTGTCTGCCTTATGTTCGCCACGGCGGAAGGATCGATAGACTTGAATACTGATTGGATCGCGGGCGAGCTCATCTTTGATGCCGCTAGCCGCAACCGTTCCGCCCGCCCTCGGGGCGGCCGGGGTCTTTTCTTTAGGTTTGGAGGGGAGCCTGTCGGCCTTGGTGGCCTCCGGTGGTGCTCCCTGACCAACCAGCGGTGCCGGTGGTGAGGTAGGCTGGTGAGCGACACCGCGCGAGGTGCGAAGCATCGCAATAAAGTCTCGATGTTTCGCGAGCACCTTATTGACGGTGCTGGCCGAGACTGGTGGCTCGAGTTTCTTACCGATCTGTGCGTTGGTGTAGCCCAGAAAATAGAAGCGAATGATCTTTTCATCGCGCTCCCGTATCGCGGCCTTGCGCTGCTTCTTGCGATAGCTGGTCAGGATGGCCTGAAGGCTGCTGACCGGCGTGCTGAAGTTGCTGGCGAAGGTTGTGATAACTTCAGCCTCGGTAACCCCGCCGCTACCTGTTAAGCGCTTGATCTCGGCATCGAGTTCGGCAGCCAAGCGATGCCATTCATCAGTACGATCTTGAGCATCAGCATCTTGATACTGCTCTAGCCGTTTTCGGCGCTCATCGTTGCGTTTGACCAACTCAACCGCTTCGACGATTGCCTTGACCAAATCCATGCCCTGATCAGCAATGAGTTCGGCAACCTCGAAGGGTAACTCGAGGGTGACGCTGACCGTCTCTGGATTGATCGAAATTCGCTTATCCATGGGCGGCCTCCATCTCGAGAGGCTGGCCAATTGAATTTCCCGGACATGTCCGGGTTATTAATGGGTGTAGAGTGTGAAGCGCCCGCAAATGCGGGAATTGGCGGATAGGCTGTACAGGGCCAAGTGGTTGATGTTGTTTGTTACCCGCTCGTTGACATCGTAGGGGTCACTGGTTCATTCCCAGTCGCGCCCACCATTTTTTTCTAGAAATGCTATCTGTTCAGTGGGTTGCCTTGTCCGCTCGCTCAATCGCGCCTGCGCAGCATGAATGCGGTTAGATCGCTGATCGTCTCGACCTGATTGGTTGTGCAGCCAGCTTGGCTGCAGTGTTGATGGTGAAGCGTTAACCGGGTGTCCGATGCCTGTTTGGCATATACGGCGTAGCTGAAGAGCGTGTCAGCGGCGTTCCAACCCGGCATGCGGGATGCGAACAGATGTTTCATCGCCTTGTTGTCTAGATGGGCCCAGCCACCAGCGGGCAGCCACCTTGGATCCCTTGGTCCCTCACCATCGATATCCCTGGCTGGGAAGAAGCCTTGGCTAGCGACGGTCGTTAGGGTCTTTGATAAAGGCCCGCTGGCTTGCAGGCGGTTTTGATGACCAGCTGATGCGAGGCCCAGGATTGAAATGCCGGCATGGCTTACATCCTCAAACCGGTTTGAGGTGCGCGCGGGCCAATATCGCCATAGCTGATGGCCTTCTTCTACCTCATGGCTGCTTAGGAAGCTGGTCACGAGCTTATTGGCATCTCCCGTCCAGCTGCTTTGATCAAACATCTGCCCGGCTTGGGCGAGGAAACCTGCCATCGCCATCTGCCAGTTCCAGGGGGCAACCTCCCCGGCAAAGCGGAACGGAATATTGGCCGGGATCAAATACAGCCCGGTATCGGCATCAACCTGGGCGCTAAAGAAGCGAATGATGCTGCGTGCGGATTGCTCTAGCCGTCCCATTAGGGCTGGGTCACAGTATTCCTCAATACCACCGCACGCTTCGATCAATGCCATGCCGATCATGCCCAGATTGACCGCATGGGCGATGGGGGTGCGTTGGTTACTTGAATAGATGCGGGTTGCCCAGCCATGCGCCGGTAGGCCGTGATCTGCGGTGATCTGCAGCTGGTGATTGGTCTGGCCCAGGATCCGGTCGATAGCCTGGGCTTCTAACAGGGCAAAGACTTCATCGCCCGTCTTTTGATACAGCAAGGCAAGTGCACGAAGGCGGTAGCTCTGAGACCAGCTGAGGGTGCCAGCCTCATCAGAGGCAAGCGCCCTCGGTTCGCCAAGCTGCCCCATGGTTAGGCCAGCCAGGGCATGGAACATTGCCCTCGTCTCCGGCGAGCCTTCTAGCTTCAGTGCCCTCACGCCAGGCTGGTCTTTGGGGCCGCTGCCCCAGATGAAGACATCCTCACTGCCCGTAATGAACTGAGGTTTAGCATTTGGCTGCAATGGCAGTGAGATCAGTTGTGGTTTGTCCGTATGGTTGCAGTAGGCCTCAGCGAAGAGGGTGTTCTGGCGGATGCGGATGGTACCAGTGGCACAATCCACCAAGCGCCATTGATGGGTTGCTGAGGGCGCCACACGACCATCGTTACCAACGGCGTAGAGTTCGATCAGGGTCTCAAGCTCTTTGCTTCGCCATCGGCTGGTAATCAGGCGGTTTGCGTTGAACTCAATAATCGAAACCTGGGTGCCGTAGGGTAGGGAGATGACGGTATCACCATCCTGAACGATGTCAGTGGTGTCACCCCGGGTCTTCGTGGTTCGCACATAGGCATATGAACCATCACGGCGAAGGCGAAAGCTGCCGATACGGGACACGTCATTGGTATCCGCACCATCGATTAGAATCTGATCATTGATTGTAATTGTTGGTCTGAAGTCCCCTGCACGCCACTCGATTATGGCTTGGTGCTTGGGGCGATTGATCACCGCCTCAAGTCCCGGGCGGCTGATCCGATGTTTAGTGATGAGGCCGGTGACCAAATCAACCTCTGCACCGGTGTGTTGAGAGATCAGAGTCTGGGCAGAAGCGGGTGGTGCCGCGGTGATGAACACCGCGGCAACCACACTGGCTAGGATGAACCTGGCTGGGGGCATGCCGGTTCTTCCTAGAAGTTGAAGTAGATGAATTCAGTCAGATCACCGATCCGGTACATCTGAATGATCGAGATCACCGCGATGGTTGCGATGGCAAGGGACCAGGCCGGGGTCGGCTGCCAAAGCTTAGGCGCCTGGCCAAGCTTGATCCGCAGCTCCCGTGCCACATCGATCACGGGGCGATAGCGGGCGGTTAGCTCGATTGAGTTGGGCATCCACACTGCGATGATTGCCAGCGCCAGGAACTGCAGCCAGATCCATGCTGAACCATTGGTCAGCCCTTCCCACAGTGTTGGCTCCAACGCGGTTGAGAGGCCGGTCATGCCATGCAGGATGGCGATGGCGGCATCGAAGCTCTCTGCCCGGAAGAAGACCCAGGCAATGATCACCGCGATCATCGTGACGCCCCAGCTGGCACAGATCTTCACCGGGGCCGGGATGATTTGGGCCAGGCGGGTATCTTTCATCACGGCTGACCAAGCGTGATTGATGGTCAGGTACAGGCCGTGTAGCAGACCCCAAACCACGAAGGTCCAAGCGGCACCATGCCATAGGCCACCCAGCAGCATGGTGAGCATCAGGTTGAGATAGCGCCGTTGCTTGCTGCACTGATTGCCGCCCAGCGGGATGTATAGGTAATCACGCAGGAAGCGAGACAGGGTGATGTGCCAGCGACGCCAGAAATCAACGATGCTGCGCGCCTTGTAGGGCGAGTTGAAGTTGATCGGCAGTCGAATGCCAAACAACCGCGCCAGGCCGAGCGCCATATCGCAATAGCCAGAGAAGTCGAAATAGATCTGGAAGGTGTAGGCAAGAGCGCCAATCCAGGCCGCCTCAAGCGGTATGCCATGGGCATCACCGGCGGCCCCAAAAACCAGGTTCGCATAGGGGGCCATGCTGTCAGCCAGCACGATCTTCTTGAATAGGCCAATGGCCAAGAGCGTACCGCCAACGGCCAGGTTGGTGCTCAACTTGCCCTGGAACACCTTCAGCTTGAACTGCGGCAACGTATCCTTCTGGAGGACAATCGGGCCGGCGATCAGCTGCGGGAAAAACACCACGAACAGGGCATAGCGGGCGAAGTCACAATTGGTCACCTGGCCCTTATAGGTATCGCAGAGGAAGGAGATCTGCTGGAAGGTGAAGAACGAGATCGCCAGCGGTAGCACGATGTTTAACAGGGCCAGATCATGGCCACTGATCGCGTTGTAGTTCTGAATGAAGAAGTTGGCGTATTTGAAGTAAGCCAGTGCCGCCAGGTTCAGCACGATGCCGATCGTCAGCACCGCCTTATCTTTCGATATCGATAGGAACCGGTGCAGCAAGTAGTTCACCACCACCGAGCCAATCAGAAGCAGCAGGTACGGCACGCTCCACCAGGCGTAGAAGGCGATGGAAGCGCCAACCAACCACCAGATGATTGCAGCCTCATGACCCCGCCAGCGCAGGAACAGAAAACCTGCCAGTACCGGTGGTAGGAACAGATAGATGAATTCTAATGAACTGAAGACCATGATCCCCTCCTAGAGCATCAATTGGTTGGTGACTGTTTAGTCTGTTGCAGCCGCGACTTCCGTGACGGTCAGCGCGGCGTGCTGGGTGTCGAGTTGTTTGAGTAAGGCGCGCGCACCCTGGTGCCGTTGGGCGGCCCCCCGTTCGGCGAGCTCTCTCGCCCTGGCGAGGTCGCGTGGGACAAGATCCCCTTTGAAGTGCAGGCGTCCCAGCTCAGCCATGGAGCCGGGATGGCCCACCTCAACCCCATCTTCCAACAGGGCGACGGCATCTGGCCGCTCCAGGCCAAAGCGCTCTTTAAGGTGCAAGCGGGCGAGGTCGGTCATGGCGCCGCCATGGCTGAGGGCGATTGCTTGGTTCAGCCAATCGATCCCTTCCTGCGCTGCCTCGGTTGATTTGGCATTGCGGGTCAACATGAGGCCCAGCTCATGCATCGCGCCGGCATCGCCGAGCTCGGCTGAGCGGACAAACCACCGTTGGGCCTGATCAAGGTCGGGATCTTGGAATTCACCCCTCAGATAGAGGCGGCCAAGGGTCTTCGCCGCACTGGCGGAGCCGCTATTTGCCTTGCTGATGAGGCCGTCTCTCGCTCTTGCAAACCAGTACTGGGCCATGCGGGGGTTCTGTGCGAAGCCGCTACCACCCTCATTTAGCAGGCGGGCCAATTGTATGGTGGCGGTTGGATAGCCAAAGATGGCGGCCTGCTCGTAGTGACCGCTGGCCGCTTCATAGCTAACGGCAACGCCGAGGCCACGCTCGTAGTGTTTGGCGAGCTGCACATGCGCTTTGTCATGGCCGAACTCCAGGCTCTTCAAGAACCATTGGAAGGCCATGGTCATGCAACCTGGGCCGGTGGCCCGTTGGTATAGCCGCCCAAGCTCATAAGCCGCCGCCCCGCGCTCCGCAAAGTCGTAAGAAACGGCGCGTTTGAAGGCCTCTTTGGCCGCGTGTGGGTCCGGATCAACGCCATGTCCTGATTTGAGCGCCCGGCCGAGATGGTAAAGCGCTGTCGGGTGCCCTTCGGCTGCTAGGCTACGAATGATCTCGTAGGCCTCTTCCCATTGCTTAAGCTTCTGTAACGCTCGGGCGTGTTTCAGCTGCTCAAGAACCCGTGCATCAACGCGTTGGGTTGGCTCGACCGTTGTCATGAGCGCTGCGGCTGGTGGTTCTGCCATCATGAGGGCGGAAACCAGGGCGGCGCCTGCCAGGGTGCCAAAGGCGGTCTTCACCGTTCGGGTATTCGTCTTGCGTAACATCACTGGACCCCCTTCCAGATGCGGCAGCCTTTGCCAGTGCTTAGGCTGATGCCGTCTTGTTGAATGGTGTTGGTGGTTGATGCGGGATCGAGCGGGCATTCCACCGTGTCGCTGAAGTTGCGGGTGGCACGCTGCACATGCGGCGCCTCAACGGTCATCCGGGCCAGCTGCGCGACAATCTCGCGGGCTGCATTGGCGTCGAAGTGATAAGCGTCAGTGAACCGATCCAGATCGCGTGTGAAAGCGCTGTCGAAATCGAAGTCGACCACCGGTGCCAGTTCAGCGAGCCGGAGGCGGAAATCGTTATTGGCACGCGCCATGCCGAAATCATTCAGCCGTTGCTGCATCTCGGTAATGGTTGGCGGGATGACGAAGACCAGCTGGACGTCGTTCTGTCGGGTCCAGTCCGCGATCTCGACGATCTTTGACCATAGGCGATCGGAGAATTGGAACCGACGCCAATCGGCAGCCCCGTTGGTGCCCACTTGCTTGGCGAAGCGACTGGGCAGATCACGCTCAATCTCCTCAATCTGCCAGATGGCGGACCAATGACCGAGGCCGCGCCCAAGACCCAAATTCGGCCCCTTGGAATGATCGCCGATGATCAGCGACATGCGTTGGGCAATGGCCCGCTGGTCGACTTCACAGTCTTTGCAATTTTCGGGGTCGAGCAGAACTTCCAGCGTAACAGGCTCTTCGCCAAGCTTAATGGCTGTCGTCTGGCTGTCTGTGGCAGCTGCATGGGCTGTTGAGGTAAGCGATGGCAGGTTGGCATGAAGCTCCTCGCCATAACGGTCTTCGAGGTTCTTAATGGCCGTCTTTAGGACGAACCAACTCGTGTAGTACTCGAACGGGCTATCGGCGATACGGATCGCCTCAGGTACCCGGTTGAGCCCACCCTTATGCCGCTCATCAAAGCTGCGTAGGGGGAGGCTGACCACAAGGGTTTCAAGGTCGGTGCGGTCCTGCAGGTATTTGAAGGTGTCATAGATCTCAAAGATCGTGGCACCGCCATAGGCGAAGTTGTAGACGCCCTCGACACCAACCTCATTCCAGTATTTGTCCTGCAATGCACGGGCACGGCTGTCGCCTAGAACGATGAACTGATCCTGACGCCGTGGATACTCAATCATCTTCCACAGCGGATAATGGGCGCGGAGGCTGATTTCCTCCCGGTCCAAGCCAAGGTCGAACTGATTGTTCATCCGGAATGGATCAACGATCCAGTTGGCCAAGGCCGGGCCGAAGCCGAGTACCAAAGCCAGGATCAAAGCGGGTAGATAACGCCGTGGGCGATTTTGTTTAAGCATTGTTGGAACCTCCGATTGCCTAAGAAGTGGCAAGGACGATGCCAACGGGTTGGTGTTTTTTATTTCAGCAAAAACAAATGGTTATGGTTTTTTGTTGCTTTTGCGATCTGCAAAGGTTTGCGATTTGCAAAATGCCGTCACCACAAGATTCGCAGCATAAAAAAGGGGCGGGACCAAAGCCCCGCCCGTTCAAGTGTTGGTTGGTTTAGTTAGACGATGAAGATGCCTGCATCGAAGAGTGAGGTTGCATCCTCACCATCGATACCTTGCAGGATGACAAGATCGGTCAGGCCATCACCGGTCCCGCCTTTGCGGACCGAGATCAGGGCGCCATCATCCGTATCCTCGACATTGAGGCGGGCGATGATCTCATCATCAGTCTCTGCGTTCTTCATCACATGACGAAGATCGATGGCATCATCGTTAAGATCGAAGTCGGTGATGATGTCGGCATCGCCATCAATGTCATAGCTACGCCATTCGAAGATATCGTCACCCGACCCACCGGTCAGTGTATCCTCGCCACCAAGTGAGCGGATGCGATCATCACCGCCGCCAGCAATCAGCTCATTCGCTTCTTTGCTGCCCTTGATGCTGTCATCACCATCACCGCTGATCGCGTTCTGGATATACTTCAGGTAGTCATTGCCGATCTCAAGCCCGTGTGCCTTCTTATTGTGCAGTAGGATTCTGAGATCATTGTCGTAGTCGGAGTAATCGACCGTGTTGACGCCCCGACCACCATGGAAGGAGTCATCACCGGCATCGGCAATGAAGGTATCATCACCATGGCCACCCTGTAGGTCGTCATCACCATGACCACCAGACAGCGTATCCTCACCGGCACCACCCTTTAGTGTGTCATCGCCATAACCACCGATTAGGTAGTCATCGCCAGACCCACCGATGACCAGGTCATCATGGTTACCACCGTCGAGCGTGTCCTGGCCATGGCCACCAATGATGGTGTCATCCTGGCTATCGCCATTGATGACATCGTCACCGCTGTTACCGCCAAGGCTATCACGCCCCTGACCACCGGATAGGTTGTCATTACCCGAGTTGCCAAAGACGGTATCGTCGCCTGACTCCCCGACCGCCTGGTCATCACCAGAGCCACCATGCAGGGCATCATTGCCGTTATCGCCTTCAAGCTTGTCGTTGCCGGACCGGCCATGCAGTTCGTCAGCGCCATTACCGCCATAGAGGTGATCATTATCGGATGGCGGGATGATTACGACGTCATCGTCACCGTCGCCATCACCTGTATCCGGATCCTCATCGTCATTCCCGGTTTGGTAATGGGCATTCAGAACCTGGGCATTAACGGTGCCGATATCGACCGTGAAAACACTGTCATCAAAGTCGCGATCGCCGCCATTGTAGAGATCCTCAAACCCAATGGTCAGCGTGCCAGCATCAGGCTTCAAGATGCCCGCCGTATGCAGCAAACCATCCGCGTTTAGCTGTTGATGCTCACCGAATGCCGCCGTGTGGTACTTGTCCACACGGATTTCGGTTTCGGTGCCATCCTCGGCCACGTGGATCAGATCGGGGTTGATGCTGTTCAGGGTGGCAATCTCACCATCCGCATCACGAAACTCGAGAGCGCCAGCCTCTAGATCAACATCGTTGTATCGACCGTTGAGATTGTAACCATTGGAAACGATGAAGAAGGATATTTGGTCACCAGCTTCCACGTCCAAGTACTCTCTCGAAACCCCCTGAACCAAATCACCGCCTGAATATCTCAGCGATGCATTTGGCCAAATGATCTCAACATCCGTAATGGTCTCATCCTCCTGCACCTTGTAGGTGCCGAAGGTGTTTTTGTACCCGGCTGTTTCACCCTCAAAGATAACAGAGACATCGTAGTCATCGGTGATCTCGACAGATTCAACATCGACGATGTTGGGGCCGCCGGAGCCGAAGACGATATCGTTGCCGTTATTACCTCTTAGGGTGTCATCCCCGGTACCGCCCCAGATCTCGTCATTCCCGTTTTGGCCGGTGATAGAGTCATCGCCAGCCCGTCCGGACATAACGTCTGAGGTATTCTTACCAGTAATATTATCATCCTCATTGGTGCCCACGATGGGGCGACTTGCAATCAAGCTAGGCATGATTTGGTCCTCCTAGATTTGCCAAACGGACCACACAGCCCCTCGTCTGTGTGGTCTCGCTTAGGCAGGGGGGGTAAGGGGCCGTTGCGCGGGTTCGGAGGGGACTCTGGCGAGGTGGAGCTTGGGGGGGTGATCACCTAGCCTTAGAGTTGTGCGCAACGGCCCCAACTCTCAGGTCACCATCCGATGCCCTGGTAATTCTTGTGCGCTGGCAGCTCTTGAGACATCCGGACCAGGTCCAGGACTTTCGTCTCTTCCAGCCGCTCATAAGCAGCACCGCGATACGGATCCTTGTTGTGTGAGATCACAACCAGCTCGGCCTCCTCCGTCACTTCGCCAATGCTTTTACGGGCGATGTTTGGCAGGTCCTGAACCACCCGGCGCAGGTGAGGCCGTGCGTGCTTCATGTAGCCGTAGTGCTGTGAGAGCGAAGCATCGAGGCGCAGGTTCTCATCATGGAGGACAACCTCCAGACCAGCCGACTGACACATCGCGATCAGCTCAAGCGTTGGGCTTTCCCGCAGGTCGTCGGTATTGCCTTTGAAGGTGATGCCGAGGAAGCCGATGCGTTGCGCCTTGCTCTCGACGATCATGCGGAAGGCTTCCTCCACATGCTCTTCATTTGAGCGGTTCAGGTTCTCCATCAGCGGCAGGCTGATGTTTAGCTCATCCGCCAGGTGTTCCATTGCCCGCACCTCTTTCGGTAGGCAGGAGCCACCGAAGGCAAAGCCAGGCTTCAGGTAGTAGGATGAGAGGTTGAGGTAACGGTCCTTTACGAAGATATCCATCACTTCGTGGCTATCGGTGCCGAGTGCCTTACAAAGGCGGCCAACCTCATTCGCGAAGGTGACCTTGGTGGCGTGCCAGGTATTGTCGACATACTTCACCATCTCCGCCGCATCGATTGAGCAGAACAGGATCTCCTCTTCAACGGCTCGGTAAACTTCGGCCAGCATCTCGCCAGCGCGTTCGTCATTCGCACCGATTACCGTTTTCGTGGGGGTGAAGAAGTCAGCGACGGCGGTACCTTCGCGCAGGAACTCAGGGTTGAAGCAGAGGCCAAAATCTGGGCCGAGCTTCTTGCCCGATGCCTGCTCAATCTCAGGCTGCATCACTTTCAAGGTGGTGCCCGGTGGCACGCTGCAGCGCATGACGATGAGGTGATACTCATCCTTCTCACGAAGTGCCTCACCAATTGTGCGGGAGACTGAGCGGACAAAGCTTAGGTCACAGCTGCCATCCTCAGCGGTTGGCGTGCCGACAGAGACAAAGGTGATGTCGGTTTCAAGAACAGCGCGGTGGCCGTTGCTGCCCGCGGTGATGATGCCCATATCAACGCCCTGGGTCAGGAGTTGATCTAGGTTGGCCTCCAGCATGGGGGAGGTGCCGTTCTGAATGGCGGCGATTTTGTCTTCAGCCAGATCAACACCGACAACCCGGTGCCCAAGGCTGGATAGGCAGCCGATTGACACGGCGCCGACATAGCCAAGACCAAAGATACTGATCGCGGTTTTCTCTTGAAGCAGCTCTTCATAAGTGGAGGCGGCTTCATCGATAAGAGCCGATGGCAGTTGAGTAATAGCGTTCATTTTTAAATCCCTCCGAAGATCGGGTCTTGTGAAACTCAGAGGGATATTTTCAAGTGCTGTGCCACATGTATAAATTATTTAAAAACAAGGGCTTATAAATTTTTTGGCAAATTGGGTTTTATTATAAAATCGATATCTGAAAAGATTGGTTTGCAAATACGAAAGCTGGATTTTCAATTTGCAAAGTTGGGCAACTGTTATCGCAGCAGCGTGCCAACAATGTGCGCAGATGGCATGTGGACCAGCTTGCTGTACCAGATCACACCAATGAACAGCATGGTGACCGATAGGGCGGTTAGGTATTTGGCCATGCCATTGCGAAACTGGTCGATAAAGGTGCCGCCATCAAAGCCTGCGGATTGGTTTCCACGGTTTGACCAGCGTTGCTTGGATAACCGCCAGATGCAGTAGACCTTCACTGACGCATTGATCAGCTGGTTCAGATACAGAATGAACGGATAGGTGATGTCGATCTTGCGCGAGTAGGTAAACAGTACGAGCGACAGCATCATTCTCGAGAACAGAATGAACAGAACGTAAGAGACCATGTAGTAGGGGGAGACCAGCAGTGACGCCGATAAGGCAAGCGCCGGGCTGACCAACATGGTCCACATCGATAGCCGCTGATCGATCAGGCACCACCAAATGAAGAAGGGCATGGCACGGGGACCGAGTTGGATTGCGCGCATGCCATTGCGAAGCATATTGCCCGACCAACGACGGAAATTCTGAACCATCCGGTCCATACCGCCACCCTCAATCACCTCCACGGTATAGCCAAGGGCATCGGGCACATAGAGCATGCGAGAGCGATGCTTTAACAGGTAGTACCAGGTGCTCTTGTCATCACCGGATAGGAAACGAAACTTGCCCCATAGCCAGTGATCCAGGTGATCCGCTTCAAGCACCCGTATGAACTCTAACTGCATCAGGTGATTGGCACGGAACACCGACATCCGACCGGTAAGGGTTAGGACGCGGTTAGAAAGGGCGTGGCTTTGCATGGCGAGGCGTCGCTGGGCAAACCGCATCGTCAGCCAGCTGGCAATCCATTTGGGCCCGATGCAGATGACCTCCTCATCCGTGGTGACGGCCTGCAGATCAGGGTAGAGGCGGAACAGCGGCATGCATTTACCAATACAGCCTTGGCCAAGGATGAAGTCACCATCCATGAAGATGATCAGATCATCGGGCTCAACATTGCCGCGGTTCATAGCACGAAGCACAAGGCCAATCGCGGCCCGTTTGCCCGGCACGTTCTGGCGAACAATCTTAAGCTCGAAGTCAATGTCCGTGGTCTCACGCCGGATCAGGTCGGCGATGATCTCCTCATCATAGATATCACCGGATCCAAGCCAAATTGTGCCCGGAACACCGGCGTCGCGGACTTCACGGATAATGCTGCGCACTACCTTCTCGGTAATGTCCCGATGCTCTTTGAAGGTGGTGAACATGAAATGCAAATGGCGGGGGCGCCAGCCATCCCGCCAGAGTTGCTCACCCTCCGCTTTAAGCCGCGGATAGACATGGCGGCCATAGTTGCGGGCCCTAACTGCATGGGTCATCCACCAGCCATATCGCCAGACACCAAGTATGCCGAGGGTGAAGGTGATGGCCTGGGTTTCAGGATCCCACAGGGTGTTGGGGATGACGGCGCTGCCAATGAAAACCAGGCTGAAGAATAGGAAAATTTGATAGAGCACCAGTGGTGTCCATTTCTTGAAACCGGTGGGCCAGACCGTGGGGTCATCAATTTTATAGTTCTGGGTTACCGCCCGTCGGATGGGATGGGTCATTGCACCCCCTCGAGCATTTGTGGCGCCCCCGGCACCTCTGCGACCATCTGTTGATGACCGAGGCCGGATGACCATGCGGTTGCCAGGCTGTGAACCACGCCATCGGCGGCCCGCTGGTTGAAGACAACAATGGCGGGAAGGCCGGCCACCACATCATCGGCGCTACCATCCTGTGGCAGGGAGAGGCGAACCATGCCGGACCGGTCGGTCTCGGTCCGCCAGCTATAGCGGGAGCGTTCGGCCTGAACAAAGCCGTCGGTTCGGTCAACAACCTCAACCCGGCCAATGATGGTGCGATCCAGCGCCGGGATATAGATCGATGCCGGGTCACCTAGGCCGATGCGCAGGATCTGTTCCTGGCGAACAAATGCCAGGATTTCCCGCTCATGCGATTGCTCCACGATGAAAAGGGCATCGCGCTTATGAATGCTGGCGCCATTGGCCCGCAGGTTATCAATCAGGCGGCCATTGAATGGTGCCTTGATTAGATAGTCATCCCGCTCTTGCTGCAGCAGGTCAACCCGACGCCGGGCATTGCGTAGCTCGGCGCTGGCGATCTTGCGGTCTGCGTTTAGGCGATCGGTTTCGGTGGCGAGACGCGCACTCTCAAAGAAGTTGTCGCCGGACGCTTTCACCGAAACTTGGCGAAGCTCCGTAACATCAATCCGGGTTTGTTCAACCCGTGCGGCCTGTTCGGTAACTCGGCTGGCGAGTTGATCGCGCTTGGATGCCGTGGTCAGGCCTTTCTCTAACAGGATGTCGGCCCTAGCCAGTTCAGCCTTCGCGATGCGCAGCTCTTCAAGTTCAGCGCTTAGGCGTGCCTCAGCCCGTTTCACATTGTTTAGGCCGATAATCTCATGATCGCGGGCCCGACGCTGGGCGCTGCGCAGGTTTTGATCGATGGAGGCAACCTCCGCTTCAGCGGCGGCGACGGCGAGGCCTGCAGCGGCAATGCGTCGGTCCAGGGCGGGGTTTGCAATCTCCGCTAGTACTTGTCCGCGATAGATTTGGGTTGGCGCATCGGTGATCTTGATGATCAGCTCGCCATCGACCTTAGCGGTGATCGTCTCAACCGGTGCCGAGACAACAGCGCTATCGATCTCAAGCACGAAGATATTGCTGTAGGCGAGTAGCAGGGCGTAGCCGAAGACAATCAGGCCAAGGAAGGCATAGAAGCCGGTCATGGCCACCATCTTTATAGGCCAGCGCCGAACGGGGATCTCTGCAATCGGGTTTGGATCGGGCTTGGTTGAAACCGGTGTGACCGGGACATCAATACGCTGGATGGTATCTTCAATAACCACCATTGAGCCGCGCACCAGCTCATCAACATAGTGGGATAGTAGACCGGTTGCCCGATCATCAAGATCGACAAAAGACAGCCCAAGCTCGCCAACATTCCGATCAATGCGACAGACTTCCATCTTTAGTTCAAAAGAGATGTCAAAGCCCTGGAACGGCAACACGGCCGAACCGGATAGCCGGTCACCCTTCTGTAGTCGACCAATCTCGTCCACCTCTAAGCACAGCCCGCCGAGGCTCCAATTCACCACGGCATAGTCCTTGCCATCGATGATGAGCTTCATTGGTGCTGTCACCCTATGGTGCAGACGCTGACTTGGTCGTTCTCTTACGACCTTCATGATTGGACCCTCCGATTGTCCTCCCCTATAGGAGCAAAGGAGGGGCCAGTTTTTATTTGTTTTAAATCAACGGGTTAGAAATTTGCATTTTATGCGATTAGCAAATCCGAAAACGAATCTTTCGATTTTGCAAAAATTTTGGCCCCGACTTATCAGCCTGCACAATTTGGTGCCTTGGCACGACCAGCCGGTGTTTTGGGTTGAGGTCAGTGAACCCCGCAGAAAGACTGGCGTTGGCATGTAAATCATCCCCTGCAGATCAGATTTGGCATCGTGATTGCCCCGTAACGTCCATCAGGTTCAATCCAATCGGACGGAGGGTCCTTTCATGCAATTCACTAATCAGAAGACGACACCGGTGATTATGGCTGGCGGTTCAGGTACCCGCCTTTGGCCGCTTTCCCGGTCCATGCGCCCGAAGCAGTTTCAACAGCTGATCGGTAATACCACGCCATTCCAAGAAACATGCCAACGGGTTGCCGACCAATCGCGGTTCACCGCGCCAATCATCGTGACCGCCGAGAGCTATGTTGAGCTGGTCCACGAGCAATTGGCCGAGTTGAGCATCGAGCCATTAGAGGTGATCGTGGAACCGATGGCCCGCAATACCGGCCCAGCCATCGCCGCTGCTCTGATCTCTATGAAGTCGAAGATGCCGAATGGTCGGATCTTGGTTCTGCCATCGGATCACTTGATCCATGACCGGGCGGCCTTCCTAACCGCAACGGACCGTGCCGAAGAGCTTGTCTTGGCCGGTGATCTGATCACCACCTTTGGGATTGAGCCAACCGAGCCGCATACGGGCTATGGCTATATCTGCCGTGGTTCAGCGCTAGTCGTCTCTGAGACCACAACCATCGACCGGTTCGTGGAGAAGCCAAACCGTCAAACCGCTGATCAGCTGATTAGCGATAAGGGTGCGCTTTGGAACAGCGGCATGTTCTTCATGTCCGTGAAGCGCGGCCTGCGTGAGCTTGCGGTCCATGCACCGGAAATCCTGGCATCGGTTAACCAGGCTCTCAAATTCTCTAAGCAAGAGCGGACGACCGTTCATCTGGAAGCTGTCAGCTTCTCACGATGCCCCGACATCTCAATCGACTATGCGCTGATGGAGAAGACCAGCTATGGCGCCGTTGTCGCGGTGGATTGTGGTTGGAGCGACATTGGTGGCTTCACCGCCCTATGGCAGCAGCACAGCCACGACCTGGATGGCAATGCCACCAACGGCGATGTCATTACCAAGGACACCCGGAACTCATTTATCCGCAGTGACGGACGCCTGGTGGCGGTTGTCGGGCTGGATGATGTTGTCGTGGTCGATAGCGGCGACGCTGTCTTGGTCACCAGCAAAGACCGCTCCCAGGATGTGAAGTCCGTGGTGGCTGAGTTGTCTCAATCGGGCAATCAGGTCGCCCATGAGTTCACCGAACAGCAGGGTGCCTCCGCATCAACCCGCCCATGGGGCAGCTACCAGATCCTTGATGAGGATGAGGGCTTCAAGGTGAAGCGCATCACGGTCAAGCCGGGTGGTCGCCTATCCCTGCAGTATCACCACCACCGTGCTGAGCATTGGACCGTTGTTTCCGGCGTTGCCACCGTCACGGTCGATGACGAGGAACACACACTGAAGCCAAACCAGAGTGTGCACATCCCGCTCGGCGCCCATCACCGGCTTGAGAACTTTGGCACAGAGCCGGTGCACCTCATCGAAGTTCAGTGCGGCACCTATCTCGGCGAGGACGACATCGTGCGCCTCGACGATGTGTACGGCCGCGATGCAGTCGACCAGGCCATCCAGCCGGTCGCCGCCGAATAATCAAATTGGGAAAGGAGAGGACCAATGATCCATTACGTTTTCGATATCTGTGGAACCCTGCTGGATGATGAGGGCTTCCTGGACAAAGACTTCGCTGACTTCTTCCGGGAATGGAGTGAGGGACAGCGCGTGACCATCCTAAGCGAGGGCGCAAACTCCCGGCATATCGCCAATGTCTCCCTGCTTGGCCGTCACATCGAACCCATGGTCGGCCCCGATCACCTGCATCGGACCATGAACTCCATCCTCGCAGAGCCACGCCTTAGTCGCGTCAACCTGTTCATGAACCTGGAGCGCAATGTCGAACGATATCGGCCAATTGCTGAACAGCTCTGGGGCCATGCCCAGGGGCACTGCGTCACCCCAGTCGCCAGTTTTGAGGATACCTGGCAGGCCCTGCAGAGCACGCTACGGCCAAGTTGGGATCGTGCGGCCAGCCGACATCAGGTTCGGCCATTCATCTACCACAACGCCGCTTAAGAACGGCGCCATGAAGGAGGACACGACATGACCATGATCGAAGAAATGATTAGCAGCATTACCGCCAGATTCAGAGGAGGCCCCCAAATGACCCTGCTTGAATACGTCTTCAACGGATACCTAATCGCCTGCGAATGCGGTGAAGAGTTTCACGTCCCTGAAGCCCAGGCCGAAAACATTGTCTGCCCCTGTGGCCGATCCCTGTCTTGCCAACGCGATGATTTGGATAAGGCATGGCACCTAATTCGATCCGGGGAGATCAAGCCGGAGGAACTGACCATCGACGCAGCATGACGGTGTTTTGCAATGTCAAAAGTGCAAACAGCAAACTTTGCATCCTGCGAATCTAAACTTTGCAGGATGCAAAGTCTGTTCAGTCGAGAGTTGTCTAATATATTGTTTTAAATGAATATTTGTGGTGGCACGAAGATTGATCCTTCCCTCTTGAACAGACCAACCTGTCGGAGGACACAATGAAAACCATCGCCCTGCCCAGCCAGCTTCGTGACATCAGCTTTACCTTCATCACCGTTATCATCATGGCCTTTGCTAGCCTCAGTGCCGCCCATGCCAATGATCCCATCCTTATCGTGAAGGGTAAGGTCACCGGCGCGCCTCATGTGCATAGTCATGAGACGCTTAACCGGTTTAACCAGCACACCATCCGCACCACCACTGATTGGACGGATGGCATCACCGAATTCCAAGGGCCGCTTGCCCGTGACATCCTCACCGTCGCCGAGGGCGCCGGCGACACAGTCCGGGCCGTTGCAGTGAACGATTATGCCGTCGAAATTCCTATGAGCGACTTCTGGGACTACGATGTCATCCTGGCCACCTCAATGAACGGCCAGCCGCTGTCATTGCGCGATAAGGGGCCAATCTGGGTGGTTTATCCAAGGGATGAGCATCCCGAGCTGCAATCCGTTGAACACAATGATAAGTGGATCTGGCAGCTTAAAGAGATCATCGTCAAATAGACTGATTGATCGGGGGGTATCAGTGAAGAACGCAGCGGCCATCCGTTATGCCGTCGTCATCATCGCGATTGTCGGATGTGCAGCTGCCTTCTGGACTGGTATCCGGAATGCCCTGAAGGCTGATCAAAGCCTTCAGGAATTCCTGATTGAGGATGTGGTTTGGGCGGCTGCACAGACCCATAGCGAGCTCGTCAGGCTCAGCGCTGAAATTCACGAATATCAACGCATCAATGATCGTGCCCGGCTATCCCGCCGGGTCGATATTGTTTGGAGCCGGTTAAACGTTTTGCAACGCGGATCAGTGGCAGAATTCCTGGACCAGACCGATCTTGATGAGGTGCCTAGTCAGCTTGAGCAGGCGCTAGAAGATCTGGATGCCATGCTGGCGCCCGTGTTGCTGAACCAAGCCGGCCATGTTGATTGGACGGCCGCCAGTGAACTGGTAAACGGACAGGTGATTGCTATCCGGAGCTGGTCTAACAGCGTGCTGCATGCTGAGCAGGGGAGGATGGCGCGTTACGCCAGCCAACGTGACAGCGCTTATGGCTATATCATCGCCGCATTTGGTGGGCTGGCCCTGGGCAGTATTCTGTTCATCATTGCGTTTGGTTTGGAGGCGCGAAGTGCCCGCCGATCCCAAGCAGCGGCGCAAGAGGCGGGTGAACGTGCCAGCGCCGCCGAGCAGCGCCTGATTGACGCGATTGAGGCGCTACCTGAGGGGTTTGCCCTCTATGACAGCGATGATCGGTTGGTAATCTGCAATAGCCGCTACAAAGAGATCTACAGCCTCGCCGCGCCGGAGATTTATCCCGGCAATACCTTTGAGAACATAATCCGATACGGCGCCGAGCGGGCCGAGTATGTCGAGGCCCAAGGCCGCGTTGATGACTGGGTTCAAGAGCGGCTGGAGATGCATCGCAATCCCGGCCCACCAATTGAACAGCGGCTAGACGGTGGGCGTTGGCTGCGGATCGAGGAGCGGAAGACCTCAGATGGTGGTGTCGTCGGCTTCCGCATTGATATCTCTGAGATCAAACGGGCCGAGCAGCTGCTTTTGCGTGCTGAGGAGGCGGCCCAGCTGGGTCACTGGACCTACAATGTTGAGGATGATGAGATTGTCTATTCAGAGCAGCTTTTGCAGCTTCTGAACCTCCCGGCTGATTCCAAGAACATCGCGCTCGAGACCTTTGCCGAGCTTATCGATGATGGCTATCGGCAGGGCTTCTATGACCAGCTGCTGGACTTGGCCTTCACGGGTAAGTCCGCCGAATACATGGCCCGTTTGGTTGGGAACACCGATCGATATCTGTTGCTCAAGATTGTGCCAGAACTGGATGCAAAAGGCCGGGTGATCTCGCTGTTCGGCACGGCGCAGGACATCACGGCGAGGCACCTTGCAGAGTTGCGTATGGAAAGCGCCATGCAGCACGCACAGGAGGCAGATAAGGCAAAGAGCCAGTTCCTAGCCGTCATGAGCCATGAGATCAGAACCCCGCTCAACGGTCTCATCGGTGCGCTGAACCTGGTCGGCGATGCAACCGATCCGGGGGAGAACAGCCGCTACATCGACCTCGCGGTACGGAGTGCCAGCCGATTGCGCACGGTGCTGAATGATGTGCTCGACTTCACTAGGATTGAGAGCGGGCACCTGAAGATATCTTCTGATCCCTTCGACTTCTCCCGCTTCATTCAGGACACCATGCAGTTCTGGCAGGCCTCTGCCGTCGCGAAGCAGATTAACTTGAGTTCAGAGGTCGATGCGGAAATCCCACCGACCCTGATCGGCGACCAAATTCGGTTGCGGCAGGTGATCGACAACCTGATCAGCAACGCGATTAAGTTCACCCCGGAGGGCGGTGAGGTCACCATCTGCGCCGAGTTCAGCCCGATGGAATGGGCGGTGGCCGATGAGCGCTACCAAATCCGCTTCCGTATTTTGGACAATGGCCCCGGCCTGGATGAGAGCGTTCGCAGTAAGATTTTCCGCGAATTCGTTCAGGTTGGGTCTATGCAGAACGCGGAATCCCAAGGTTCCGGCCTTGGTCTTGCCATCTGCCATCGTCTGGTCGGCCTAATGGGTGGTGAGATTGATTTCCGTGCCCGACGGGATGGGGGCACTGAATTCTGGTTCGATGTGCCCATGCTGGCGATGGATGAGGCCCTTAACCCAATCGAACCACAGCAGGCAGCCCGCCCGAGTGAGGAAGTCACACTGCCCTCAGGCCTGCAGGTGCTGCTGGCCGAAGACAATTTGACCAGCCAGATCGTTGTGGAGGCAGAGCTGGCCAAACGAGGCTGTGAAGTTACCGTTGTTGGCAATGGCCAAGACGCGATGGAGGCCGCCCTGGCTGGCAGCTTCGATGTGGTCCTGATGGATGTCTCGATGCCGGTGATGAGTGGCACGGATGCGACCCAGGCGATCCGCAAGAGAACCTCTGAGCTGCCGATCATCGCCCTAACGGCCTATGCCAGCCTTAATGAGGCTGAGCAGTTCATTCAGGCAGGCATGAATGCCGTGGTTGCTAAACCAATCGATTGGTCTGTGCTGACGACCGAAATTAACCGATGCTTGGCCACTGGTACTTCCGGTAGCCAAAGCATTGGCCTGGTCAAACCCGCGCTGTCTGATCCGGAGCCTGAGATGTTGAATGATCCGCTAATCGACGCACCGCAACTTACCCAGATGTTGGATGCGCTAAGCGAGGCGGCGATCGAACGCATGTCCGGCCAGATCGGCCAGGACTTGGCGGGATGTCAGAGCCAACTTCAGGCCGGCGTCGATGATCAGGATTTGGAACAGCTGGAGGCTGGCTCTCACAAGCTTCAAGGTCTAGCAGGCATCGTCTTTGCTGATCGGTTAAATACCGCCGCTAAGCTTTTGAATGATCAGGCCCGGGCGGGTAATCTCGCAGCCGCGCTCGACGCATCCCAGACTGTGCTGCCCTTGATCAGCCAGACCAACCAAGAATTCGATAAGTTCATGGCCTTACGTCAGGCCGGATCTCAGACATTGAGTGCTGACACATGACCCAACACCCCGTCCTTCTCGTTGAAGACACCCCGTCCTTATCGGTGGTCTATGAAGATCAGCTGCGCAGCGCTGGCATCGGTTGCGATATGGCTGAAACCGGGGCGCAGGCCTTAGAGTTCCTCAATCAGCGCAGCTACAAGGCGATCCTTCTTGATCTGAAGCTGCCCGATATGGATGGCTTCGACATCCTGCGAAACCTCAATGATATGGGAGTGGATAGCGCGGTTATCGTGATCACGGCCCATGGCTCGATGAACATGGCGGTTGAGGCCATGCAGCTGGGCGCGAAGGACTTCCTGGTGAAGCCCTTTGCCAAGGAACGCCTGATCACAACGGTTAAAAACGCGATTGAGACGGCAACACTCCAGTCTGAGGTCACCTCAATCAAAGAGGACCTGGGGCGGCCAAGTTTCCAGGGTTTTGTGGGCAGCTCCCTACCGATGCAGGCGATCTATAAGACCATCGCCAGTGTCGCCACCTCAAAGGCCAGTGTCTTCATCACCGGCGAGAGCGGCACGGGTAAAGAGGTCTGTGCTGAGGCGATCCACAACGCCAGCCCGCGCCGCACCGAGCCCTTTGTTCCCTTGAATTGCGGTGCAATCCCGAGCGAGCTTATTGAGTCTGAGATTTTTGGCCATCTGAAGGGTTCCTTCACCGGTGCGACGGCGGATCGTCCGGGGGCCGCATTAATGGCCAATAAGGGGACGCTGTTCCTCGATGAAATCTGCGAGATGGACATCAACCTGCAGTCCAAGCTGCTCCGTTTCCTCCAGACCGGCAAGGTGCAGAAGGTTGGGTCATCCAAGCTTGAGGATGTGGATGTGCGCATTGTCTGCGCAACCAATCGTGACCCCCTGGTCGAGGTTGAGGCTGGCCGGTTTCGTGAAGACCTCTACTATCGTCTGCATGTTGTACCGATCCATTTGCCGCCCCTGCGAGAGCGTGCCGGTGATGTGTTGGAGATTGCTGAGGACTTCCTAAAACGCTTCAGCCGTGAAGAGGGCAAGGCCTTCACTGCCTACACGCCAGAGGCCCAGGATAAGCTGGTTACCTATGGTTGGCCCGGTAATGTAAGGGAGCTTCAGAACGTCATTCGCAATGCTGTCGTCTTAAATGAGGGCGAGCAGCTGGATGCCAGTATGATGACATTCAGTGAGCGGAGCGGCCAACCAGCCCCGACACCTATCACGGCGACGCCGACAATGACGGCGCCAGCGCCATCGGTCGCTGCGGCAACCCCGGCACAGCCAGCCCAAAGCGGCCCAAACTCAGTATCACTGGGCCGCAGCTACAAAGAGATTGAACAGGACGTCATTGAGAAGACCATCTCAATGTGCGGTGGCAGTATCCCAAAGGCCGCCAAGCTTCTGCAGCTCAGCCCCTCCACGATTTATCGTAAGCGTGAGGGCTGGATTGAGGTGACAGCTGGAAGTTGATCTGCCTAAGCCCAGAACTTCTCGTGCACGACCGCTTCTTGATCGCCGGTGGAGGTTTGGACGGTTAGTTCCGTGCCCGGGTCCCAATGGGTCATGCGGATCATGCCGATTGAGACATTGGTATTGAAATCCGGTGACCATACGGCCGAGCTAATCCGGCCAACCCGTTTTTGATTACCGTTCTTGTCGGTGGCCATGACCGGCCAATGGCGGTCGCAGGATGGTACTGGATCGCCTTTGATCTCAACTGGGCGGATGGCCTGAACGGGGCCTTCCTTGTCGACCCGCAACAGGGCATCACGGCCAATGCAGCCAATCGCCGATTGGATGTCGCAGAACCGGTCCAACCCACACTCATGGGGCGTGTTGTCATCGGTCATATCGTTGCCATAGGACAGCAACCCACCCTCAATCCGCTCGATCAGGTTGGGGCAGCCCGGATGAACGTCGAGGTCGCGCCCGGCCTCCATCAGCGCATCCCAAACTGGCATGGCATTCTCACTGCCCTCGACATAGACCTCAAAGCCACCCTGCTTAGAGTAGCCGGAGCGGGCGATCGGCATCGCCTTGCCACGATGTTCAAAAATGCCGAAGCGGAAGAACTTCAAGTCTTTCACGCTATCGCCGAAGACGCGGGCCATCAGCTCCTCAGCCTTTGGACCTTGCACGGCGAGGGGGGAGACATCGGGCTCATCCACCAGCACATCAAGGCGCCAGCCATAGGCGATGGCCTTAATCCAAAGCAGTAGGTCGCTATCAGCGATGGAGACCCACCATCGATCCTCGGCCAGTTTGATCGCCACCGGGTCATTCAGCATGCCGCCCGTCTCATCAACGATGGGCACGTAGAAGCATTGGCCGGGGTTCATATGGGTCAGGTTACGCGGGGTCAGCATTTGCATCAACCGCCCGGCATCGGGGCCACGCAACTCAACCTGCCGCTGAACCGCCACATCCCAAAGCTGCACCGCGGATTTCAGGTGGTGGTAATCCTCTTCCAAGCTACGGAAGACGGTGGGCAGCAACATGTGGTTGTAGACCGTATAGGCCTTAACACCGGCAGCCTCGACGGCGGCGGAAAACGGGGTGCGGCGAAGCCGGGCGGAGGGGGTGATCAGGACCATAGTGCTAGCCCCCGGGCCGATACGGAATGTGGCGTCATCTCTATTCTTTCCTCCCTCTGACCACGGGCATTTAGCACGCGGCAGTGGTCATGGCGGCGGCAGCGTCTTTATGCGCTGTCCTGCCTTAAGCCCTGCAACCAATCCACAGCATGGGTGAGGTCGCCAAACGGGTAAATATGAATTCCGCGCACCAGTGTTTCTTGGGCTGGATCGGCTTGCATTTCAGCAAGCTCCGTTAAAATGTCATCGGCAGCCCAGCGTCCCAGTAGCTTCATCGAGCTAGGTCGTTTCGCCAGCATTGCGGCGGACGCAGTAACCCCGCATTGAACGGCGTATTTCAACAGGGTTGGCAGCTTGGCCGGGCCGGGTAGGCCGACATGAACTGGCAGGTCAAACCCCTTATCCAGCAGGTGCCGGTCCCATTTGATCAGTGGCTCGGTGCTAAAGATGAACTGGGTGACGATCCACATCTCCGCCCCCTTGTCCTTGGCATAGGCGGATTTCACCTCAATCGCGCGGTCGAGCTCAGCGCTATCGGCATGGGGGTGACCCTCCGGGTGCCCCGCTACCGCAATCCGGGTCATACCGTGCTTAGCCAGTAAACCGGTTTCCAGCACATCCATCGTGCTATCGAAGGGGCCAGCTGCTGGGTTGGTGTCGCCTGCGATCAACAGCACCGTATCAACGCCATAGCCGGCCAGTTCGGACAGCGTCTCATCGAGCTCCCTCTCACTCTTCAGCGTGCGGGCCGGAATGTGCGGCACGGGGCGCAGGTCCTGAGCAATTAGCTTCGGTGCGGCACCGGTGGTGGCCTTAATCTCGCTGCCCGGCAGGTAGGGAATATAAACCTCACTGCCAGCGGCGAGCATCTCACCCAGATTATCCCGCTTGGCGATTTGACCTGCGGTCATCTCAACCGACACGCCGTTGAGCAAGCGCGCGAGAGCGTCTTGCTTGGTCATCGGCTCGGCGGTGGTGGTTTGGCTGCTATCTGTCATGGCACTAACCATAGGTCGCGAAATCTGTCCGGCTAGGCATTCAAAACCCAACCTTGATCGCCCCCTTTAACTGACCTGACCGGCAAACGCACGCGCCGCGATTTCATACTCTTCCGGCGTGTTGATGTTCAGGAAGCTGTGGGGAGGGAGGTCAAGCGGTGTGGGTAGGGCCTCAGCACCGTAAAGTGCCCCCAGTTCTCGCATCGTTACAACCTCGCCAGTGTGTGCAGGGCCGTGGAGGCAGATGGGTAGAATGGATGCTTCAAAGTAACCACTGCGCGCTGACTTGAGGAGCATTTGGCCAAGGGCAATCGGGAACAGCGGCATGTCCACCGGCATGGCTAGGTAGCGTTGGAAGCCCGGATGATTGTTGATGATGTCCATAATGGCCCGGGCAGGGCCGTTTCCCGGCGTATCATCTGTTGCATAGCGGTAACCGGGAACATCGCCGCTAACGATAATCTCACTGACGCCGATCTGCTCAAGCAGGGCAACCATATGCTCAATCATCGGGCGACCGTCGAGCATTAGGCTGGTTTTGTCCTGGCCCATGCGGCGGGAACCGCCACCTGCCAGGATGATGCCGAGTGATTGATTGGTCATTGTGCCCTTGATCCCTGGCCCTGATCGCCGATATGCCAGGCTTGCCGATTTCCCGAAGCTAGTTGAGCGTCACCATGGATTACCTCGCCGATAAAGTCATCATCATCACCGGTGCGAGTAAGGGCATCGGCGCTGCCGCCGCCGAGTACCTCGCGGATAAGGGCGCGAAGGTTGTGGTGGCCGCCCGCAGCGCCAGTGCGCTGGAAGAGCTTGTAGCCTCAATCAAGGATGCCGGTGGCATTGCCCAGGCGGTCGCCTGCGATGTCAGTGACTACACCCAGGTTAAGGCGCTCGCCGAAACAACCAAGCAAGCCTATGGCCGTATTGATGTGCTGGTGAACAATGCTGGCATCATTGATCCGGTTGCCCGGATGGATGAGATTGACCCAGCCGATTGGGACAAGGTTATCGATATCAATGTGAAGGGTGTGTTCTATGCCGCCCATTCTGTTCTTCCCGCCATGTTGGCCGAGGGGGCAGGCACGATCATCAACATCAGCTCAGGCGCGGCCTATAACGCCCTAGAGGGGTGGAGCCATTATTGCGCTAGCAAGGCGGCCGTTCTGTCCTTAACCCGCTCGCTCCATAAAGAGTATTCCGAGCATGGTATTCGGGCGGTCGGCTTGAGCCCTGGTACGGTAGCAACCGATATGCAGCGGACGATCAAGTCGTCGGGTGTAAACCCGGTTTCCCAGATGGATTTTGCGCAGCATATTCCAGCCGAATGGGTGGCGAAGGCGATTGCCTATCTCTGCAACCCTGTGGCCAACCTACCCTTGGGCGCTGATTTTACGCTGAAGACGGATGCCGAACGGGCGGCGGTTGGCCTCCCACCGGTTGGCTGAGCGGCATTGCCCCGTTAAGCTTTCAGCATGAGTGACCCAATCGACGACCTCTTCATTATTGGTGGCGGTATCAATGGCTGCGGCATTGCGCGTGATGCCGCTGGCCGGGGCTTAAGCGTGACCCTGGCTGAGAAGGGGGACCTCGCCGGGGAGACGTCATCCTCGTCGACCAAGCTGTTCCATGGTGGCCTTCGCTATCTCGAATACTTTGAGTTCCGGTTGGTGCGGGAAGCACTGATTGAACGGGAAATTCTGCTGCGTGCCATGCCGCATATCAGCTGGCCCATGCGGTTCGTTCTGCCCTATCACGACGAGATGCGGTTTGAGAGTGATACACCCACCTCAAAACTGCTGAGTGCCCTTATGCCCTGGATGAAGGGGCGGCGACCGGCTTGGCTGATCCGGCTGGGTCTTTTCCTCTACGACAATCTCGGTGGCCGCCAGATCTTGCCCGCTACACGCACGGTGAACTTGGCCACGGATGAGGTTGGCAAACCGCTCAAGCCCAAGTTCAAGAAAGCGTTTGAGTATTCCGATTGCTGGGTTGACGATGCGCGGCTGGTCTGCCTGAACGCCCGTGATGCGGCACGGCTTGGCGCCCAGGTCCGGACGCGGGAGCGGGTGGTTTCCGCCACGGTGGAGGATGGCGCCTGGACCATCACGCTCGAGAACCAGGAAACGGGTCTGAAGAGTACAAGCCGGGCCCGGATGGTGGTCAATGCCGGTGGTCCTTGGGTCGCCGATATATTGCGCAACAAAATGCGCAGCAATTCAGCCAGCGATATTCGCCTTGTCCGGGGTAGCCATATCGTTACCCGCAAGCTGTTCGAGCATGATCACTGCTACTTCTTCCAGGGTAAGGATGGCCGGATCATCTTCGCCATCCCTTATGAGACCGACTACACCCTTATCGGCACAACGGATGTTGAGCATAGCGACCCGAATGCCGACCCCGAATGCTCAGTTGAGGAACGCGACTACCTGCTGAACTTTGTCTCGGAGTACCTTGAGAAGCCGGTAACACCAGACGATGTGGTGTGGAGCTACTCCGGTGTGCGTGGGCTCTATGATGATGGGGCCAGTTCAGCAAGTGCTGCGACGCGGGATTATGTGTTGGAGCTGGATGGTCACCTAGGCGCACCGGCGCTTCACGTGTTTGGCGGTAAGATCACGACCTATCGCAAGCTCGCCGAGGCGGCGATGGAGCAGGTGGCGACCTGTCTGTCAGAAACCAAGCATGCCTGGACCAGGGAGGCGCCGTTGCCTGGAGGGGCCTTTCCGGTCGATCAAGTCACCAATCTGGTCGATGACCTATTGCGGCGGTATCGGTTTTTAGATCGCCGTACGGGCCTGCGCCTTGTGCGGGCCTATGGCACCGAGGCCGCCATTATGCTGGGTGATGCCAAGTCATTCGACGATCTGGGGCAAGATTTCGGCGCTGGTCTAACCCAGCGTGAAGTTGATTGGCTGATAACCCATGAGTTCGCCCGCACCGCAGAAGATGTGGTGTGGCGCCGGTCAAAGTTGGGGTTGAGACTGAGTGCTGATCAGATCGCCGTTCTAGATGATTGGATGCGCGAACGCTGCGCCACCCGTCCCGCCGCCGAATGATCAAAACGAAGAAGCGAAACCGCCATGTCCTATATCCTCGCCATTGATCAAGGCACCACCTCAAGCAGGGCCATCCTGTTCGACCAGAGCTTGCAGCCGGTTAGCATGGCGCAAGAGGAGTTCACCCAGCACTTCCCCAATTCAGGTTGGGTTGAGCATGACCCGGAGGATATCTGGTCAACCGTTGCTGGTACCTGCCGAAAGGCGATGGAGCGGTCGAATGCGCGCCCCGGCAGCATCACGGCAATCGGGATCACCAATCAGCGTGAGACGCTGGTGGTTTGGGATAAGGAGACGGGCAAGCCAATCCATAACGCCATTGTTTGGCAGGATCGCCGATCATCTGAGATCTGCCGCACCTTCCGGGAGGCAGGTCACGAGCCAGAGGTGACCAAGATCACCGGCCTGCTGCTGGATCCTTATTTCTCAGGCACGAAGCTTAAATGGTTGCTGGATCATGTGGAGGGCGCGCGAGCGAAAGCCGCGGATGGCAAGCTGCTGTTTGGCACGATTGATAGCTATCTGATCTGGCGCCTAACCGATGGCAAGGTGCACGCAACCGACGCCACCAATGCTGCCCGAACTCTGCTCTTCGACATCCGTGCTGGGGCATGGAGCGAAGAGATGTGCGCCATGCTGGATGTGCCCATGGCCATGCTGCCAGAGGTAAAGGATTGCGCCGCTGATTTCGGTATGGCGCGGGCCGATCTGTTTGGCGAAGAGGTACCGATTTTTGGCGTTGCGGGGGATCAGCAGGCGGCCACGATTGGGCAGGCTTGTTTCAAGCCCGGCATGGTGAAATCGACCTACGGCACAGGTTGCTTTGCGCTGTTGAATACGGGCGTTGAGGCCATTGCATCGAGCAACCGGCTGCTGACCACCATCGCCTATCAGCTTGATGGGCAGCGAACCTATGCGCTGGAGGGATCGATCTTCATTGCCGGGGCCGTGGTGCAGTGGCTGCGCGATGGCCTAAAGATAATCCGCGATGCGGCCGAGACGCAGCCGCTCGCCGAACAGGCCGATCCCAACCAGTCGGTGATTATGGTCCCTGCCTTTGTCGGACTGGGCGCACCGTATTGGCATGCCGAATGTCGCGGTGCTGTTTACGGGCTAACCCGAAATTCAGGCCCCGCCGAATTTGCCAAGGCAGCGTTGGAGAGCGTTGGGTTTCAAACCCGCGACCTGCTCGAGGCCATGCGCGCTGATTGGCCAGCCAGTGACGGGGCGGAGAACACGCTGCGGGTTGATGGCGGGATGAGTGCGAGCGATTGGACCATGCAATTCCTGGCCGACATTCTGGGTGCGCCGGTTGATCGACCGACGGTGCTGGAGACGACGGCGTTGGGCGCTGCGTGGCTTGCCGGCATGCGGGCCGGTATCTATCCGGATCAAGAAGGGTTCGCCGCGACCTGGGCGTTGGATAGACATTTTGAGCCAGCGCTACCGAAGTCAGACGCCGACCAGCGCTACGCCGCCTGGCAACGGGCGGTCCAGGCGACGATGTCTGTATAAGATGGCAGCTTAGTAGGGGCTGTTCAGCTGCCTTAGTTTCTATGCCTATTTGTCCGGCAGCGGGATGAACTCATCATGATCATCTGGCGGCAGTTGGAAGCGGCCGTGCTGCCAGTCGCCCTCGCGCCAGGCTTCTTTCGCGGCCTCAATCTTCTCTTTGCTTGAGGCGACGAAGTTCCACCAGATATGGCGCGGTCCGTTCAGTGTTTCGCCGCCGAGTAGCATGAGGCGGCTCGCCTCGATCGCCTTGAGGCTAATCGCGTCGCCGGGGCGGAAGACCATCATCTGACCAGCTTCAAAACGTTGGCCGGCGACTTCGATCACCCCCTGGACAACATAGAGGCCGCGATCTTCATGATCGGTTGGTAGGGGCATTTGGGCGCCCGCTTCCAGAACGGCATCGACGTAGAACATGTCGCTGAACGTCTTCACCGGCGCCTGCTCACCATAGGCCCGGCCTAAGATCAGGCGCAGCTTGGCGTCCGCATCTTCAATTACTGGCAGGGCGTCCTTGGGCTGGTGCTCAAAGCCAGGGTTTGTTTCCTCATGCTCATCCGGCAGGGCGACCCAGGTTTGGATGCCGAACAGCTTGTTTCCCGGGTTGTTGCGGGCCTCATCACTGGACCGTTCCGAATGGCTGATGCCTTTGCCGGCTATCATCCAGTTCACGGCACCGGGCTTAATCTCCATCGAGGTGCCAAGGCTATCCCGGTGATACATTGAGCCATCATAGAGGTAGCTGACGGTCGCGAGACCAATATGGGGGTGGGGGCGGACATCGATGCCCTTGCCTGTGATGAATTCAGCCGGGCCCATTTGGTCAAAGAAGATGAACGGGCCAACCATCTGCCGCTTGGCAGAGGGGAGGGCACGCCGCACCTCGAAGCCACCCAAATCGCGGGCACGCGGGACGATAACGGTTTCAATCGCGTCAACCTCGTCACCGGTTGGGCAGTGTGGGTCGATTGCTGGGTTCCAGGACATGGTTCGCGTCTTTTTGTTTGTTGGTGCGGTCACCCAACTATGTGCTGCAAACCCGTCCCTCAACAAGCGGCCAGTTGGTATCAAGTTGTTGCCTCTTGCGATGCAATTGCTGGGGAACCATCAGGCTGCAAGATGCTGGCGCTTGAGTTGGTGGGGTTAGATGGCGTAGAGCGACGGGGTGACTGCCCCTTTGAAGTGAAGAAGAGTTCGGATCATGAACCCACCCGTCATCACTGCCATCCTTGCCGCTGTTTTGATCATCATGCAGCAGGTGCTGTTGCTACAGATCGGTGCCTATCGTCGTAAGTCCCGGATTGGTGTTGGCTTTGCCGAAGATCCCAATCTTGAGCGGATGATCCGCCGCCATGGCAATCTGGCTGAGAATGGTGGCCTGTTCCTGATCGTCTTGGCCCTGGCGGAGTTGCTGCAGACGCCGATGTCGATGGTGATCGCCTTTGCCGGTGTGTTCTTCGTTGCCCGGCTGCTCCATGCGATTTCATTCTCGTCACTCGGCGGTTCCCACGGTCATACCGGCTCTCGCAAGTTCCTAATCCTGCGCAGTTTGGGCGCCATTGGGACCGCCCTGTCAGGCATCGTGCTGGGTGCTTACCTACTGTTCTATCTTCTTGTCTGAACGGCTTGATCTTGCGGGCTTTTCTGGGCACGCTGCCAGGCCTTAAAACAAGAAGATAAATGGGTGGAATGGCGATGGCTGAGAGTAAGCTTGCCTATTTAAGTGAGCTTGAGCGGCGGATACTTTGGCTCGCCTCTTGGACTATTCATAACGCCAACCATTTGCGTGAGAAATCGGACGCCGATGTGAAGGTTGGCGGGCACCAGGCCTCCTCTGCCTCCCTCGCGACGATTATAACCGCGCTCTATTTCGATGCGCTTCGCCCGCAGGACCGGGTCGCGGTTAAGCCGCATGCCTCACCCATTTTTCACGCCATTCAGTATCTGGCGGGCAATCAGACACGCGAGAAGCTGGAGAACTTCCGTGGCTATAAGGGCGCGCAGAGTTACCCATCACGCACGAAGGATATCGACGATGTGGATTTCTCCACGGGCTCGGTCGGTCTGGGCGTGGCGCAAACCTTATTCTCTTCACTCTCCCAGGATTATATCGCGGCCAAGGGCTGGCTAAAGGATGATCAGATTGGCCGTATGGTTGCCCTGATCGGCGATGCCGAGATGGATGAGGGCAATATCTATGAGGCCCTGCTCGAGGGCTGGAAACATGGGGTGCGCAACACCTGGTGGGTCGTCGATTACAACCGCCAATCCCTGGATGCCGTTATCCGTGAGGGGCTCTGGGCCAAGTTTGAGCAGATGTTCGCCAATTTTGGCTGGGAAGTTGTTGTCCTTCGCCACGGCCGAATTCAGGAGGCTGCCTTTGCTGAGCCCGGTGGTGAAGCGCTTAAGGATTGGATTGAGGCATGCCCGAACCAGCTCTATTCAGCCTTAACATTCCAGGGCGGTGCCGCCTGGCGGGAACGGTTGCTCGACGAACTGGGTGATCAGGGCCCAGTCTCCAAACTGATTGGCAAGCGCAGCGATGCCGAGCTTGAAGAGCTGATGGGTAACCTGGGTGGCCATGATTTGCCATCCCTGACCGAGGCCTTCGCCGAGGCAGCCACCCATGACCGACCGACGCTGTTCCTCTGCTACACGATCAAGGGCCACAACCTGCCGCTGGCGGGACATAAGGATAACCATGCGGGGCTGATGACACCGGATCAGATGGCCGGGTTTCGCCAGGCCAT
Organism: Alphaproteobacteria bacterium SS10; assembly: GCA_019192455.1. Taxonomy (NCBI): domain Bacteria; kingdom Pseudomonadati; phylum Pseudomonadota; class Alphaproteobacteria; species Alphaproteobacteria bacterium SS10. The sequence goes on from JAHCML010000004.1 coordinate 202,243, forward strand.
GAATGTGGCTGAGGGGGAGGAGTGGGAGAAATGGTCAGGCGCTCGCCTTGATCCAAACAAGCTCCAGCAATTCGTTGATAAGGCGAAGTTTTTCGCCAAAGGCACGCGCCGTTATACGGCACCGGAAGTGGCGGTGCCGAAGACCCTCAGTTTTCCCGATGCGGCCGGTAAACAGGTCTCAACCCAGGCTGGGTTTGGCCAAATCTTGAATGATATTGGACGCAGCGATAGCGACCTTGCCAACCGGATCGTCACAACCTCGCCGGATGTCACCGTCTCCACCAATCTGGGTAGTTGGGTTAACCGTCGAAAGCTGTTCGCACGGGAGAGTATGGCCGATACCTTCAAGGCCGAACGCATTCCCTCTACCTATCATTGGACCTTCACGCCGGAGGGTCAGCATCTGGAGTTGGGGATTGCAGAATCTAACCTGTTCCTGGCGCTCTCTGCCTTTGGTCTCACCCACTCAATCCATGGGGAGCGGTTGCTGCCGATTGGTACGGTTTATGACCCGTTCATCTACCGTGGTGCCGACCAGCTGAACTACGCCTGTTATCAGGATGCGCGGTTTATGTTGGTCGCGACACCCTCAGGCGTAACCTTGGCGCCTGAGGGCGGTGCTCACCAATCCATCGGCACGCCGCTGGTCGGTATGGCCCAGGATGGTTTGGCAGCGTTTGAACCCGCCTATCTGGATGAGCTGGCGGTCATCATGCGCTTTGCCTTTGCCTATATGCAGCGTGATGGTGAGGGCGATCCGGACGAACGGACTTGGCTACGCGATCAAACTGGTGGTTCCGTCTATCTGCGCCTCTCAACCCGCCCGGTTGAACAGCCGGTGCGTGAGATGTCCGACGGTCTCGCGAATGACATTATCGCGGGCGCCTATTGGCTACGCGAGCCAGGGCCAAATCCTGAATTGGTTGTGGTCTATACGGGCGCGCTTGCGCCAGAGGCGATTGAGGCAGTGGGCCTTATGGCCGAGGATCGCCGCGATATTGGCCTGCTTGCGGTTACGTCCGCCGACCGCCTCTATGCGGGTTGGACGGCGGCACAACGGGCGCGGGAACGGGGCGTTGCCAACGCCACCTGTCATGTTGAGCGGTTGCTAGCTGGGGTGCCCAGCCACTCTGCCATGATCACAGTGGTCGATGGTCATCCGGCGGCTTTGGGGTGGATACCCGGGGTGTTTGGTCATCGAGGCCGCTCTTTGGGGGTTGAGCATTTCGGCCAAACCGGCACGATTTCAGACCTTTACCGCCATTATGGCATTGATGCGCGGGGTATTATGCGGGCGGCACAAGCCCTCACCGATGGGCCCCCAATGCGCCATATGATCCGTGCCTCTGCTGCGGGTGAGGGCTAATTCTCACGCTAGATTGAACGTGAAATAGCGATAATCGGCCTCATCAGGCCGGTCTTGCTTCGTTGGCTCGGCAATTTCTGGTATAAATTTACCAAGGAAAGCGATGCCTTAGCTTGATGTTGGGCATTGTCCCGTGGGGTTCAAAAGCAGGGGATTTAGATCAGCATGACCGCCTATGCGCGTGAGCTGCAGATTCAAATCGATGATGTTTACAGCTGTCCTGGCAATTGCGCGGGCTGTGTTTTGTCGGCTGACGAACGCCGAACCCGCAATCCGGACATGTCGACCAGGGTCCTCGATCTGACCTATGAGCGGTTGGATCGATACATCCCGCAGCTCGATAATCTTTCTTATATCAACCTGACCTACGGCATTGGCGACCATATGCGCATGCCGTTGGAGTACCTTAAGAACCTGCATGAGCGTGGCGCCGATCTGCTTGAGCGTCATGGCTATGACGGTCCAAAGAATGCCGTGTTCTTCTCCACTAGCCTGATTGGTAAGGCGAAGAACCTGATGCCGGATTTGGAGGCGCTGGCGGATCATGACCGCCGGGTAAAGTTCCTGCCGATTGCGATCCTTGATCCGGCTTTGCTGTACAACAAAAACTTCGGTGAGGTTTACGAGGGGAATATCTCTCGCACCAAGGCGCTGTTCGGCCAGGTTGATTTGGCGATCAATCTGAGCGAAGAGGCAATCACCCGCATCACCCCGCGTGAGCTGCATGACTTTGCCGTCATGAATGATTTTGATGAGGTGACGGTCAACTGGGTACCAACCCGGATGAACATCGCCCAAACAGCCCAATGCATCGAAACCCTCGCCGATTGGTTGATTGAGTTTGAGAGCATTGCAACCAAACATGATCGGATCAGTTCAAGCTTCGCGCCGGTGCTAACCCGTTCCATCAACGCGGTGATGTGCAAATCCGCTGATGGTGTGGAACCGCCAAGCCTGAAGCAGACGATTGAGGAAATCCTGCCTGAGACGGTGCGGAAATCGATCCAGTTCGATCATTTTGGCAACCTGCTACCGAAGCTTGAGGCGGTGGGCGATGTGTCCCATGGCAGCCGGTTTGATCTGCCTGCCCTTGGCAATATTCGCGAGGGCGAGATTGATGAGATGCTGGACCAAGCCATGCCCGGTCTGAAATCCCGCATCATGGGTATCCATAGCCGCTCAAAGGCCTGCATGCAGTGCCCGAACCTCTCAGTTTGTGCAGCGACTGGTTTCCATGTTCCGACCCATATTCTGGGCGATACCGGCCGGGACAGCAGCGAATGCCCGCATGTGGCTGCCCAGCTGATCGATCACTTTAAGCAGCGCGCCATCATCACGGATCAGATGCCGGATGGATTTGATGGCGATGCGCTCGCGGTTGCATCACAGGCAACCAATGATGCGGGCCGCGAAGCAGTGACAGCGCATTAAGAGGTCTGGCATGAGCGGTAAAGCGACAGACATCACGATTGAGATTTTCAACCACTGCAGCGGTACTTGCACCGGCTGCATGCTCTCAATCAATGAGCGTAAGGAAGTCTATCCAGTCATGCGGCTGAAGGACTTCGAGATGGTGATGGACAAGCTGGTCGAATGGGAACGCCAGACCGGCCTGAACTATCGCTGTGTGTTGGTGTTTGGCGATGTGCCATGGCTGCCGCTTGAGGTTCAGGAGCAGTATTATCGGGCGGTGACCGATCGCGGTATGGGCCTCGGTGTGACCATGACAATGGTCGACGATAACCGGACAGAGCATTACGCCCGGTCAACCAAGCTGATCCGTGAAGCCGATCATGAGGCGATTTTTGACCTCACCGTTGACCCGGTCCGGCTTGAGCGGAACCCCGATTATGCTAAGCGGTGCCGTGATGCCATCGCATCAGCCCACCACGTTCATTTGGCCATTCTGTTGAGTGAGGCGATCCTCACCCGCTACTCACCAGAGGCGCTGTCTGATCTCTGCCAAAAGTATATTGGCGATGATCCGGTCTCACTCGGCTTTACGCCGACCCTGACCAATCTGGCGCGTAAGAACTACAGCTATGAGGTCACTTCTGCGGCTGATTATGCGGTGCGCTTCTACCAGAGCACTGAGGGTGGCGCGAAGCATCTGGAGCGTGAGCTGGACCGCTATGACGCGGTTGGCGACCACGCCGATTTCCTAAAACAAACCTGCCATATCAGTGGCCGCATGGATGTGTATCCGGTGGCCTACACGATCTGGGGTGATGTGATCCTGGATGATCGCAATGGTGGGCGCTCACTCGGTAAGTTGAGTGAGGAGCAGGGGCTGGATGCGCTGGTCTCCAACATCATGGCCAAACGTCACTCGATTGATGCCGTTTCCTGGATGTCCCGCGGTGAGTTTGGCTGTGAGGAGTGTGAGTTCCTCGATAGCTGCAGCTTCAACGGCATCGGCGTTGCGCGGAAGCTGTATCGCGAGTTTGAGAGCAAGACCGGCTCTTGCTACGGCCCGCGTGATGTGATGAGCCGTCTATCGCAGTCTGTTTATGAAAAGGTGCCGGCTGAATAAGCAGCCGATCAGGGGATTTTTGACATGAACCATATGCCGATTAAGCCACCTGTTAGCCCACTGCATAATGGTGGCCCGGTCTTTGACCGTCGGGATTCCACCCTTGGCATCATGGATGACCTGCAGGTCGCGGTGCATACCTATGATGGTTGCTCCCGTGGCTGCTCTGGCTGCGTTGTTGATAAGCATTTCAAGAACCGCGCCCGTGGTGAGCCGATCATGCCGGGGAAGGACCTGGCAATCGTCAGCGACCGGGTGAAAGAGTATTACGGCTGGGCGGTTGAGAACCTGAACACCCGGGAAGATGAGGATGCCTATTTCTCAACCACCGGCCACCAGATCGCCCATCACAGCTATACGATGCGGTTCGGTAACCACTCTGAGTTGGATATCGATCACCTTGAGATGATCGCCAAGACGCTGGATAGCGAGTACCGCGTTTGGTCCACGGCACCGACCGAGGAAGTGTCGAAATTCGCCGAGCTGCAGAAGCGTGTGCCTGGTCGTTACTTCCTGGAGATTATCTACGATCCGGTCGCCGATGACGCTGAATTCGTTCGCGACATGATCGTTGAGATGCGGAGCCACGGCATTCTTGGCTACCCCGAGGTTTTGATCACGCAGCGCCTGCTGAACTACCTCACGCCAGAGCGGTTTGTGGATGAATATCTGGCGCCGCTTGGTGATCTGGATGTACAGGTTCAGTTTGGTCGCTATTCACCATCTAAGACCCGGTCTTACTCCACCACCCAGGTGGTGCCAGTGGACCAAGAGGTTGAGTTCTTGGCGAGGGTGGCCAAGCGTGTGGTTGATCAGCGCCTGCGCCTCCACCCCATCCCAATTGCCGAATACGCGGTCACCCTGTTGGATGAGTATGATGAGCTCTCCGCCTGGGAAGATGGCAAGGGCGTCGACCTGACCCGCTTGCCTGAGGCGCAGCCCTTTAACCGCAAACGGATCATGGAGAAGACCCGCGATATCTTCCTGAGCAGCCTGTATATCGACCATAACCTCGATGTGTTTGTCTGGTCGGAGAGCATGGGCCAGCACGTGCTGGACTGGAACTTCGGGTTCAAGGCACTGGGCAATGTTCGCGATCGATCAATTGCCGATATCGTGACCGAGAAGGGTGGCGTGGTTGATCAGATGCTTGTGCAGGTTATGCGCGAGTTGATGACCCATAAGAAGTGCGGCCCCTGCCGGTATAAGAGCTTCTGCGCCAGCCATGCGGTGCCACTATTCCGTCAGTGGATGGATGATGATGGCGACCATTGCTATGGCTACCTGCCGGTCATCCGCGAGTTCCAGAAGGACTATGCCTTCCTGCAGAACATGATCGACGGCTTCCGCGATCTGGAGTTCTAATTCGGTTTTGCTGGGACGCTGTACCTAGCTACCCAAACGATCAAGCCGATCTTTCAGTAGGCGACGAAACTCGGCGATGCGGGCCGCATTAGCGCCGAGATCGGACATGCCAACCCGGGACTTTGAACGCATATCGATGCGCACCATGGGCTCAATGCCTGGCACCTCCCTGATCCGCACAATGAAATCATCGGTAAAGCCAAACCAAGGCGAGGTGGCAATTGCCTCAATTCGCCATTCGCCGCCCTTAGGCCCGCCATCATCACTGCTTTGAATGCCGGTTGAGGGGCCCTTTTGAATGACCTCAACGCCCAGCACATCGATGGCGCGCTGTGCCTCGGCGAAAACCGCTTCCATTGGTGCCTCAACGATCAGGGCCTCAATTTCCGGGTAGCCGTTGGCTTGTGCCTGGGCGAGGGTTAGGTCGCTGTTGCCTGGCACTGGCGCAGTGCGATCATAGCTGGGTGGGTTGCTGCGTGGGGCATCGGCACCGGCACGAATGCGCGGCGGGTCATCGAAATCGGTGGTGATGTCATGGATGAAGGGGTGCGCATCAGCCGCCAGCTTCATCTGTATCAGGGCACCGGCCACCGGAACGGCGATGAGGCCTGCCAGCAAGCCCAAGACCTGTAGGCTGGGCCCGCCACGCCAGAAGGCATAGGCAATCACCGGCACGCTAAGGGCGGCGGCAATCACGGCTGGCATGGCGATCTGGACGAGATAGCCAGCGGCGACACCATGGTCGATTACGCCAAATTTGGCGGCTGGGCCAATTGCAGCGGCAGCAGCGCCAATGGCGAGGATAAAGACAGCGAGAAACTGGGCGATGAAGTTCATACTGATAACAGTGCTAGGCAATGGAGTTGGGCGCGGGCGCCGTTGATCACGCATGTAATGCGTTTGCCACTGAATGCCAATCACCTAACAGATCAGTGAAAATCTCGCGACTTGGGCACTAGGTCACGGATCTGGCGTGGATGCATGCCGGGGTTAAAGCGTGGCAGCTTACGGTTACCTAGTCGCGCCGCTTTGTTTGGCGGGAGGGCACGGCCCAGCACGTCGTTATGGGCGCGCTGAACCAGGGCATCGGCGCGATCTAACTCTCGCCTATTCTCATGGGCGTTCGGATGATCCTGAATAACCTCTTGCACGTTATAGCGGCCAGGCGTCATGAAGGTCTCACCGTAAGGATCTGCGTAAGGATCAGGCCCAGGCTTCATAACCTCATCAGCGCGGGCGAGTGGGTTTCTCAGCTCCCGCTCATCAACAGAGAGGCGAAGAAGTTCCATCGACGCATCCTCAATATGATCGGCCACCACATGGATGATGTCTTTGGTGCGCTGTACCTTGCCATGCACGAGCACAAGGCGCGCGCCCATAACGATGGGGCGGTAAACCTCAAGCACCTTGGGCCACACAACCACATTGGCGATACCGGTCTCATCCTCCAGCGTCATGAAGACGACACCCTTGGCGCTGCCGGGGCGTTGGCGGACGATTGCCATGCCGGTGACGGTCACCGGTTGCTTGTCCGCCATGTCTTTGAGCGCGCTGTTCTGTGATGCGCCGTAGCGATCGAACCGGTCACGCAGGAAGGAAAGCGGGTGGGCCTTTAGGGACAGGCGCAGGCTTTGATAATCATCAACCACGGCCTCACTCAAACTCATCTCAGGCAGGGTGACTGATTGCTCCGCCCCGGTGTCTTTGGCATCCGCAATGCTGAAGAGGGGGAGGTCAGGGCTGTTATTCAGTGCCTTGATATCCCAGAGGGCCGAGCGGCGATCCCGGTTGATTGAGGTAAAGCCATCAGCATTGGCGAGCTTCTCTAACTGCTCCCGCTTAATGCGTGTGCGCCGGTGCAGATCATCAATGCTGTCATAACCATGATCCCTAAGTCGGATCAGCGTTTGCATCTCACCTTCATTCAGCCCTTTGACCTGACGGAAGCCGAGGCGAACGGCCATGCCGCCGGTACTGCTGCGGCACGGTTCCATCGTGTTGTCCCAATTGCTGTGGTTGATATCGACCGGCCGCATCTCAACCCCATGTTCGCGGGCATCACGAACAATCTGTGCCGGGGCGTAGAAGCCCATGGGCTGGGAGTTTAGGAGCGCACAGCAGAACACCGCCGGGTAATGGCATTTAATCCAAGACGACACATAGACGAGGAGGGAGAAGCTGGCGGCGTGGCTCTCTGGGAAGCCATATTCGCCAAAGCCCTTAATCTGGTTAAAGCAGCGCTCAGCGAATTCAGGTTCATAACCACGATCAATCATCCGGTTGATCATCTTGGCCTGTAACTTCTCGATCGTGCCACGGCGCCTAAACGTCGCCATGGCGTAGCGCAGCTCATTCGCCTCATCACCGCTGAACTTGGCGGCATCAATGGCGATGCGCATGGCCTGCTCTTGGAAGATGGGCACACCCATGGTGCGCTTAAGGATACGCTCTAGCTCGTCCGGTGGGCCGTGTTCAGCGCAGGGGGAGGGGAAGGTGACAGGCTCCAACCCATCGCGGCGGCGCAGATAGGGGTGCACCATATCCCCCTGAATTGGGCCGGGGCGAACAATCGCCACCTGGATCACCAGGTCGTAAAGCTCCTTAGGGCGGAGGCGGGGCAGCATATTCATCTGGGCCCGGCTCTCCACCTGGAAAACGCCCAGGCTATCGGCCCGCTGCAGCATCTCATAGGTGGCGGTATCATTGGCGGGGAAGAAGTCGCCAAGCTCTTTCTCAACCCCATAATGCTCTCGCATCAGCCCGAGGGATTTCTGAATGCAGGTGAGCATGCCAAGGGCCAGCACATCGATCTTCATCAACCCAGCGGCAGCGAGGTCATCCTTATCCCATTCGATAAAGGTGCGATCCGCCATCGCGGCATTACCAATGGGTACGGTCTCAATCAGCCTATCCTGGGTTAGGACAAAGCCCCCCACATGCTGGGATAGATGACGGGGAAAGCCGATCAGTTGGGCCGTCAGTTTCAGCACCATGCGGATGCGGCGATCACGTGGGTCTAGGCCAGACTCAACCACCTTCTGTTCATCCACCTCCTTACCCCAGGATCCCCAGACGGTGCTGGCCATGGCGCCCTGCACATCCTCTGATAAGCCCATCACCTTAGCGACTTCACGCACAGCACTTCTGCCGCGATAGGTAATCACCGTGGCGGCGATCCCGGCGCGCTCACGGCCATAGCGGCCATAGATGTACTGCATCACCTCTTCGCGTCGCTCATGCTCGAAATCCACATCGATATCGGGCGGCTCGTTGCGAGCGGCGGAGATAAATCGCTCAATCAGCAAATCCATCTCGGCCGGGTTTACCGAGGTAATGTGGAGGCAATAACAAACCGCAGAATTAGCGGAGGAGCCGCGCCCCTGGCACAGGATTCCCTGGCTTCGGGCCCATTGCACGATGTCGTACACGGTGAGGAAATATTGCGGGTAATTAAGCTCCTTAATCAGGGCTAGTTCCTTGCGGATTGCGGCTTCAACCTTCTCTGGAACGCCATCGGGATAGCGCACGGCAGCCCCGGTCCAGGTTAGCTGTTCCAAATGCTCTTGCGGGGTTTTGCCGGGCGGCACGGGCTCCTCAGGATAGTTGTAGCGGAGATCATCGATTGAGAACTCACACTGCGCTGCGATTATCTCGGCATTGCTCAGGGCCTGTGGCCAGGGCTTGAACAGGCGTGCCATCTCCGTCGGCGCTTTAAGGTGTCGCTCTGCATTCGCATTCAGGCGATAGCCTGCCTGTTCAATCTGACACCCCTCGCGGATGCAAGTGACCACGTCCTGCAACGGGCGTCGGGCAGGGTCGTGATACAGCACATCGCCCAGGGCAACGGTTTCCAACCCCACCTGGGCGGCCAGATCCACGAGCTTTTGCGTTTCAGCAATGTCCGTGCCGCCATGATGCCTGGTAATGCCGAGATATAGGGGCGCTGGTAATTGCTGCGCCATGTTGCGCAGCATGGCAGCGCCGAACGCCCGATTATCATCAGGGGGTAGGGCGATGAAAATCATACCCTCAGCATGATTGCAGACATCATCAAAGCTTAAGAAACACTCACCCTTAGGCGCTCGCATCTTGCCTAGGCTTAACAGCTGACACAGCTGCCCATAGGCCGCTCGGTCGGTTGGGTAGGCGAGCAGTGAGGCACCATCGGTAAGGTCTNGGCGGCAGCCTGTGATGAACTTGATGCCCAGCTTCTTCGCCGTGCTATAGGCCCGTACGATGCCGGCCAGACTATTGCGATCAGTCAGGGCGATGGCATCATAGCCAAGCTCACAGGCGCGTTCGACCAACTCCTCCGGATGGCTCGCACCGCGTAGGAAGTCAAAGTTCGATGTGGTTTGCAGGGCCGTTGCCATTAAGCAAATAACCCATGAAGGTACCAACGCGGGTTATGTCCGGCGGCGGCGTCTGTGGCGCTACTATCGCTGGGGTATAGGCCCTCGCGGTAGAGCCAGAAGCGTTGGCCTGCCTCACTCTCCACCCGGTAATAGTCACGGGTAAGCGTGTCGAGGGCGCGCCTTGCATCCCACCATTCAGGGGCGATGCGCTCTGGCCCCTCGGCTCGCTTGATCCGATGGGTGGTGCCGCGCCAGGCAAAACGGATGGGTGGACCGTCCGGCACTTCGGCCAAGGCTTCAACCGGTTCTGGGTGGGGGAAGAGGCGGATCGGGCGGGGGGCGTCACTGGGTGGTGCCTTGCTTTGCGCCGCAACATTCCAGGCAGCCGGGTACCAATGCTCTGCCCGTTCTGGCAGGTGGCTCTCATGGGCGCGCCAGCGGGTAACGCGACCGGTGCCGAGGCGATTACGTAGCCGGTCCATCAGACGGTCGATGGCCACCTCATCATTGGCCGCACTCTGGTCGAGTAGGCTTTGCCTGGCGGCGACCCGGTCAACCTTGTCGATGCTGAGCGAGAGCGCATCAATGCCGAAGCCTGGATCGATTGCATCCACCCGTGCCTCGAATAGCTGGGCCAAATGCTTGGCATCGGTGCTGGCGGCACCGGTCAGCACCGGGATAGGCCATACCCCACCATCGGCCCGGTAGGCGGTGAAGGTCAGGGCACGGGCACCAAGGCCATCATGGCCCAGCGCCTCACAGGCGCGCTCTAACAGGTCGAGCAGAACGGCCTTAATCGTATCGCCATCACCAATCGGATCGGCAAAGCCATGTCGTAGGTTCAGGTTAGGCGGCGGTAAGAGTGGGTCAATCGGCTCCTCAACATGCCCAAGCGCCTGGTCGATACGGTGCAGCAATTGGTCGGCATCACCACTCTTTCCCTTAATGGCATCAAAGCGTTTGTAGAGCGCATCCCTAGGCAGGTCGATCACCTCACCAATACGGTGCAGGCCAAAGCGTTTGAGGTCATGCTGCACCTGAGGGCTGAGCCGTAAGCCCGTGATATTGAGCGAGCCCAAAGCCTCTCTAATCTGCGCCTGGTCATGCAGCATCGGCAGACGGCCGCGATGGTGCCCCTGATGACTGTGCCGGGCTAATGCCCAGGCGGCGCCCGGTGTGGGGGCCATGGCGATATGGGCGTCTAGGCCAAGGCGATCCAGGCTACCCTGCATCTCTCGCAACAGGGCCGCATCACCACCGAAGAGATGGCCGACACCAGTAACATCAAGCCAGAGGCCGGTTGATTGTGCGGCGGGCAGGGTGCCCGCCTTAACGCTGTCATCAATGGCAACCCATGGGCTGAAGCGCACCATCCAGCGGGCCAGGTTATTAAGGTCTCGCCGGTCACTATCTGGCGCCGCTGTTTCGGTGATCAGATCCGGGGCAATCACCTTGGCATCGGCAAGGGTCATGTCAGGATGCAGACCGATACTGGCCGCCACCTCATCCAGGGCATGAAGGCGCACCCCCTGGGCCGCACGGGTAACGAGGGCGAAGCCTGGCTGTTGCGCCTTAGGCGACGTGCCTGCGTCGTTGGCCCTTGCCGAAGGGGAGGGTGAATAGTTGGCCGCTGCCTGGCTTATGCCTTGCCGCAACCGTCGCCGGCGTGCCGTGATCGGCCAGTTCGGCAACCAAATGTAAACGATCAGCCTGGTCATCCCACGCCACCTCCATCGCCAATGGTGGTATCCCCGTTTTGCTGCGGATCAGATTGAGCCCACAGCGCGCCATACCCGGCGCTTTTGCATCGTATTGATTGGCGGCACTGGGCCGCGCGGCCACCGACCAGCTGTTCCAAGCGGTTGGTATGCTGCCCGCCCCCTGATCCCGTAGCAGCAGGAGCGGCAGTCGGTTTCGCTCTGTCGCCAGGTTGAGGCGCCGCCCCACCGTGATGTCGAGGCCTGCCACGGCCCGGTCATCAAGGTCGGCGATCAGGCCGCCCACGGCACCGCTATCCAGTGCCTCTTCAAGCGTGAACCAGATGTCGCGAAGGTTATGGCACTGCACATGGATGATCTGCCGCGCGCTGATGCCTGTGCAACGCAGGCCCCAGCCATGGAGGCGACCAAGATCATGCTCGGTGCGTCCGCCGCTTAAATAGAGGATGGGATGATGCGCCGTCTCTGCCGCCAGCATTATGCGCCGCATGAGGTTACAGCCTAGGGCCAAAGCCGCGCCGCGATCGGCGGCTTGATGGGCTGCGATATCCTGTACCCGGTCACGCCGACGAAGCATGTCGGGCAGCCGTTCATCCAGGAGGTCAGAACCGCTGGACCAGCCCCAGGGATGTGTCTCACCATCGCTTAGGCTAATTGCCTTGTTCTGGTTTTGGTTCTGAACCGTATCGGAAAGTCCGGCGGATTTAAGCGCAGAAAGCGCCATGCTTCGCCCCGGGCTTGTCGATAAATTCCTATTTATATCAGTGCTTTGTGTTTTTCCCTGCATCACACTCTACCATCGGCGACCGGATGCCAATGAAGGCCGCCTGCAGGTATATGTTGCTATTTTGTTCTTATTTGAGTCAAGCAGATTTCGACTCAACATAAAGAGCAGAGGGATTCCAAAAGCTTAAGGTGAGGGAGATGGGTTAGGGCATCTGGCGGCGCTGGGTGTCGGGGCCATCATTGGCCGCCGGGCCAGCTTGGTCGCCAGGGCCGCCACCCTTGCGCTTATCCCGTTGCTTGGCGACTAGCTCCATCGTCTCATGTTGGGCAATGCCAGCCATGATGATGTCGCCCGCAGCCTCCGGACCTTCCCAGCCGCTGACCTTGGCCCATTTGCCATTCTCCAAATCCTTATAGTGGCTGAAGAAGTGCTCAATCTGCTCTCGCAGGGGCTGTGGCAGGTCCTCGAAGTTCTGATACTCGTCATAGGCCGGGTTAATGCGGCTAGCTGGTACGGCGAGAATCTTTTCATCCACCCCGCCATCATCAGTCATCATCATGACGCCAATCGGCCGAACCGCGATGACAGCGCCGGAATTGATCGGAATATCTGAGACCACCATCACATCAATCGGGTCGCCATCACCGCCCAGCGTGTTGGGGATGAAGCCATAATTCACCGGGTAATGCATGGAGGTGCCAAGGATGCGGTCCACCACCATGGCGCCGCTTTCCTTATCCATCTCATACTTCACCGGGTCTGAGCGTACCGGGACTTCAATCACCACATTGATATCGCCAGGCGGGTTTTCACCGGCGGGGATTTTGTCCAAACGCATCGCTTTTGACCCTTGGGATTGTTTCGATTTCACGAACAATAAGGGCTTGTCTAGAAAGCGTGGGCGCTAAAACGATGATGAATTGGTGACGGTTCAACCGGTGACGCGCTTGATGCCGTCGAGGATGAATTGGCCAGCCTCTTCAGGGCCGCCCCAACCTTCAACTTTGGCCCATTTGCCGTCTTCTAAGTCTTTGTAGCGACTGAAGAAATGCTCGATCTGATCACAGAGCGGCTGGGGTAGGTCCTTATAGGTTTTGTACTGGCTGAAAATCGGGCTGACACTGTTGGCTGGTACGGCGAGGATCTTCTCATCCTCACCGCCATCATCGACCATCTTCATCACACCGACGGGGCGTGCCTTAATAAACGCACCGGAATTAATCGGGATATCGCAGACCACCATCACATCCACCGGGTCACCATCACCGGAGAGGGTGTTGGGGATGAAGCCGTAATTCACCGGGTAATGCATGGAGGTGCCAAGGATGCGATCAACGATCAGGGCGCCGCTCTCCTTATCCATCTCATACTTAATTGGGTCGGAACGAACCGGCACCTCAATGACCACATTGATTTCGCTGGGGGGATTATCACCTGGCGTGATGCGTTCGATTTGCATAATGAACAGGTCCGGGATTACGGGAAGGTTGAAGTTCTGTTTTGTTGCGGCGCAGCATAACCGCAGCCCCCCTGGCTCGGCCAACAAAAAATAAGCAAGACGCGACCCTTTGCCATCATGAGTGCTGCCATCAACTATCAAGAGCTGCTAAACCGGATTGAGGAGGCGATCCAGCCCCTCTATGGCCGGGGGAAGGTGGCCGACTATATTCCGGCCCTGGCCGAGGTGGCGCCGCGCCAATTTGGTATGGCGCTCCGCACCGTGGATGGGGAGGTGGCAAGTGTGGGGGCGGCCGCCCATGCCTTCTCAGCGCAGAGCATTACCAAGCTGTTCGCCCTACAACTCGCCATCGTGCGGGGCGGGGATATGGTTTGGACCAAGGTGGGTAAAGAGCCATCGGGCGACCCGTTCAATTCTCTCGTCCTGCTAGAGCATGAGGGCGGTTTCCCCCGCAACCCGTTCATCAATGCCGGTGCGCTGGCGATGATTGATCTGCTGTTAAGCGCTGGCCGGTCACCGGATCAGTTGATCTTGAGCTATCTACGCATGCTGTCCGGCAATGCTGAGATCACGATTGATGAGGCGGTGGCCCAATCAGAGTGGGAGCATGCGAATGTCAACGCGGCCCTAACCCATTTCATGAAGGGGCATGGCGTCATCGATCATGATGTGGATACGGTGCTGAAGGCCTATTGCCGGATGTGCGCCATCACCATGAGTTGTGAGGATTTGGCCGCCGCCACCCAGGCGCTCGCCAATCGCGGCTTCTCCTCAGTGACCGGAGAGACCGTCCTGCCCGCGCGCCAAGCCCGGCGGATCAATGCCGTCATGCTGACCTGCGGTACCTATGACAGTGTCGGCAGCTTCGCCTACCGCGTCGGCCTGCCGGCCAAGAGCGGCGTCGGCGGCGGCATCGTTGCCGTGGTGCCTGATAAGATGACGCTCGCCGTCTGGTCCCCAGAACTAGACCGCTCCGGCAACTCCTATATCGGCACCGCGGCGCTCGAGCAGTTCACGACCATGAGTGGTTTGTCGGTGTTCTAAAAACTTTGCTCTTCACCCGACTCCGGCGCACGGGCTAAACCTTTGGCCCATGATCGATCTTATTCCCATTCCGATTGATATCAGCGGTTCCCAACGTGGCTGCTTGATGGGGCCTGATGCCATTAGTGTGGCGGGGCTGGAAAAGCAGCTGCGCGCCCTTGGTCATGAGGTAACCCGACGCCCGACGGTGATCCCGGCGGGGCTGCCGATGGAGGGGGCAGGGCCAAGCAATGGCTCGGCAACCTTAAAGGATATGGATGCGGCCCTCGCCTGGATTGAGGCGATGCATGAGCTAAAGCTCAGCGAGGCCACAACCCTGTTTCTGGGCGGTAATCACCTGCTATCGGCGGGCACCATCCCCGTGGTGGCCAAACGGGCCGAGACGGCGGGCAAGCCGCTCTTCGTCCTCTGGCTTGATGCCCATTCGGATTTCCACACCCTGGGCTCAACCACCAGCGGTAATTTGCATGGCACGCCGGTTGCCTATGTGACCCAGCGCGATGGGTTTGGCGACGGCTTCCCCGATCTGCCCGCCGCCGTTCCGGCTGAGCGGTTCTTTATGATGGGCCTGCGCTCCGTCGACGGACCAGAGCGGGCAGCCCTGCGCAATTTTGGGATTGAGACGGCGGATATGCGCCGGATTGATGAGGAGGGGGTGGCCCCCATCCTTCGCCAGTTCTTGGAGAAGGTGAACCATGCCGGCGGTACACTGCATGTCAGCCTGGATATCGACTTCCTCGACCCGGAAATTGCCCCCGCCGTTGGCACCACCGTGCCGGGCGGTGCCACCTTCCGCGAGGCGCATCTGATTATGGAGATGCTGCATGATAGCGGTGCCGTCAGCTCGGTCGATCTGGCAGAGCTGAACCCGATACTGGATGAGCGGGGCAAGACCGCCCAACTCGCCGTCGACCTGCTGGCCAGCCTGTTTGGCAAATCAGTCCTCGACCGAAAGACCACCCGTTTTTAAGCTCCCTAACAGCCGTTCAATCCTACTTACTAGAAAGACCGCCGATGCCCCCCGTGCCACCGCCCAAGGACAGCAATATCGTCCCCTTTGTCAGTGTCGACAACATGATGAAGCTGGTGCTCTCCATCGGTATTGAGACCTTCCTGCAAGAGCTTGCGGGCTATGTGGAGGAGGATTTCAAACGCTGGGAAAGCTTCGATAAAACGCCGCGCCTTGCCGCCCACTCTAAGGAGGGGGTGATTGAGTTGATGCCGACCAGCGACGGCAACACCTATGGCTTCAAATATGTGAACGGCCACCCGAAGAACACGCGTGAAGGCCTGCAGACCGTGACCGCGTTTGGTGTCCTATCTGACGTCTACACCGGCTATCCGGTCCTGTTGACCGAGATGACGATCCTAACCGCGCTGCGGACCGCCGCCAGCTCCGCCGTTGCGGCGAAGTACCTGGCGCCCAAGGATGCCAAGACCATGGCCCTGATCGGCAATGGCTCGCAGTCCGAATTCCAGGCCATGGCCTTTAAGACCATTCTGGGGATTGAGACGGTGAGGCTTTACGACACGGACCCTGAGGCGACGGCCAAGTTCCAGCGCAACATGGTGGATAGCGGGCTAAACGTGGTTGCGTGCAAAAGTGTGGAAACCGCCGTTGAGGGTGCAGAGATCGTCACCACGGTCACTGCGGATAAGCAATACGCCACCATCCTGACCGATAACACGGTGGGGACAGGTATACATATCAACGCGATCGGTGGTGATTGCCCGGGCAAGACCGAACTTCACCGCGATATCCTTCTGCGCTCAGACATCTTTGTTGAGTTCACGCCGCAGACCCGGATTGAGGGTGAGATCCAGCAGCTGGCGAAGGATCACCCGGTGACCGAGCTTTGGCAGGTGATTACCGGCAAGGTTGAGGGCCGCACCTCGGCAAACCAGAACACCCTGTTTGATGGCGTTGGTTTCGCGACGGAGGATTTCTCCGCGCTTCGTTATGTGCGGGATAAGATCGACGGCACCGAGTTCTACGACCGCCTCGATATGCTGGCCGATCCGGATGATCCGCGTGACCTCTTCGGCATGCTGCTCCGCGCGCAGGCGAAGCAAGGGGCCGGTTAGGCTGGCTTCTCATCCTTGGTCGGGGCGGATGAAATCACATTCGCCTTTGAGCCCTTAAGGTTGCGCCAGAAGTTTTCTTCCGCGAACCGTTTGAACAAATCCGGTGGCAGGACGGTTTTGCGGTCCTGGATCCCAACCTTCTTGCGCACCGTGTGCAGGTTGCGAACGCCTAGCTGGTTGTCAAACGCCTCGGCGCTGTATTCCACATTGTCGAAATCATGCTCGAACTCTGGCTCGCCGATGAACTGATAGATTAGCTTCAGCACGTCTTTCGGTTGAGAGACGAGATGCGCGTAATCGACGAGTAGTAGGCGGTCGGCATAATCACTCCAGCACGCCTCACGCAGGGCCTGATAGGCGAAGCCGACAAGGCGGTTCGGGCGGGCGAGGGTATCGGCGCGGGAGTAGACGGTGGCCCGCTCATCCCAGCTGTTGAACAGGCGAGTATTCTCAAAATTGTTGGAGCGATATTGCCGCTCTAGGCTGTCGATGATCCAAGATAGGTCACGGACACAGGCGATGACCTTGAAGTCCTTGTTGAACAGGGCATCAAGGTCGGCGAGGCGGGTGGTCCAGGCACGGTTGGTGTCGAACACCACATCCACCTGCTTAGGCAGCCCAGCATAGTAGCTGTCGAACAGGCCACGCAGCATGCGCTTGCGGGTGTCGTCATCGACCATGGGCGCCATCTCAGTGCCCGCAGAGACGTTATCGATCAGCGTACCAAACAGGCCGCCAACTGGGCTGGTCATACCGGCATGAAAACGCGGGTTCTGCTTTAGGATGGCCGACAACAGGGTCGAGCCAGAGCGGGGCAGGCCAGAGATGAAGTGATAGGTGGTCATGTGCGCCAACCAATTGTGATCACGGGCAAATTCTGTGCCCCGTGACCTAGCACGCCGTGGCTGGCTTATCTAGTCAAACGCGCCTAGCCAACTTAGTCCCGGAACCGCAGGTTTGAGCGTGATAGCTCACTGATCGAGGTGCAGCCCATCAGCTGCATGTCGCGGATAAGCTCTTCGCGCATCAACTCCAGGGCCCGCTCAACCCCAGCTTGCCCAGCGGCGGCGAGGGGGAAGAGATAGTAGCGGCCAACGCCAACGGCCTTGGCGCCGAGGGACAGCGCCTTCAGCACATGGGTGCCCCGGGTGACGCCGCTATCCATCATCACGTCCAGCTTATCGCCGACAGCATCAACGATCTCAGCCAGCTGATCGAAGGAAGAGCGGGAGCCGTCAAGCTGGCGGCCACCATGGTTTGAGATGACGATACCGGTACAGCCAATGTCGACCGCCCGTTTTGCGTCCTCAACGCTCATCACGCCTTTGAGGCAGTACTGGCCATCCCATTCCTTCACCATCTCGGCGACGTCGTCCCAGTTCATGGATTTATCGAGCATTTCGGTGAAGTACTTACCGATTGAGACGGCGCCACCGCCCATATCCACATGCTCATCCAGCTGTGGCAGGGCGAAGGGCTCATTGGTCATGTAGTTGATGCCCCACATGGGCTTGGTCGCGAATTCGAAGATACCACCGAGGGTCAGCTTCATCGGGATTGAGAAGCCGGTGCGCAGGTCACGCTCACGATTGCCGCCGGTAATCGTGTCGACGGTCAGCATCATGACCTCAATGCCGGCCTCTTTCGCCTTCTGCATCATGGCGCGGTTTAGGCCGCGATCTTTGTGGAAATAGAACTGATAGACCTGCGGGTTCTTGTGCTTCTTCTTCAGCTCGGCAGCACTAACGGTGCCGAGGGAGGAGACGCCAAACATGGTGCCATAGTTCTCCGCCGCGGCGGCGACGGCCCGTTCACCCTGATGGTGGAATAGACGCTGTAACGCGGTGGGGGAGCAATAGACGGGCAGGTCCAGCTTCTGGCCCAGGACCTCAACCGAAAGGTCAATCTCTTCAACGCCGCGCAGGACGTTGGGCACCAGGTCACAGGTGTCGAAGGAAGATGTATTGCGATCCTTGGTGATCTCATCATCGGCAGCGCCGTCGATGTAGTTAAAGATCGGACCGGGCAGGCGCCGCTTGGCGAGTTTGCGGAAATCCTCGTGATTGAAGCAGCGGTTTAGGCCCATTTCAGTATCGCTCCCTTAACGGCGGTTCTTATCGTGAACCGATAAATTATTCTGTTTATTGGGATAATCCAGTGTCCCTAATGGGATCAAGCGATCTGCCGATGCGGT
Source organism: Alphaproteobacteria bacterium SS10 (assembly GCA_019192455.1). NCBI lineage: Bacteria > Pseudomonadati > Pseudomonadota > Alphaproteobacteria > Alphaproteobacteria bacterium SS10. Next base: position 221,089 of record JAHCML010000004.1, read on the forward strand.
TTCGCAATTGAGTTTTGCACGGATGCGGGTAATCCGCCGGTTCGGGTGAGATTTGCTCAATTTCCACCGGCGAATCGGGCGCAGTTTTTGCCAAATCGCTGCTCTAGATTCGGCGGTCGCGAAGGCGAAGCAGGCTCAATTTGGCGGCTATCAGCGCTTCGTCCCCAGAATTTGGCTGTTTTGTGCGGTTCTGGCCACGGCTGGGTGGCTTGTAGTGGGGGAGGCTGTCACCCTGATCAGTGGTCAGTTCTGGTTGGTAAGGGATGCGTCCCAATACCGACAAACTTGGTCGAGAGATGAAACCGCTGCAGCAGCACACCGATAAGGATCGGATTTCAGGCAGGCACCCCTGGGGTGGCCTGGCTGCCGTGCTGGTCGCGATCTGCGCAGTGCATGCGGCACCAATCACGCCGCAGGCCCAGGCAGAGCAGGTCGCCGCAGTTCCAGCGGCTGACACGGAAGAATTCAATCAACTGCTTCACGAAGATCGGTTGCGAACCGCGCAGCGCATGGCCCTGGGCTTTAAAGCCCCTGGACCAGCCCTTGCCCTGGCAGAGCGCTTATTAGCCAGGGGCAATCTGGCCGCCGCTGAGCAGTGGTTCATTCGTGCTGAGCATTGGGGCGGTGGCCATGCCGCGATCAGCGGCCAGGCGCAAACCGCGTTAGCCGCCGGCGACGACCTTAAGGCGCAGCAGCAGCTAGCCCGCCTACCCAGTACAGATGCGATGTCCGCTGGCTTGGTTAACCAGCTCAGCATTGTTGGGTTTGAGGCCGCCCTTGAAGCAGGTGATTTGGCCAAGGCCGCAAACCTCGCGCAGAACAGCCAGCAACCAGCCCAGGCCACAAAACTGGGTTGGGCCTATTTGGCAGATGGCAATCTGGCCTTTGCCCGGCTTTGGTTTGACCGGTCCTTGGAATGGGGCGGCGGTGATGATGCCCGTATTGGTGCCGCCACTACGGCCCTAACCGATGGTGAGGCAGGTATCGCAAGGACGCAGCTCAATGCCGTTCTGGGCGCTGATGCCCGGCTTGATGCCCTGCTGTTCCGGACGGATTTACTGGCATTCCAAACCGCAATGAAGGGCGGGGATTTCCTCGCGGCAACCGACTATCTACAGGCCGCCGCAAACCGGGCTGCGGCGATCGGTGATGATAGCCTGATCGAGGCCGCCGTTAATCAAGGTTACATCCTCTCCTTACGTCGTGCGCAGCTTGCCTATGACGTTGGTGACTTCAGGTTGGCTTTGGATCAGACCGGCGGGGTCAGTGCCGCTGCCCCGCAAGCCATCCGTGATGCCGCCGCGTTAATTGCCGGATGGTCCAGCCTTCGCTTGGATGATTACCAAGCAGCTGGTTTGTCCTTTGCCCAGCTTTATGGCACCGAGCTTGAGGCCATGGCCGCCGAAGGGATGGCGATTGTTCAGGCCGCCGCCAAGCAGCCACCGGTGCAGGAAGAAGACCCGATACGGATCACCAATGCACCGGTTGAGCGCGTGGTGGTTGAGCCGGTCCAACAGGCGCCTAAGCCGGTTGAAGCGGTTGCCGTCTCCGCGCCGATTGAGCCAGTTTCGGTTGTCGCGGTGGAGCAGGAGGTGCTGACACCAATCCCGACGCTGCAGCCCGGTGGTGCGGTTATCGCTGAGGGGGCAGCCGGGACCAGCATTGATGGTGAAGATGCCGCCACCTTGGCGCTCGCCACCAGCATTGATTGGTCGGATGAGAATAAGAAGGAAGGCTGGTTTGGCCGTGCGATTGATTGGCTCGCCGATGCCCCGCAATCAGCCTTGGCCTTGGCTGAAGAGGCGAACCCAGTTCGCCTGCTAGATCTCTTCTCAGATGATGAGGTGGTTGAACCAGCCCTGATCGAAACCAGTCTGGTTGAACCGAATTTCGAGGCCACGGTTCTACAAGCGGGTGGGTCTCTCGCGATAACGCCGCCACCGCCAAGCCGACCGACATTGTCGTTGAGCAATGACGTGCCGATCTTTGGTGAGGTGATCGATCGCCTCTTCGTCTTCGATCCGCCAAGCTTTGATGCCCCGGCGGAGCCGATCTTACCAAGCCATGCAGGTTTTGGTCATTACGGCGCCGATGGCAGTGAGCGCGTCGGCTTGTCTGGTGTGTTAGAGGGGGCTTACCAACTCAACTCCGATTGGGATTTGGTTGGTTTTGCCGGTGGTACTGAGGCCTCAGACTTTGATGAGTATGTGGCCGGCTTCTCGCTTCGCTACAGCTTTGGCGATAGCAACCGGCGGGTGGACCGTGAGGCACCACCCGTTCGCGTCACCTTCTCGCCGCGCTAAGCGCTAGGCGTTTAAGCGCCGATGTTGTGAACCCGGATAAGGTTGGTTGAGCCTGGTTGGCCAAATGGGAAGCCAGCAACGATTACCACCGGGTCACCCTCTTTAGCCAAGCCCATCTCGGTGAGCCTTGAGCTCACGGCACCCTGCATCCCCTCCATATCAAAGCTCTCTGGCTCGATAATTGGCTGGAAGCCCCAGTATAGGGCGACGCGCCCTGCAACCGTGCGATCAGGGACAAAGGCAATGGCCGGGGTACGTGGTCGCTCACGGCTCACCCGCGCGGCGGTGGTGCCGGTGGCGGTAAAGACGATCACAGCCTTGGCCCGGACATTGGCGGCCAAATTGGTGGCGGACTTCGCCACCGCATGGGGCACGGTGTCGTAGATGTCGTCATGATCGAGCGACATGATCGTGTGGTAGTTCTGATAGCCTTCAGTGGCGCTGATGATCCGCGCCATGGTGGCGACAGACTCAACCGGGTAATCACCGGCCGCACTCTCAGCCGAGAGCATCACCGCATCGGCACCGTTAAAGACGGCGGTCGCCACATCCGAGGCTTCGGCACGGGTTGGCGTTGGGGCGCTGATCATGCTCTCCAACATCTGAGTGGCGACAATGACTGGCTTACCAGCACGGCGGCAGGCGGCGACGATATCGCGCTGGTGGCCGGGTACGTCTTCGGCTGGCATCTCAACCCCCAGATCACCGCGGGCGACCATGATGGCATCGGATAGACGCACAATCTCTTCCAGATGACGGATAGCGCCTGGCTTCTCAATCTTGGCGCAGAGGCCAACACCATCACCAATCCGCTTACGCGCCTCATACAGGTCATCGGGGCGCTGCACGAAGGAGAGGGCAACCCAATCCACGCCAAGCTCTTTACCAACCTCAGCATCCGCGAGGTCTTTCTCGGTCAGGGCCAGAATGTCGATATCGGCGCCGGGGAGGTTCACACCCTTCCGGTTCTTCAGCGTACCGTCGAGCATGACCTTGGTCTGGATCTCGGTATCGGTGACGCCGGTCACCTGAAAACGCATCTTGCCGTCATCCACCATCAGCTCATTGCCAGGGATGATAGAGCGGAAGATTTCCGGATGGGGCAGGGTGACACGATTGGCGTCGCCCTCAATCTCATCAAGGGTAAAGGTGAAGTCCTGGCCAGCGCTTAGCAGCGCGCCTTCATTGGCAAAGGTACCAACGCGGAACTTAGGGCCCTGCAGATCCTGGAGGATAGCAATTGGGCGACCGATCTCGGCCTCTACCTTACGGATCGACTTCACCCGCTCCCGGTGGTCATCCGCGGTGCCGTGACTGAAGTTCAGGCGGAATACATTGACGCCAGCGAGCGCCAGTTTGCGGAGCATATCTTCCGAACCGCTAGCGGGTCCGACGGTGGCAACGATCTTCGTTTTGCGTGTCATGTGGATTTCTTGGGCGTTTTTGTTGGTGTCAGCAGCGTGCAGGCACGGGCTGGGTTCTACCGAAACCCAGGCAAAATCAACAGCTTCTTTTGTCGGCTTCCCTCTTGCGGCATGGCTCCCTGCGACCTAGTTGCGAATAATGATGAAAATCATTCGCATTTGTAAAAAGATGCGATATGATGCATTCATAGCTGATCTTGTGGTTAAGCGATGCGTAGGCACAAGATATGGTTGATCGGCCAGTGGGGCCGTGAAACAGTAGCGACGATTTTTACGGGTTCGGGCCTGATCAGATGATCGTTTGTCATTGCAATGTAATTCACTGCCACGAGATCCGTGGTGCCACCCAAACCGCCATGGATGCCGGTGCCGATGGTTTGTCTGCGGGTAAAGTGTTTCGCAGCCTGGACAAGAAACCCAACTGCGCCCGCTGCGTTCCGCTGATGACCTCAGTGATCGAAGACACCAAGGCGAATGGTGCTCGTCACTGCGGTGGCTGCCCATGCCCAACCGAGCAGGATTTGGCCGCCCCAGCCGCTGAGGTGGTAGCCAAGCAGACCGCTGGTTAAGTCCAACTGGAATTGCAACGCATTATCAGTGGCTTAGTCTTACTAATTTCCTGTGATTTTTCGTGAATAGGCCTCGACTTTTGTCGGGGCTTGTTTATGTCTGTGGTTAGGAATTATCGGGCGCTAGCCCAGCTCATGCAGAGAGGATGCACCCATGAAGGGTAACAAGCGCGTAATCGAATATTTGAATAAGTCCATCACCCACGAGCTGACGGCCGTAAACCAATACTGGCTGCATTATCGCCTGCTGGATGATTGGGGTTTTTCCAAGCTCGCCGCCAAAGAAAAGGAAGAGAGCCTGGAAGAGATGGTCCATGCCGACAACCTGATTGTGCGCACCATCTTCCTCGGCGGTCATCCGAACCTGCAGCAGCTCGACCCGCTGATGATCGGGACCAACATCAAGGAAGTGTTGGAATGCGATCTGAAGGCCGAGTACAGCGCCCGCGCCCTGTACAAGGAAGCGCGTGAGGCCTGCAATGAAGAGGGTGATTACGTCACCATGGGCATGTTCGAAGAGCTGCTGAAGGATGAGGAAGGTCACATCGACTACCTCGAAACCCAGCTTGAACTGCTCGAGAGCATTGGCATCGAAAATTACGGCCAGTTGCAGGCAGCACCCGCTGACGAGGCTGAGTAAGCCTTAGGCGGCAATCGTCCGCATCGCATCGGTGAGCCGTGCGAAATCCACCCTGTCCGTATAGCCATAGGCTGACAGGCGCAGGATTAAACGGCCATTTGGTTGCGGTATTGGGACGTTTACAATTTTGAAGTTGTCTAGCAGGCGGTGTCGAATTGGCTCCGCCTGTTCTGCTTTCCAGATCTCAGGCAATAGCATCGCCGCCATCATGCCGGGATCGCTGGGTTTGGTGATGGCCGTCGCACCCAGAGCGGACACCATCTCCGCATAGTCATGCTGCAGGATTGTCCGGGCATGGGCAAAGGCCCCTCGCTGATCGAGGCGGCTATAGCAATCAAGCACGGCATTCACCGTACTCCAGGCGCTAAAATCGATGGTGCCGTAGCGAATAAAGTTGGCATCAAAGCCCTGTTGGTAGCCATGGGACACCAAGGGCGATTGGGTTGCGTCCAACCACTTTTCATTGGCCCAGATGAAGGCCGTGCCGCGCGGGGCGCCGAGCCATTTATGGCCGTTGCCTACATACCAGTCAGGGTCCAGTGCGTTCAGATCAATGTCACGATGGCCTGGGCCATGGGCGCCATCGATCAAAACGGGCACGCCCGCCGAGCGGCAGGCCGCCGTGATCGCTTCAATCGGGAAAGTGACGGCCGTCGGGGAGGAGATGTGGTCGATCACCACCAGGCCTACGTCGCTGTCTAGGCGCTTGGCCACCTCGGCTTCCATCACCTCCGCTGCTTCGGTGTTGAGTGGTAGATCAATTACCTCCACCGTGGCGCCGCGTAGCTCAGCGACAAAGCTGATCTGGTTGCGCAGGGCGGTGTAGATGTGGCTGTGGATCAGGATGCGCTGGCCCTGCTTGATCGGGGCCGCCAAGGCGGCTGCCTGTAAGCCAGCGGTGGCGTTCGCAACGAAGCCTAGCTGTTCAGGTTTGGCGTTGAGGAACTCCCCCAGCTTGGCGCGGGATTGATCCCAAATCTCTGGCCATTGATCGCGGATGAATTGATCAGGGTTTTGATCAATGACGTTCTGCCAGTGCCGCTGCACATCCTTTAGCGGCTTTGCCACCGCGCCGTAGGAGCCGTGGTTTAGGAAGGTGACCTCAGGATCGAGGTCATAGAGCACCTTCATCGGTGCCCCGGGCCGGGGGAGGTTATCCTGCTGTGCCACGGTTATTGCCGCCGCATATCGAGCGTGTAGGGAAACTCACTGCTCATCTTCGCTGGCTCTGGCGTGAAGGGCCCGGGGGTGTGTCCCGATGGCCAGAAGCGGGCTTCACGACGGCCCTGGGCTTCCTGCTCGTTAATCGGGCGGGTTTCAAAGCTGCGGCCACCTGGATGGGTTGAATGATAGGTACAACCGCCGATGGCCCGGCCTTCCCAGGTATCAATTAGATCCAGTGTCAGCGGCGCATGGGCGGGAATGGTTGGGTGCAGACACAAGGCTGGTTGCCAAGAACGGAAGCGGATGCCAGCGATTTGCCGGTCCGGTTGGTCGGTGGCGATCAACGGTACCTCAACCCCGTTACAGGCCAGCTTGTACCGATCACCGCTGGCGCCGGTAACCATCACCTGGATCCGGTCGAGGGAACTGTCGACAAAGCGGACGGTGCCGCCAATCGCACCCTCTTCACCAAGCACGTTCCAGGGCTCTAATGCGTTGCGCAGCTCAATCTCCACGCCCTCATACCGGGCGACACCGGCACGTGGGAACCGGAACTCAAAATGCGCCTTGAACCAGTCTGGCTTCATCTCAATGCCGAGGGCAGCGCTGGTTTGGCCCAACACCTCCTGGAAGTCCTGCCAGAGGAAGTAGGGCAGCATGAACTTGTCATGCAGCGCCGTCCCAAATCGGCGGAGGCCGCCATGATAAGGCTGATCCCAGAACCGGGCGATTAGGGCGCGGATGATCAGCTGTTGCGCCAGGCTCATCTCTGGATGCGGCGGCATCTCAAACCCACGGAACTCAACGAGGCCGAGGCGGCCAGCAGGGCCGTCGGGTGAGTACAGTTTGTCGATACAAATCTCCGCCCGGTGGGTATTACCCGTGACGTCGACGAGTAGGTGACGGAACAGTCGGTCAACAAGCCAGGGCGGACATTCCTTACCCGCAGCGCTGGTTGGGTCCGGCACCTGGGCCAGCGCAATCTCAAGCTCATAGAGGCTGTCATGCCGCGCCTCATCAAAGCGGGGCGCCTGGCTGGTTGGGCCGATGAACAGGCCAGCGAACAAATAGCTTAGCGATGGGTGGTTCTGCCAATACCGCACGATGGAGGCGAGCAGATCAGGACGACGCAGAAACGGGCTGTCATCGGCCGTGGCGCCGCCCACCACGATGTGGTTGCCGCCACCGGAACCGGCGGGGCGGCCATCGATATGAAACTTTGAGGCATCGAGGCCAGCCATCCGTGCCTCATCATACAGCGCCTCGGTAATCGCGATCTGATCCTGCCAGCTGGTGGCTGGGTGGATGTTGATCTCAATCACTCCAGGGTCTGGCGTGACCTTGATCACATTCATCCGTGGGTCATGGGGTGGGGCATAGCCCTCAATCTGCACCGCATGACCGGTATTGCTGGCGACCTCTTCAACCGCCTGCACCAGATCCACATACTCATCCGCTGACTGCAGTGGCGGGACGAAGACGCAGAGCTTGCCATCCCGTGGTTCAACGGCGAGGGCCGTGCGCACGGCGGGGCCATCGCCCTCAAAATCACTGTTGAACCCGTAGCCTGACGCGAAGCCCTGGGCGTCGGTGCGGACCTCTTGCTCGGTCATCCGGCTGATCGCACCAGCGGCGGTTTGAATGACGGGTGCGCGGGCAGGCAGGTTGCTGCGCGCGGCAAACGGGTCAAGCTGGTGGATCGCCTGGGTCGGTTCCCCATCACGCCCAGTGAGGGAACCAAGCGGCAAGCGATAACCGGCGGCGCTATCACCGGGTACGAGGAAGAGGGCTTTCCGCCGGGTCTTCCACTTCTCACTCTGCCATTTGTAATGGCGGCGGCGCTGTTTGGTCTTAGTGGCCTTCGCCTGCATCGGTTGGACCGGCAGGACGAAGCTGACCGGGTTGTTCAGCCCACGGTCAAAGACGGCCGACATGCGTGCGCGCTCTTCCGGGTCGGCGAGTTGGTTATCAATCGGGTCAATCTCAGGCGCCAGCGAATGCTCTTTCAGCATGAATTCGGCTGGATCTTCAAAGGCCGGTTGGACGGTGTCGTCCTCAATCTCCAAGGCCTGGGCCAGTTCGCGGGTGAAGGCCTCGGCATCCTTGATGTCAGGCCCATCGCCTTCTGGCTTTTCTTCCGCGATCAGCTGGTGATCAGACCATAGGGGCACCCCGTCACCACGCCAGTAAAGGCCAAAAGCCCAGCGCGGCAGGGTCTCACCCGGATACCATTTGCCCTGGCCGTGATGCAGCAGGCCGCCAGGGGCGAACCGGGCCTGCAATCGGCGGATCAGCTTGTCGGCATATTCCCGCTTATTCGGACCAACGGCATCGATGTTCCACTCGTCATCATCGCGCTCATCTGAGGCGACGAAGGTTGGCTCCCCACCCATGGTGAGGCGCACATCGCCAGCCTGCAGCTTAGCCTCAACCGCGTCACCGGCGCTGACGATCTCCGCCCATTCATCACGGCCATAGGGGCGCGTGATGCGTGGTGTCTCTTTGAGGCGCGTAACCGCCATCTCAAAGTTGAAATCCACATGGGCTGAGCCGACAACGCCGCTGATTGGTGCCGCACTTTGTGGGGCAGGGGTAGCGGCGAGGGGGATATGCCCCTCACCAGCGAACAGGCCGGAGGTGGCATCGAGGCCAATCCATCCAGCACCGGGCACATAGATTTCGGCCCAGGCATGGAGGTCGGTGAAATCAGCCTCCGGTCCATCGGCACCATCTGTGGCCTTAAGATCGGCCTTCAGCTGGATCAGGTAACCGGAGACGAAGCGCGCGGCATAACCCAGATGCCGGAGCATTTGAACAAATAGCCAGGCGGTATCGCGGCAGGAACCCTTGGCCCGGCCTAATGTTTCCTCCGGCGTTTGAACACCCGGCTCCATCCGCACGATGTAGCCGATCTTGTTTTGAAGCATGGAGTTGAGGTCGACGAGGAAGTCCACCGTTGAGCGTGGTGTCAGATCAACCTCGTTAACCAGTGCCTGAAGCAGCGGCCCGTTCTCTGTCACCTCAAGATAGGGGGCGAGTTCTTTTGCTGTGCCTTCGTCGTAAGCGAGCGGCACCTCCCGGCAGTCTTCCTCGAGGAAGAAATCGAACGGGTTGATCGCATCCATTCGGGCGACGAGATCGATTGCCACCTCAAACTCACGCACCTTCTCAGGGAACACCAGGCGCGCCATGAAATTGCCGAATGGGTCCTGCTGCCAATTGATGAAGTGGTCAGCCGGGGTGATCTTCTGTGAGTAGCTGATGATCGGCGTCCGGCAATGCGGGGCTGGGCGCAAGCGCACGATCTGCGGCCCCAGCTCTACCGGGCGGTCATAGTGATAGGTCGTGCGATGGGTTAACGCGACGCGAATGCTCATCGGTAAGGCTCTGGACGGCTTGAAAACGGCTGTTTAGCTGCGACAGGCTTGTACGCAACCCGCCAAGCCTAACACAAGTGCCATCCGGAAGGGGCAGCCATCCGTTAGCCGTCACCCATCAGTCAGAACCACGTGCCAGGCGTAGCTCGTCACCTGGCTTCACGACCTTCTGCAGGATAAAGGCGCCCACGGTGAGAGCTGCACCAATGGCATCGCTGATTAAGCCGCCCTCAATTAAGAACAGGGCCGCAATCAGTAGGCAAACCCGTGATGGCCAGGCGGCGGCACTCTTGATGAACCAACCCTGTACAGCGGAGGCGAGTAGGAACACGCCGATCGATGCGGTCACACCTGCCTGCAGGATGGCAATCCAGGTGCCGTCCATCAGCAGCGCTGAGTTGTAGAAGAACATGAACGGCACGATGAAGGCGGTAATCCCGACCTTGAACGAGGTAACCGAGGTCTCCATCGGGTTCGCCCCGGAGATACCGGCCGCCGCATATGAGGCCAGGGCCACTGGTGGCGTAATCGCTGAGACAACCGCGAAATAGAAGACGAAGAAATGCGCCGTCAGCATTGGGATGCCTAGCTCAACCAGACCTGGCGCCACGACCGATGCGGCAACAGCATAGGCCGCCGTGGTTGGCATCCCCATGCCCAGTAGGATTGAGATGCACATGGCGAAGAACAGGGCCAACAGTTGCGATGCCTCGGCCAGATCCAGCAGTAGGTTAGAGAAGCGCGCCCCAACACCGGTGAGGGAAATCACACCAACGATAATGCCAGCACAGGCACAGACGGCGATGATCTGGATCGACATATTACCTGCGATATCCAGCGCCTTAATGATGCTGCGTGGCCCCATGCGATGTGGGGTTAGCCAACTAACAACGGCAGCGGCGGCAATCGCCAGCGTTCCCGCCCGAATAACCGAGTAGCCTGCGAAGAGGGCGTAAATCAGGATTACAATCGGGATGAACAGGAAGACCTGTTTGGCCATGGCCTTGAGCTTTGGCAGCTCATCATCACGCATCCCACGCATGCCGAGGCGGGCCGCTTCAAAATCCACCATGAAGTAGATGGACATGAAATAGAGGATCGCCGGGATCACCGCGGCGGTGGCGATGTCGGTGTAGGGAATGCCCGTAATCTCCGCCATGATGAAGGCGCCAGCGCCCATGATCGGCGGCATAATTTGGCCACCGGTTGAGGCGGCGGCCTCGACAGCGCCTGCCGTCTTTTTTGGATAGCCAACCTTCTTCATCAGCGGGATGGTGAGAGAGCCAGTGGCCACCACATTGCCGGCCGATGTGCCATTGATCATGCCCATCAGTCCGGAGGCAAAGATCGCCACCTTGGCCGGGCCACCACGGGCACGTCCAGCCGCCGCGAAGGCGAAGTTAACGAAGTAATCGCCCACCTTTGACGCCTGAAGGAAGGCGGCGAAGATGATGAACAGGATAATGTAGGTGGAGGATACCGCCGTGGTCGGGCCCAAGATTCCGGCATCGGTGTAAACCTGGCTAAAGAAACGCTGCCACGTCACCGCTGGCGCGTTCAGGAAGCCAGGTAGGAATTGGCCAGCAAAGACATAGACCAGGAAGACCGAGGCGATGACAACCAGCGCCAGACCGGCAACCCGGCGTGTCATCTCCATAATCAATAAGGTGCCCGCAACGGCGGCGATTGAGATGCCAATCGGTGCAAATGGGGTGCCGGTGGAGTTCCGCATCAACGTGCCATAGACCGTGATCAGATAGATCGCGACGGCAACACCGCAGACAGCTAGAACCAGATCTGATGGGGCGAAGCGAAGCCGGGTCCGGCGGTTGAACCAGGACATAACAATCCCGCCCGCGCTGGCAATGATAAGCGGCAGGCCAAATAGCCAAGTTTCATTGAACTTGATGGTCTTATCGATGCCATTCCAGCTGACGCCATCGGCGATTTGAAAGGCGAAGTAGAGCGCCATGCCAAGCGACATTAGGGCGGGCGCCAGTAGGGCCCAGCCAACCCAGCCGAGAATGGTTTTTTCATCCGATTTCTCTTGGGCAAAGCCACAGCCAGCAAACATTAAGAAGCCGAGGGTAAGGGCACCCGCAATGTGGACGATCCGGAAGTTCCAGGTTTCCATCGGGAAGGTCGGCAGATAGGGGATATCAATCAGACCGGCGGTCATCGCACTGATCGAGAGACCGTTCAGGGCCGCCATGTGGAAGCCAGCATAGACCGTGGTCAGGAAGCCAATGATGTAGAATAGGCGTCCCTGGTACTGGCGGCGGTTGCTCTCAACCGGCTCATCATCTACCCCGTCGGCAATCATCGGTCCGGCATCGGTCTGTGGCGCTGTGGTCGCCGCTGCCTCGATTGCAGGTTCGGCTGCAGTATCTTCAGACGTCTTGTCGTTGTTAGGTTGGTCTGTCATTGGCGATGCTGCAGCGCCTTATGCGCTGTCCTTGGGGCGAGGGGGCTATTGATTGGTCTTTAGAGAATGAAGGCCGCGCCTCAACAGCGCGGCCTTCAACATGTGTTCAAACTGCACGCGGCAGATTAATTGCCGTGGATCAGATCGGCTGGGATCGACGCGCCGTTCTCGTTGAACCACTTCGCAGCACCTGGGTGCCAAGGCATGAAGTCGTTCTTGTCCCAGTTCTCAACCAGGGTGGAACGGGCAGCGCGGTGGATGTTCACCATGCGCTCGTTATCGGACATCACAACCTTGGTCGCCTCATAGACGAAGCTCTCAGGCAGGTCACAATTGGCGATGGCGAAGTTCCACATAGAAACCGAACGCGCATCGGCGGTCAGCGTGGTGTAGGTGTCGGCCTTGATGCTGAAATTGGCGACCGGGAAGGCCTCCATGATCTTCTTCTGCTCAGCTTCGGTGAACTCAATGATGTTCACGCTGGTCTGAACTTCCAGCTGGCTAACCGCTGGGACTGGAACACCAGCCGCAAACGCGATCACGTCTAGCAGGCCATCTTGAAGCTGGCCGCCAAGGTCGGTCCAACCGCCATTCCGACGCTCAAAATCAACGCCTAGGGTCTCCATCATGCGTGGGAAATAGGTGTCGGAGGTTGAGCCCGCAGGACCAAAGCCAATCTTGGCACCGGCTGGGATGTCAGCGATCGATGAAATGCCGGATGAGCTCAGCGCGGTGACTGAGAATGGGGTCTGGTACATCGGGAACATGGCGCAGGCATTGGTCATCTGCAGACCAGGCGCGATTGGATTGTTGCCGTCGATGGACTCACGGGCTGGACCCATGGTGGTCATGCCGAACGCCGCATCGCCCGTGTGGACAAGGGCCATGTTCTGCATTGGGCCGCCGGTGACTTCACCACCGCCGGAGACACCCAGCTCATCAGCGACAAGATTTGCCCAGCCAGAACCATAGGCGAAATAGGTGCCGCCTTGGCTGGCAGTACCAACGGTAAAGCTGGATGGCCAATTGGATTTGTCAGCGGCGTCAGCTGCCATAGGCAGTGACATCATTGCGAGGCCAGCAGCGGCCGCGATCAGTTGTTTCATGGAGGGGGTTCCTTTCCAAGATGGAAAGCCGTTGTTCCGGCTCATTTGCAAACAAATAGCGCGGTAACCTAGCCGGGCTCATCCAGCTTGGGAAGCTAACCTTGTGCTGCGGCGCAGCAGGCTTACGCGGCTAACGCCTTCGCCGGATCGCAGTAATCGAGCGATAGGCTCTCCGCCACCTGCTGGTTCACGACCTGGCCCTTATGAACGTTGAGGCCGGCACGTAGATGCGGGTCACGGATCATAGCTTCCAGGCCATGGTCAGCCAGCATCAGGCCGTAATGAAGGGTGGCATTGCCGAGGGCATAGCTCGACGTCTTTGGCACGGCACCCGGCATGTTGGCGACGCAGTAATGGATCACGCCATCAACAACATAGGTTGGGGCAGCATGGGTTGTAGCGTGGGAGGTTTCAAAGCAGCCACCCTGGTCGATGGCCACATCAACCACCACGGTACCTGGGCGCATGGTCTTGATCATCTCTGCCGTCACCAGCTTGGGCGCACTGGCGCCCGGGATGAGGACAGAGCCAATCACCACATCTGCTGCTGCAACCTCAGAGGCAATTGCCTCAGTGGTCGAGTAAAGCGTGTGGATACGGCCACCAAACTGGTCATCCAACTGGCGTAGGCGGGGTAGGGAGCGGTCGAGGATGCTAACCTCAGCACCGAGGCCGACAGCCATCTTGGCCGCTTGGGTGCCAACGACACCGCCGCCAATGACAGTTACCTTGGCAGGCGCCACACCCGGCACGCCACCCAGCAACAGGCCCTCACCACCCGCATGGGCCTCAAGGGAACGCGCCGCCGCTTGAATTGAAAGGCGTCCAGCAACCTCAGACATCGGGGCCAGAAGCGGCAGGCCGCCGGTGGCGCCAGTGACAGTCTCGTAGGCAATCGCCGTGCAACCGCTGGCCATCAAGCCTTCAGTCTGTGGGCGGTCAGCTGCCAGGTGCAGGTAAGTGTAGAGGATTTGACCGGCGCGTAGCTGTTTGAACTCAGCTTCCTGTGGCTCCTTAACCTTCACCACCATGTCTGACTTCGCGAAGATTTCAGCGGCGGTATCAACGATCTTGGCGCCTGCCTTACGGTAGGCGTCATCATCGGCGCCAATGCCAGCACCAGCCTTGGTTTCAATCAGTACCTCATGGCCGTGGGCGACGTATTCACGGACAGCGGCCGGGGTAAGGCCAACGCGGTATTCGTGGTTCTTGATTTCCTTAGGGCAGCCGACACGCATGGTTCATTTCCTCACGATATGAATATGGGCGCTATTCTCTGCGCCATTCATGCCAGAATATGCCGATAGACCCTGCAATGTCCTTGCAATTCGTGATCATGTTGCGCAGCATTGCGCACGAAATAAGCGTGATTAATAGTTTTAGCGCGTGAAAAGCGCGTTTAGATTTTTGCAGTGCGAAATAATGGCTGAAATGGACCGTTTTGACCGGCAGATTCTGGACGCTTTGCAGGACAATGCGCGGCTAAGCAATGTGCAGCTGGCCGAGCTTGTCGGGCTATCGCCATCTGCGTGTTCCCGTCGCATTCAATCGCTTGAGGATGCCGGGGTTATCTCTGGCTATCGCGCGGTCCTAAACCGGGAGGCGATTGGCCTGCCGATGACGGTGCTGGTCAATGTTTCAATCCAAACCCTAAGTCGCGATCAAATGGATGCATTTGAGGAGGCCGTGGGCAATATCCCAGAGCTTTTGGTTTGCTATCTCGTCTCTGGCAGTAGTGATTACCTGTTAAGGATTGCCGCCCGTGACCTCGGTGATTTTGAGCGGATCCACACTGAGCATCTGGCTGCGCTGCCCTATGTTTCGCGGATTGAGTCTAATTTTGCCCTGCGCGAGGTGGTTAACCGCGCGCCTTAACGCGTTGATATTTGACGCTTTGTCCTTCAATCATTCGGTGAAACTGGTAATCTGCGCGTGAGTGTCGTCAAACACTGTATGCAGCTTATTCTCGCAATTCTGAGAGTCCCCATGATGTCGTCTTTTGCTGTGCGGTCTATCCGCCGTGCCGGTTTGCCGCTGGCCTTACTGGCGTTGGTTGCGTTTATGGCCTCCACCGGTGCTCGCGATGCGGGTGCCGTTGAGTATGTAAACCCGGCACCAATGAAGGATCGGGTTCAGGCCTCCGCCCGGGATTGCCGACCAGTTGATACGCTGGCCGTGCCGATGATCACCTGGGGCGCTGATGCTATTGCCATTAACGCCAATGGGGCGCCCTCAACCCAAACCGGCACCCTGTTTGATGAGGCTGGCCTCGATGTCCGCCTATATCGTGAGGATGTGTTTGCCGAGCAGGTGCGCGCCTATCTGAACTGTGACAGCCCATTTCTGCGGGCCACAACCGGCATGGCGGCCCTCGCAACCGATGTGACAGAGGCCGACCCACGCACCGCCATGGTGCCAGTTGCCCAGCTATCGTGGTCAGCCGGGGGTGACGCCTTGGTGGTTCGCGGTGACCTGTGCTGCAAGATTGAGGCGCTACGCGGTGCAACCATCGCGATTCAGCAGGATGGCCCACATATCGATTACATGGCCAAGCTGCTTCAGGATGCGGGCTTGTCCGTTGATGACGTAACGATCCGATGGACCCGTGACCTAACCGGCCTCACCGGCTCTACCCCTGGTGAAGCCTTCGTCGAAGATCAGAGTGTTGATGCGGCCTTTGTCATCCTGCCGGACGCCGAGGCGCTGGTAAGTGGTGGCCTCTACGGTCCGGTGGTTAAGAATGCCCGGTTGGCAGCCTCAACCCGCTCAGCGAACCGGATTATCGCTGACCAGTATTTTGTCCGTGCGGACTTCCTGCGTAGCAACCCTGAGATTGTCTCCCAGTTTGTGAATGCCTTGCTGCGATCAGAGGAGCGGGTGCGTGAGCTGTTGACCCAGCAGGGCGCTGCAAGCAGTCAGCTAGCCCGCCAATCGGCCACCATGCTGCTCGATGATGTGGCGGCGGCCGAGGATATGGTCCTGCTTTACCTTGATGCCGAGACTATTGGCGTGCGTGGTAACCGCGACTTCTATGAGGATCGCAGCAATCCACGCCGGTTTGAGGCAGTAATGGGCCAGGCGCAATCGGCGCTGGCTGGGCTAGGCCTCATTGATCAGGTTCGCCCGATCTCACTACCGTCTGAGATTGTCTCCGGCTGGTCTGTGGACGCCCTATCGCAAGGGGTTGTGAGCCCAGATCGGGCGGCGCCCAGCTTTAACCCAGCTGCAGTGAACCAGGTCATCTCTGCCAAACAGGCACAAGGCACCCTGGACGATGCCACCTTGTTCGAGTTTGAGATCCGGTTTGAACCAAACCAGCGGGAGTTCCCGTCTGACATTTACCGCGATGATTTCAGCCGCGTGGTTGACCTGTCATCCACCTATGCCGGTGCGGTGATGGTGATCGAGGGGCATAGCGACCCACTCGGCTACCTGAAGGCGCGGCGCTCAAATGTCGGGCAGGTGGCCTTGCAGCGCCAGGCGCGTGCGGCCCTGAACCTGTCAATTGAGCGCGCCAACTCTGTTCGGGATAGCTTGATCAACTATGCCGGGGGTGAGGGTATTCAGCTCGACCCCGCACAGTTTGAAACGCTAGGCCTCGGCTTCCGTGAGCCGCGAACCGGTCTGGAGACGGACGGGGTTACGCCACGTGCCCCGGCAAGTAAGGCAGAGTGGCTATCAAACATGCGTGTTGTGTTCCGCCTGATCGCCGTTGAGGCAGAGGCCGCACAGTTCACCCTATTGGATTGAGGAGGCTAGAGATGGGACG
The DNA here is from genome assembly GCA_019192455.1 of Alphaproteobacteria bacterium SS10. NCBI lineage: Bacteria > Pseudomonadati > Pseudomonadota > Alphaproteobacteria > Alphaproteobacteria bacterium SS10. The sequence goes on from JAHCML010000004.1 coordinate 237,866, forward strand.
TCGTCGCCGCCGCTCAACCCGGGGTGGTTTTGTCGCCCGATTACTAGGCGCCATGACACCGATTTTCATCGGTATCTTTGTGCTGGTGATGCTGGTCGATGGGATCTTCAACGATAACCAGCTGTTGAGCGAGGACCCCGATCAACGCTCTGCCGACCAGGCGACCCGCGCTGCATTTGCGTGGGCTGGCGGCGTTGGTGTGGGCGCTGAGCTTGCATCCGCGCTCGATAACAATCGGGTACGCCGCAACTACCTGCTCGCGATTGATGCTAGCGGATCCATGGAAGACAACGACAATTGCGCGCCATCTGGGCAGAGCAAGTTCTCCGTCGTGGCGCCGGCGGTTAGCAGCTTCCTCGATAGTGTTAGCCCCGACGATTATGTCGGCCTGATTGCCTTCCAACGGGATGAGGCAAGCCTGCTGCGCCCACTCGGTCCACCACGTAAGGATGAGATGCTGCAGGCGATTAGCACCATCACCCCAGGTGGCCGGACACCAATTGGTGCCACGCTCGTGCTTGCGAAGTCCGTGTTGGAAGCGCGTGCCGCGGCACAGGCTGGCTATGGTGAGTATACGATTGTGCTGGTAACCGATGGGGCCGCAACCGATCAGGAGATGATGGACCGGATGTTAAGCGACATCACGCTTGAGACCCCGATCATCATTCAAACCATTGGCTTCTGCCTGCGCCGCTCTCACGCGCTCAATGATCCCAGCCGGGTGATTTATCGGGCGGCTGATGACGGTCAAGCGTTGAGCCAAGGGCTCGCTGCCGCCGTCGCTGAGGCTAGCGATTTCGATGCGTCCGACTTTGAGCAGCTGAACTGATGACCAACGCACTCACTAATCCCAAGGCTGGACCTTGGTCCCGACGTCGCTTACTGCGCCTGATGCTTGGTTTGGGCATCGTCGGTGGCGCCACCGGCTATGTCGGTTTAAGCGGTGTCCAGTATCAGAAGCGTCGAGTGCGTCGCTGGATCGTTGCCTTTGACGGCAATGTGCCGAATGAGGATGGCGCCGCCATGCTGCAAACGGCACTAGACGACGCCAAGCTGCGCCTTGATCAGCCAATCCGGGTTGTTGGCCATACTGGCACCGTTGGCGCCGCTGCCGCCAAGCGCGCGCAGTCTGAGACGCGGGCCGAGGCGGTGCGCGATGCGCTGGTTGATGGCGGCATTGACCATAACCGTATTGCTGTCACGGCCCTGTCCGATCAGGCGCCACTTGAGCAACAGCCAGGTGAGAGCCGCCGTGCCTATGAACGGCGGTTGCAGCGGGTTGAAATCCTGGTCGGCAGCGTTGGTGGCTAAGGGACCAGATCAATGAGTCGTCAAGAAACCCATATGGCGGGCATTGAAAAGCTGCCCTGGTGGGGCTGGAATCCGGGTCTTGATAATGGTGATCGTGTCCTGGGCGAGGTGCTGGGCAGCATGCCGCAAGTGGATGCGAGTTCGATCCCGTGGCAGATCAAATGGCTTGAGAACCCCACCTCTTGGATTGCCCTGCCTGGTGCGATCACTTTGCAGCGGCATGACGCCATTCATGTGCTTTTGGGCCGTGGATTGCGATCCCAGGATGAGGCATTTGTCATTGGCTTCACCATGGGGGCAACCAAGGTGCTGAAGGGCTGGCAGGAGGCATTGTTTGCCTTTGCGACCAAGCACTTCTACCCCAAACCTTACAACTTCACTGATGATGATCTCTTCGCTCTTCGCCTTGGTTTTGGCGCTGGGCAGGATAGTAAGGCAACGCGGCTTGAACGGTTTCCGTTTGAAGATCACTTCGACAAAACGGTTGATGAGGTAAGGGCGATTGTGGGTATCAGCCTGCCGGATTTACACGCCTATTATCGGAAAGAGCGGCTGCTCAACCCACACACCAAAGAAACCGCGCGGCTGGATTTAGATGTTGGTGGGGTCGACCCATCTGATATTGCTAAACCCGACGGTGAAGAGTCCGATTGGAAGCGCGAGAAATAGGGCCATGGTGGCGCCCCACAAAGCCAATGTGATGGAAGCGTTGGGGATCAGCGAGATTGCTGACCGCCAGGCCCTGACCACTGCCATTAAGGCGGTCGACGATCACATGAAGCAACTGACCCCAGTTCCCTGGCGGGAGTGGGGCCGTCAGCTTTTTGCTGGTGCAGCCGCCGCTGCCTTGGTCGTCCTGGCCGATTTGTATGCGGGTATGGGTTGGATGGAGGCTGGCCTATGCGGTGTGATCGCCTGGATCGGACTATCCGTCATGGTAGAACCAGATGCCCCGAGCCTTCGTGATCAGAACACATGGCTATCGGTGGCCGATCTGTATGATGGTTTAACCCGGCTGGCAAAGTCGATTGATGCGCTCCGAAATCTGAAGATGGTGTCGGTTCCGACGGCGCGACATCCTGTCGATCAGATGTGCGATATCCTCTTGTCCATTGCTGAGGATTACCGTGTTGATCCTGGGGATGTTGTGCGCTCCCGTACCTTCTTGCATCACCATGTGCCCATGGCAGTAGAGGTTGCCCAAACCGTTGACCGTTTAAGCGCGCGCGGTGGTTTGTCCGAGGAGCAGGATATCGCCCTACAGGATGCCATTCAGCAGTTACATACGATCCGCGATGCTTTTGAACGGCAATTGCAGGCTTTGGCCCGTAACGACACGGATGATCTAAAGATCACCGGTGATGTGCTAGATAGCCTCCTCATCAAAACATCAGAAGCTGGTGCGACCGCCCGGTAGTTGAAAGAGTTTCCATGATCATCAAAAAGGCCCCATCGGAAGATCTTTTTGGCCGCTTCCGAGAGGTTATCTCTGACCCGATCAATGTGCTGATCGAGCGGGTGCCCCAGGCCGGGCAGGTCGAGAACGGCATTGTCACCCTGCATAACGGCAACCAGGTGCCACTGATTGGCGCCGGGGCTTACTACGGTCCCTATTCTGGCCTGCTTGTTATCAATCGCGGGGTCACAGAGCCTCTAGAAGAATACATCTTCCAAGAGGTTTTGAAGCAGCTGCCGGAAGCGCCGCGCATGATGGAACTGGGTGCCTATTGGGCGCATTACTCCATGTGGTTGAAGCGCGCGCGGCCTGATGGCCACTGCATCATGCTGGAGCCTGAAGAGGCTTACTTGGAGGCTGGCAAAGCTAACTTTGCCCGAAATGGGTTCAGTGGTGATTTCGTTCAGGGCTTCATCGGTCCCGATGGTTTCTCAATTGACGACTACATGGCGGAGAAGGGCCTTGATCGCCTTGATATCCTGCATGTCGATATCCAGGGGCTTGAGCCATACATCTTCACCTCAGCGGCAAAGCTGATTGAGGGCCATAAGATTGATTACCTCTTCGTTGCGACCCATGGCGATGACACCCACACCAATGTGCTGAAGGCATTGGAGGTGGCGGGTTATCGGATTGAAGCGGAAAGCGATTTTGAGCTTCACACCACGTCGACCGATGGGTTGGTATTTGCAACCGCACCCCATATTGACCCGCTGCTTGACGGTTTTCAGTTTAAGGGACGGCAAGAGCTGGCCGTTGCCATGCCGGACGAATTGGTAGCCATGCTGAACAGCAACGTCAGCCGGTGACCCTTAAAGCCCATATACGCGATACGGTTCGGCTCTCCCTGCCCGTGATGATTTCACGCGCTGGGATACTGACCATGATCCTGATCGACACACTGATGGTTGGGCGATTCAGTGCGACTGAACTCGCCTATCAGGCCATTGGCTGGGCGCCGGTCGTCGTCCTTACCACCGCCGGTGTTGGTCTGATGATTGGCACCATGGTGGTGACGGCTAACGCTCTGGGGCGTGGACAGCTTGAGGGCTGCGGCATCGCCTGGCGACGCGGCATGGTGATGGCCGGTGTTATCGGTTTGCTCGCGGCGGTTATCTGCCAGTTTGGTCCAAGCTTCCTGAGTGCAACGGGTCAATCAGCTGAACTCTCAAACGAGGGTGGGCGGGTGGTTGCTGTCCTCGGGCTTAGCCTGCCGGCCACCTATTTCTTTGTTGTCACCACCTTTTCCCTCGAGGGGTTAAAGCGGCCGGTGCCCGCGATGTGGGTCATGTTGCTCGCCAACCTGGTCAATATCGGCAGCAACTGGGTGCTGATCTACGGCCAGTTTGGCCTGCCCTCCATGGGGGCGGAAGGGGCGGCCTGGTCCACGGTGATTGTGCGGTGGATCCAGGTGTTTGTGCTGGTTGGCATCTTGCTAACCATGCGGGATGCCGCGGCGCTCGGTTTCCGTGGTGCTGGATGGGGCATTGGCAAATGGGCCGATTGGCAGCGTCAGCGCTCTATCGGCTACGCGAGTTCACTCAGTATTCTGGCTGAGAGCGTTTCATTTGCGACGCTGGCGATCATGGCGGGGTGGTTGGGCAATGCCCCGTTGGCGGCCTACAACATCGCCCATAATGTGCTGGCGACCATGTTTATGGTGGCGCTCGGCATCGGTTCAGCCACCGCGGTCCGGGTTGGATTTGCCCATGGCCAGGCAGACCACCGTAACCTCGCCATGGCCGGTTGGACTGGTCTGGGCCTGAACACCGTTTTGATGGCGGCGTTTGGCGTTGTGCTTTGGGTTTTTGCGCCGATGGTGGCCGGTGGTTTTACGACGGATGTTGATGTGTTGGCCCTGGCAACCGCGGCGATGGCCATTGTGCCTTGGTTGCTGATCGTTGATGGCGGTCAGGTTGTTATGGCCAATGCCGCCCGGGGGCGCAGTGATGTGTGGATCCCAACCGTAATCCAATTTGTGGCCTATTGCGTGATCATGGTGCCCATGGGGTACCTGCTCGGTGTGCGCTGGGATTGCGGTATTGATGGCCTGTTCTATGCCGTGCTGCTGGGCAGTGGCGCTGCCGTCCTGTTGCAATGCGTTCGATTTGCATGGCTAGGTCGGTTGGACCGGCGCGGTGGTTTGGTGGCGGCACAGGGTTTCTGAGCCAAGGCTTAAGATGATAGCGCTGCTGGATCGTCTAGCCGCACAACCTTCAAGCTCTGCTGCTTGCCCCGGATGTCAACCTCAACGGGGTCAAAGCCCATCACGCCCCAGCCCGCTTTCTCCATCAGCTCAACCGAGGCAACAACAGGCGTGTTCCATTCCTTGGCGAGGCTCTCAAGTCTCGCTGCCGCATTGACCACATCACCAATGGCCGTTGGCCGCCGTGCTTGCCCTGCACCCAAATCGCCAAGTACGGCAGTGCCAACATGAACACCGATGGCCATGCGCAGCGGCTCCTCAAGCCCCAGACGCTCATCCTGATTCAGCATATCCAAGGCCTCGAGCATGTCTGTTAGGGCGTTTAGCGCATTCTTGCAGCAATCCGAGGCGTCAACGGTCTCAGCATCTGACCGGTCCATAATATCCTCGGCACCGAATAGGGCCATGATGCCGTCGCCCATGAATTTGTCGACGCGACCACCATGCTTGCGGATCGCGGATTGCTGCCAGGTGAAATACTCGTTCAGCAGGAAAATCGTGTCATAGGGCAGGCGGTCTTCGCTGAGGCTAGTGAAGCCGCGGAGGTCTGCGAACAAAACCACAATCTCACGCTCAACGCCGAGGGAGCGGCTATCGAACTTTTTGATCTTCTTCATGGCGTCTTTGGCCGCCACGAGTTGCACAATTGAGAGCTGGCCAACAGGGCGCAGCTGACAAGCAAGCCGAACGCCTTTGGGCGCCCCAATCTTCTCTAGTAGTTTGGCCTCTGCTGGTTTGGGGTCCGGCTGTGGGTCGGATTGCGGGCCGATATGAACGCGGCAAGTGGAGCATCGCCCACGACCGCCACAAACCGAGGTGTGCGGAATACCATTGGACCTGCTGACCTCAAGCAGAGACGCACCGCGCAAGGCTGATACGGTTCGTCCCTCGGGGTATCGAACCTTTACCCGTGGCCCTAAATGCCGAACCCAAATGGCGATCAATGGTGTGATGAAGGCCAGCGCGGCAAAGCCGACATACATCCAAATCCAGATGACGGATTTGTCCTTAATCCGACCATAGGTCCAGGGCTTGCTAACGCTTGTAGCGCTAACGTTGGTGACCGCTACTGTCGTAAAGGATGCGGGTATTAAGAGCGGCGATGGTTGAACAACCTCTGCCCGCTCAGCGCGTCGCAGCTTGCGTTCGGCCTCAATCGTTTTGCCAGCCATCACATATCCGGCAATGGCAAGGGTCGGCACCAGAATGGCAACCGCGTGCCAAACCATCACGGTACGCTGATACCAGGGGTATAGGTTCAACCAGAAATGCATACCGATACAGGCATGGCCCCATACCACGAGGGCAAGCAGCACCGGCAGCCATGGCTCCCTTGGCCAGTAGCCTGGAATGGTTTTCCGATAGGTGTCGTTGAAGTCGATTAGCCAATTGCTGATGCGGGTGTCGGCCAAATGCTCAATCAGCAGGATGGGGATGGCCACCCCCAGCAGTAGCTGGATCAGCTCGCGCTTTGGCAGTCTGATGCTGTGGCGGCTAGCCGTCTTACCAAGTGCCAAAAACACATGGGTTATGAGCGCGCCGTAAAGCACAACCGTGCCGACGGGATGCCGCGTTACAACCTTCCGCCATTCCTGAACCCGCTCCATCAGATCAATGTCGAGGATGCCTAGGCTGTGGTTCAGAAGATGGGTGAGAACATAGACAAACAGGATAATGCCGCTAACCAAGCGGCCACGCCGCGCAATGGCGTCGAGGTCCCATTTTTTCGCACTCGATGGCTTCGGGCTTTCTGATGTGCCCGTTGTTCCCCCAATACTCATAAAACCCCCAGGCCTATCGCATCTGTTCTAGATCGGTGGCCCAGTTGCGGTCTGCCCGTTCGGTTAAACGGGCCTGATCCGCACGCCATTGATCACGCGTGTTCTCAGTGTAGTGGAGGAAGAGGCGACCATCGGTGATGGTGAAAAGCCGTGGATCGCCAAAGACATACTGCCCAACCGTAACTGGCCAGGCGCCATGGCCACCATAGGCCGGGGCATAGGTTTCCGGGTTGGCGCGGAACGCCTCTAGATTCATCTGGCTGGTGAACAGCCAGCGGGCACCTTTCCAATGATAGCTGAACTCGTCACTACCTTTGGCTGGTGCATCTGCTTCGAAATAAGTCACCGGGTCAAAGCCACCCATGGCTAGGTTGCCAATCGGTGTCGTTCGGATCTCAGAGACCTGTGCGCTGGCTTGTTGAACTTGCAGGGTGAGGCCGAGCAGTAGGCCGACCCCAGCCATCAAGAGGCCATGCCCAAAGCGGGTGGGGCTTAAGAAGTACGAGCGGTTGGCCATGTGGACTGGATCCTGATCAGCGCGAGGTCTGTTCCCTACAGGCTAGATATATTCGCGGCCTGGTCAATCTAGGCGAGGTAAACACCCCGCGAACATGGCCCATATCGTGGGGTTCCTGCCGCGCCTTTTAGGGCATCAACTAAGCGGCTGGGGATCGTTTCTTTCGATATCCACACGATTTTTGAAAATTTTGTATTGAATTTTATCTAAATTGCAGGCGATTATGGTGTTGTTGATATGCAATACAGCTGCAGAGGGGGCTCTAAGGCAAGGCGCATATCAGCCCCACCTTAGTGGGTTTGGGATCATAGGCGCGAGGCTTTGGCGTCAGCACTAGAAGCACTGGGGGGTGGCTAGTGAGTATTCTGGATCAGATTTCCGTTGAGCAGCAGGCCTCCTTTGGCCCACTTACCAATCCCGGTCTCGGTATTGGGGCCGAAGGGTCAATAGCCAGCGGCGCAGGTCAGGCCGATATTACCGCCCAGGTGATGGCCTTACTGCCGGCCCTTAAGCCGCAATCGGAATCATCCGACCCCAGTATTGAAACCGCACTCCCAACATCATCAGTGTCAGCTGGCATTGATAACCGTGCCGCAAGTGACTGCGCCTATCCTGGCCTTGGGTGCTGGGCAGTGCAGCTTGGTGAGGCGACCCTTGATAACGGGCAAACCCGGTTCTTCATCAATGTGGTAGATGGATTCGGTAAGATCGTCATCCAGCTTCATGGTGTTGCCACCGACCGAACCTTTGGGGATGTGTACCTGCAAGGTGGTGAGATTGATCACCAGCTTCAGCTGTTTGCCTTTATCGGTGATTTCTTTGGCGATGTGCCCCGGCTCTTGCACCCGCTGCACCCGGTTGGCGATCAGGCTGCGATGATGGCGCTGTTAAGCCAGATCGCAGCTGCCGCTGACCGGATCTCGACCGCCAATATTGATTATGTAGAAGATCATCCGGCAGCGGATCGTGGCGCCGCCCAGGATGAGAATTCTGTCGTGGCCACACTGATCGACTTGATCGGTCGTGTGGTGCCTAGCTTCGATAACCGTAAGTTTAGTGGTTGGCAGACCCCAAGCGGCCTACAGCGTAACCTCGACCGTCGGATTGATCGGCCGTTCCATGATGATGACGATCTACTCTCTGAGGCTATGCCGCCGGCACCATCTGGCCGTATCGCGCCATTTTCAAAAGCGCAGATGACTGCTTGGTTCCGGTCCGCCGCACGCCATCAATACCGCACGACTGTTCCAGCGGCGCGTCTACCATTTTAAGCAAGCGTTTTGACTATCGAATGCGCTTTCAATAGTCTTTGCTAGATTATGCGTTGATGAGACATTAACCGCCTGAAATCTAAAGACGCTTGTGACAATCGCTCCGGCTGTAAGCCGCACCGCCAAACCGGATCCACTATCGCTGCAACGTGTGCAAGAGATGCACGCGGCATATCTGCATGGGCTGGATCAGACGGCACGAGATGCATTGGATAAGCAGGAGCCAAAGCTCGACAGCTGCATCGTTGCGGCAATTGTTAGTCCGGTTGCTTCCTATATCGGCCGACGCCAACAGCTTGCGACCTCAGCATCACCTGATGATGTTTCAGAGCTTCTAAAGTTTGCCGACACACTGCGTGCCAGCATGGATGGGGATATCCGCCCGCTCTCAGAACTTGGCGCTAAGGAAGCGCCCATGGTTAAGAAGTGGCTTGAGGTGGCCGTCGTTCAGGCGACCAGCTTGCTAAACGATGATCATGAGCGTGCAATCTCGAAACTGGTTTCCGAAGCCCCAGCAGATCGGCCAGATACGTTCGACGATCAACTGTTTCAGGGACAGGACCGCGTCTACTTCCAGCTCCCAAAGCCGGAGAGCAAGATCGCCGCTGAGATTGAACGTCACCTGATCGCTGGCGGTTACAAGGATATGGACTATCAGGCGGGTACAGTGATTAACCCGCAGGGTCCAATTACTAAGATTGGTCGCGCCTTACAGCGTGTCGGGCAAATGGAGTTGCGCGATGCCTATGCCAAGGACCCGGCCCGTGCCAGCGATATGATCGTCATGATCTCCCGTGACCCGGAAGACATTGCACGCATGTCCACAAAGCGGAAATGGGATAGCTGTATGAACCCCAGCCATTACCGCTTTGGGCGCCACGTAACGGCTGATCTTCAAGAGGGAACAGCTATTGCCTACCTTTTGAAGCCGAATGATGTGAATGCCGTGAACCCAATCGCCCGCATCGCTTTGAAGCCCTATCGAAATGAAGAGGGCGAGGTTTTGATGGTACCAAATCGAACCTTTGGCCTAACGCGCACACCCTTTGCTGATTTTGTCCGTGATGTCGCCGACACCTATGTCAACGAGGGCAAGACCGGCGTATTCAAGATTCATCATGATTTGGGCACCGATGACTTAGCGTCAGAGGTTGAGCGGTTCCCCGATGGGCGCATCGTCTCTGAGATTACGCTTGAGCCCAATATTCAGGCCGGTGAGCCAGTTCGTAAGCTGCCTGACGGCACGACGGCCAAACGAGGAATGCGCGTTGCCATCTAGTTCTGCCAATAGCCAATCGGCGATCATGGCCATCCGCTCTTTGTTTCAGCCCTGCAGCGCTCGTGAGCTATCCGCACGCATCAAGGCTGCGCTGGAGCAGGGGGACCTAATCCCCTTCGCTGGGGAGGTTGAGTGGCAGCTTGAGGCTGAGGATCTGGAGCGTATCTGGGAAGGTCGCTCAGAATCCATGGATGCCATGGGCCCAGATTTGCTGAACCTGATGACGGGCACGGCGATTGCCGAGGACTGGGAAACGCCTGTGGCTTTAACGATCAAAGACCCGGTTGGTTAGCGGCTGCCCGCAACCTTCGGCGTGGCTGTCTCGGATGGCGGCGCAATACGAGAGGCCTGCGCCCGGCGGTAGAATGCCAGGGCATCCCCAACATCCAATGCATTCGGGCCAAAGTTGGCTTTAGTAGCCGTCTCAGCCGGGATTTCCGTCATCTTAGGCAGGATCGTGGCGTAGTCGCGTGGTCCCGGTGTGCGACCGGCGCGGATGAAATGCTTCAACGCATCGCGGTTCACAAAGGTCTCATCAGCCGGATCGCCACTGATCGGTGGGACCACCATTGACCAACCTGGTGGCAGGCGGCGGCTCATCATATCCTCAGCGTCCAAATGCTCGGGCAGATCACCCCAATAGGCCTTCAGTTCCTCGGCGGCATCAAGGCCACGCTGGGCCGCTGCACCGATCTTTGGCGCGATCTCTTCCGTCGTGGCTTGGAACAGGCCTGCGGCTTCCTCCTGATGCATCATGACGGCGGCCTCAACCCGGTAGGGAAGTCCGATAAGGCGGTTGGTGAATGCCATCTCGGCAATGCTGGTTGAGAATTCATCAGCAGGTGTCACGCCGCGGCCAAAAATCATGTGGAACGCGTCATGCCATTCCCGGCCTTCGGTCTTGTTAAAGACTCCATGAAAAGCGTCGATCTGTTCGCCGATCGTTGGCTCTGCGGTGGCGCCGGCGGCTTGCTTTGATGCGTCGGACATTAATCTCTCAACCAGTTTGTTGGGCTGTGTTTCGCCCATTAAACACGCGAGCCTGAAAGCGCTAAGGGGCAACTGGTACCCAGTTAAGCAAAAGCCCGCACCATGCTGCATGGTGCGGGCTCTAAACTGTCTTAAGCCGGTGGTACTTAGCCGGCCTCTGCCATCTGTTTGGCCATGCGTTTGCGCACATGTGGGTCAAGATAGCGCTTGCGCAGGCGGATCGTTTCCGGCGTTACCTCAACCAACTCATCATCATTGATGTAGGAGAGGGCGGCTTCCAGGCTCAGCTTCTTCGGTGGGGTTAGTTGAACCGCATCATCCTTGCCCGAGGCGCGAACATTGGTCAGTTTTTTACCTTTGAGTACGTTTACATCGAGGTCGTTGCCACGGGTGTGTTCACCGATGATCATGCCCTCATAGACCTTCACGCCCGGGTCGATCAGCATCGGCCCACGCTCTTCCAGGTTCCATAGGGCGTAGGCGACAGCCTCACCATTATCGTTGGAAACCAGAACGCCAGTGTGGCGGCTGCCAATCGGGCCTTTATAGGGCTGATACTCATGGAACAGGCGGTTCATGACACCGGTACCGCGCGTATCTGACAGGAACTCAGACAGATAACCGATTAGGCCACGGGATGGGGCGTGGAACATCAGGCGCTGTTTGCCGCCGCCTGATGGCCGCATCTCTTGCAGCTCACCCTTACGCTCAGAAATCTTCTGAACCACGGTGCCAGAGAACTCTTCATCAACATCGATGATGACTTCTTCAATCGGCTCCATCCGTTGCCCGTCTTCTTCCCGGAACAGGACGCGGGGGCGGGAGATGGAGAGCTCAAAGCCTTCACGGCGCATGGTCTCAATGAGGACCGCCAGCTGAAGCTCGCCACGGCCGGCAACTTCAAAAGCATCCTTCTGGTCGGTCTCAGTGACACGGATAGCGACATTGCCCTCGGCCTCACGCATCAGGCGATCACGGATCACGCGGCTCGTGACTTTGTCACCCTCCGTACCAGCCAGCGGGCTGTCATTAACCGCGAAGGTCATGGCCATGGTTGGTGGATCGATAGGCTGTGCTGGCAGCGCCTCGGTCACCTCTGGCACGCAAATGGTGTCGGCGACACCTGCCTCTGGAAGGCCCGCAATGGTAACGATGTCACCGGCCTCAGCTTCATCAACCGGCTGCTGCTGAAGGTTTCGGAACGCCATGACCTTTGCAATCCGGCCCTGTTCAACCAGCTCGCTCTCGCGGTTGAGGACCTTCACTTGCAAGTTCGGTTTCACAACGCCGCTGGCAACGCGGCCAGTGATCAGGCGACCAAGGTAAAGGTCATAGCTCATGATCGTGCCGATCAGGGTGAACGGCGCGTCTTTATCCACGGTTGGGGCAGGGACGTGGCCCAGTACCAGCTTGAACAGCGCATCCAGGTTTTCCCGGGAGCCCTCAAGGCTGTCATCGGCCCAGCCATCACGACCGGAGGCAAACAGGTATGGGAAGTCGAGCTGATCTTCATCGGCATCAAGGGCGGAGAACAGATCGAAGACCTCATCCAACACCTCATCTGGGCGGGCATCACCGCGGTCGACCTTGTTGATCACCACGATGGGCTTCAGGCCACGGGCCAGTGCCTTGCCAACCACGAATTTGGTCTGGGGGAGGGGCCCCTCAGCGGCATCGACTAGCAGGATGGCACCATCCACCATGGAGAGGATACGCTCAACCTCGCCACCGAAATCGGCATGGCCGGGGGTGTCGACGATGTTGATGCGGGTATCTTGCCATTCGACGGAGGTCGCCTTGGCCAGGATCGTGATGCCACGCTCACGCTCCAGATCATTGCTGTCGAGGGCGCGTTCGGCCACCTGCTGATTGTCACGGAAGGCACCGGACTGTTTCAGCAGCTGATCGACGAGGGTGGTCTTACCATGATCGACATGGGCGATGATGGCGATGTTGCGCAAATCCATGGGGCAGCTCGCGGGCAAATCGGTTTTAAGCGGAAGTTGTGAGGCTTATATACTGCGGCGCAGCAAAGTCACAAGCGTATCCGGCCAAATTAGCCCGCATAGCTCCCGTGATGGTTCGAACGCACCTGGCGAGATTAATCGCGCTTGCCGAAGCCGTAGGTGCCTTTTTGCGCCTGATCTGCCGCAACTACCGCCGCACGCTTGGCCAGTAAGCGATCTTGAGCGTCCATGGCGAGGAAGGTGCCGGTATGCTCTGGCATGTGACCGATCACCTGCTTCCACGGGCCGTGCTTGGCGTGGTCGCGGGCGTAGTCATCGAGAGCGACCTGCCCATCATAGGTTCGATCAACGACAAGTTTGAGCGTCGTCAGTAGGCGTTGGCCACCTTGTGAATCAACCTGAGGTGCCGCCATGGCAAGCCCATCGGCAGCAGCACCGGTCGCCACATTATCTGGGGTCATAACGCGAGCTGCTTCACGCAGGGTGACCAGGTCGCGGGCAAAGGCAGCCTGATCGGTTGTGCCGTTGCGATTGCCTTCCCAGGCCTCGACCACCTCGTCTTCTGCACCCTTGAAGATCATATCGCCTGCGATGTCCGTAAGGCGTGCGCGCTCAGCTTTTGAGAAGGTTGAGGAGACGAGCGGTAGATCAACCAGTGATTTCACGAGTGAGTCTGCCTGCAAGAACTGCTCAGCATTGGTCAAGCCAGAGCCAACAGGCGTAAACAGGGTCGCCATTGAGTTTGCCTGGCTCAGCTCTTCGCCCAAGGTTGGATTGCCGTTGTTGTGAGCGCCCAATAATGGTTCAGCCGCCAAGTTTTGCAGGACAAGCTCGAACTTTGGGCCTCGGGAAGGCTGTCCGGCAATGTCCGCCATGCGCTGTGCCTGCCTTGGCTCCGCCTCGGCGAAGCGCTCAATCAGTGGCTGATCGTCTGCGGTTGCGTGACCTTGGGCGATCAGTTTGGTGGCGAGTTGTGCGCCAAGTGTTGGTGCGGTCATTGGTTAGTCCTCCGGTTACTTTTCTCTTTTGCTCCTGATCTTTTGTCGTCAGGTTGCGAGGCCGTGTAATCAGAGCGTTATCTAAAGTCAAAGAAAGACGTCAATTGGCTTTGCTAATGCCAGCTATGCGAAAATGGGCTAAGGGCTTTCTCGCGCATCGCATATCACAAACATATACATTCGGTTGACGGCTAGGGGCATGCCCGCTGTCTGATAAAAAGAAGAATGGTGGGCAGCATGGTTGTATCGTTGATGGCTCGCACAAAACTTGGGGAAATGGCTGAACAAACTGGCCGTGTAACCCCGAAAGAAATCGAACTTCTCGACCGGTTTGCGACAGAGCATCCGGACCGAACTGCGCCGCTCGAAACGGCACTTCAGGAGCCCTGGCGCGGTGGCCCTGGCCCGGCTAGCTGGTACGAGTTTCAAGACCAGCCCCGCCAAAGTGATTCCATGGATAGCGGCATCACTGGTGAAAGCGAGGCACGCCTCGCTAAGAACCTTGCTGCCTGGTTCACCCCCGATGGTATGAACCAATCAGCCGTGTCCCGGTATCTGGAGCGTCGTGCTGTTGTTCGCACGCTGGTTGATATCGCCCCGACCGATCAGGCGTTCTCAATGGCTGAACGCGATGCCCTTCAGGATGCCGCCGCTAAGCTGATTGATACAAAAGAGCCTCTGGTTTCCCAGATGAGCTGGCAGATCGACTGGCAGCAAATCCGCGATGACAAACTGCCCGAAAGCCGCTTTGCTAAAGATCTCGGGGATCTCCAGGATGTGGTTCCAGCCTTCTCACCGACAGGGCTTGCCACTGGCCGCGCCACTGAAGCGTTGGAAGCAGTAGCGCCGCAGATGCGCACGCAAGAGGGTGTCAACCTATGGAACGCCCTGGGTCAAGTGGTGGCCGACGTTGAAGAGGGCATGCGGGTCGCTGATGATGGCGGTAAAGTTGCCTTCATCGCTGACCAGAGTGTTGTTGATCCGAACATTTATACCCGTGGCTATCGCAAATACGGACCTTTCAAAGAGGCGCTAGCGCACGGTAACACCAACATGGTTGGCATGTTCTTGAGCTTAGATGCCCTGGATCGTCATGAGAGCCGCCGCGAGAAAGCCGCGGCTAAAGATCAGACTGCGCGACCAGGCCCAGGGGGCCGTTAACGGCCGCCCCAAGGCATCGATCGCGGCCCATTATTCCTTGTTATTCAATAGCCTGTTTATAAGCATTTGCTGTTCTGGGCTTGCTGTTTTGGTTTAGCGGCGCCATCTACTGTCTTGCGATGCAACCAAGCATTGGCGGCTATTTATTGGGCATTCGATTTGTCACGACGCGACACGTCGTTGTGAGTGCTTGATGGCTTAGCGCCGCCTTTGGGATACATCTGGCCTTATGGAACCCACACTATTTCGCTTCATCTGGCGCCATTCTAAGCGCGAACAGATCATGGTGCTCTTGCTGACGCTGGCATCATTTCCGTTCCTATACATGACCTTGGAGCTGCCCAAGATTATCATCAATGATGCGTTGAGCGGCGAGGCGGGGCCACATGATTTGGGCTTCTTGAGCGTTAGCCCAGTTTCATACCTCATGCTGCTTTGTGCGGCTTTGTTCGTCCTGATCCTGATCTCCGGTTTTCTGAAGATGCGGGTCAATGTGTACAAGGGCGTCTTGGGCGAGCGGATGCTGCGCCGCTTGCGGTTCCAAATGATGGACCGGGTCCTGCGCTTCCCGATGCCGCAATTCCAGCGCACCAGCCAGGGTGAGATCGTCTCGATGGTGGCATCGGAGACGGAGCCGCTGGCCGGCTATATCGGTGATGCCATTGCCCTGCCGGCCTTCCAGGGCGGCACGATGCTGACCATCCTGATTTTTATGTTTGTGCAGGACCCAGTCTTGGGTCTGGCCGCCACGGCAATGATCCCGATCCAGGCGGCGGTGATCCCACGCCTGCAACGACAGGTGAACCAGCTGGGTAAGCAGCGGGTGCTCAAGGTACGTCGCCTATCGGAAGAAATTGGTGAGAGTGTGTCTGGCATCCGGGATATCCGGATTAATGGCACCGCGCGTTACACGCTCTCAGGTTTCTCCCAGCGGCTGGGCGAAATCTTCGGCATCCGCATGTCGATCTATCACAAGAAGTTCTTCATGAAGGGGCTGAACAACTTCTTGGGCCAGATGACGCCGCTCTCCTTCTATGCGATTGGTGGCTATCAGGTGATTCAGGGTGACCTGACGATCGGTGCGCTGGTCGCCGCCGTTGCCGCTTACAAGGACCTCGCTGCCCCGTGGAAGGAGCTGCTGAACTACTACCAACGGATGGCGGACAGCAATATCAAGTACGACCAACTGCATGAGCAGTTCGTGCCGGATGAGCTGCTGGAGAAGCAGCTGCAGTACTGCCCAGGGACGGAGCCATTCGCCCTAGACGGCGTCATCTCTCTCAACAACGTTTCGCTTGCCTCCGCTGACGGTGTGCCGGTGTTCAGCAACCTCTCCCTAACGGTGGAAGAGGGGGCAACGATTGCCATCACCGGCACGGATACAACGGCGCGGGAGCGGTTCGTTGAGATGCTGACCAGGATCACCCCGCCTACTGGTGGTCGGATCCTGCTTGGCGATCAGGACATCGCGACGATACCCGAGACCATTCTGGGGCCGAATTTCGGCTATGTCGGGCCCGACAGCTACATCTTCAACGATACAATCTTCGACAATGTCTTCTTCGGCATGAAGACGACGCCCGACCTTGCTGGTGATGGCGGGAAACCAACCCTAAGCAGCGCCCAGGTTAAGGACGATAAAGAGGCGGGCAAACTATGGATGAAGGAGGCTGAGGCTTCCGGTAATTCCATCGATCCCTACACGGCTGATTGGGTAAATTACGAGAATATCGGCGCCCTTGATCAACAGGATGCCTTGAATTGGTGGTTGCAGGTTATCGAGGTGACCGGGGCAACAGAGACCCTGTTCAAGCTCGGCCTCGATACGGTCATTGATCCCAATGAATATGCCGGGATGGCGGCGCAGATTTTGGGGGCGCGCCAATATATTCGCCAACGGCTGACCACCCGCGATCAAGAGCACTTTGTCAGCCCCTTCGATTACCAGCGCTACAACACCTATGCCTCGGTGGCTGAGAATATCCTGTTCGGCACGCCGATGGATGATCGATTGGCGACCTCACAGCTCGCGCAGAATGATTACTGCCATTCAGTGTTTAAACGCTTCGACCTCGTTGAGCCGATCCAAGAGATTGGGCTGAAGCTAGCTGAGATGCTGGTGGAGATGTTTGAGGACCTGCCACCGGGTCATGAGTTCTATGAACAGTACAGCTTTGTTGATGAAGAGGTGCTGGATCGCCTGCCAAAGATCCTGCGACAGGTTCAGTCCAAGGGGCGTTCTTCCCTTAGCTTGGACGAACGGAACCTACTGGCCAGCCTGACCTTCGAGCTGCGGGTTGAGCGACATCGCTTGGGTCTGATCGATGAAGAGCTGCAGAACCGGTTGGTCGAGTTGCGGCACTACTTCCACGACAACTTGCCGGTTGAGTTGCGTGACGCCGTCGCGATGTTCGACCCGCATGACTACAACCCGGCGCTGAGCATCCGCGGCAACCTCCTCTTTGGTAAGGTGGCGTTCAGCCTCGCCGGTGCAAAGGAGAAGGTTGAGGCCCTCATTGATGAGGTGTTGGAAGATTTTGGCATTAAGGAGAGCGTGATCCTGCTGATCCGTGACCTGGATGCGGGCGTTGGCGGCAGTAAGGTGCCAACCCTGGGCAGGCAGCGCATGGCCTTAGGCCGTGCCCTGGTTAAGCGGCCAAAGATTCTAATCGCGAATGCCCCGCTTCAGGCCATGGCAATTGATCAACGGGATGTGGTGCGCCAGCGCATTCGTAACCTGCTGCCCGATACCACCATCATCTGGCTGGACCAGGATATCGTTGATGATAGCGACGTCGATCGCCGCTTTGAAATCCGCGATGGTCGCTTGATCGAGACGATTGATGCCCAGTCCGATGTGGCCGCCGATATGACGAAGCCTACAGCTTATGGCAACCAGACTGAGACCGCTGATCTTGCCCTCGCCGATGATCAAAGTGCCGAGGTGCGCTTGCTGGCGCAGGTGCCAATCTTTGCCCATCTACAGCCACAGCAGCTTAAGCTCTTGGCTTTCACAGCTGAGCGTTTGCAGTTCGAGGCTGGTGAAGCCTTCTACCAACCGGGTGACCAGCCAGACGGCGTCTATGTCGTCATTGATGGCATGGTCGATATGATCCGCGGTGTGCGGGGTGAAGAGATGGTGGTGGCCACGCTGGGACCAGAGGGGGTGATCGGTGAGCTTGAGGTATTGTCCAGTATCTCGCGTGTTGCCCTGATCCGGGCGGCAACCAAAGTCTCGGCCCTGCGCATTGATCCGATGGTGTTCATCAACTTTGTCCGCAACGACCCGGAATTGGCCTTTGCCGTTATCCGTGGTATCGGCCTGCGTTCAATTGGCCGTGCCGATGAATGGCGCCAGGCCTCCAAAGATCTAGAAGATAAGGCCGGTGCCGCTGAGTAGCGGTGCGGGGCAAGCTCAGTGAGGCAGTCATGCTAACCGTTGGTGATCAGTTTCCAGCCTTCGCCCTTAAGGCCGTGGTCTCACGCGATCCAGACAATGCGGTGATTGAGCTGACGGAGCGGTCCCATCCGGGCAAGTGGAAGGTCATCTTCTTCTGGCCAAAGGATTTCAGCACGGTCTGCCCCACCGAGTTGATCGGCTTTGGTGATCTAAACGCGGCATTTGAAGAGCGGGGCGCCGTGCTCTATGGCGCATCGACCGACAGCGATGCCGTGCACCGCGCCTGGCGGGAGCATGAGCTGGCGCTGCGGGATATGCCCTATCCCATGATCTCAGATATCAAGCGGGAGCTGTCGGAAGCACTGGGCATCTTGCACCCTGATGAAGGGGTTTGCCTGCGCGCGACCTATATCCTCGATCCCGATAATCGTATTCGCCATGTCTCAGTCTATGACCTGCTGGTCGGGCGTAACCCGCAAGAGGTTCTGCGCACGCTTGATGCGCTTCAGACGGATGAGAAATGCCCCTGCAACTGGCAGCGTGGCGAGGCGACCGCCACCGTTGCCTAAGGGCCTTAAGGCTGGATTAGCCTAATGGCCGTTGCGGCGGCTGGTCACTGCCGGGGGCGACCTCTGGGTTCAGCTTACTACGCCCGGCTTCCCGATGAATGATGTAGAGGCCCGAGGCGACAATGATCACCGAGCCGATAATCGTCGCCAGGCCAGGGATATCGCCAAACACGGCAAAGCCGTAGAACGCACCCCAGATCAGGCTGAGATAGTTGTAAGGCGATAGCAGGCTCGCATCGGCATAGCGGAATGCGCTGGTAAGGCAGTATTGCCCCGCACCACCCATCGCACCAATCACTGCCAGGATCGCAAAATCTGCAAGGGTTGGCGTTGTCCAGAACCATGGCAGTACGGCCCCGGCACAGGTCATGATCATGATCGTGCCATAGATGGTGATGGCCGCCGTACTCTCCGTCTCGCTCATCTGGCGGATGAAGATTTGCACCATCGCATAAGAGAAGGCACCGAACAGGGCGACATAGGTGGCGGGGTTGTTCTGCGCGAAGCCAGGTTGCATCGCGATAATCACACCGATAAAGCCAACCGCCACGGCTGCCATCCGATGCATGCCCACACGTTCCCCCAATAGCGGGATGGCCAGCAGCGTTACAATCAGTGGGCTTGAGAAGATGATCGAATAAACATCCGAGAGCGGCAGCTGCTGGAAGCTGAAGACAAAGCAGGCCGTGGTCAGCGCCATCACGAAGCCACGGGACACGTGAAGGAATGGCCGCTCAGTCTTGAGCGCCTTCCAGCCGCCCTCAAACCGCAAGCACAGCAGCAAGACCGGCAGCGACAGCAGGGACCGGAAAAAGATCACCTGCGGGATCGAATAGGATTGGCTGATGATCTTAATCAGCACATCCATGGACGCCAGGATGCTGATACCAGCCACCATCAGTACGACACCGAGTACGGGTCGATGGATAATGCTGGAAGACATAAAACAGGCCTTAAGCGGGAGGGCGGTTATCAGAGCTGGTCAGCTGATCATTGAATTCAGCTGCCGTCATAGCACTGCTAGCGGCCACGCGACCAGCATCCCTGATGATGTAGAGCGTGCAGAGGAAGACTAGGCACACCCCGATCACAGTTGTGCTTCTCGGCGCGGTGTTAAAGATAAGCAGGCCAAAGATGACCGCCCAAATGATCTGAGTGAAGTTCATTGGGGCGACGATCGACGCATCGCCCCTTGCAAAGGCCATGATGATCAAGAGCTGTGCGACAACCGCTGAGATTGCACATCCCAGAACGGTGGCAATTGTTCGAGGGTCCGATATCCAACTGATATCGGTTGCCGCATCTGCGCCAACAATCTGGCTCCCAACTGGGTTGAAGATGGCCAGCGGCAACAGAATCAGAAGAACAACAATATTTGTTAGTAACATCACTTTTTCGGGTGGATCAGCCCCATCCAATGCCCGCAAGATTAGTGTGCCACTGGCAAAGCTAAAGGCCGCCCCAATTGGAAACAGTACCACTGGGTTCAGGGATTGGATGTCTGGCTGCAGGGCAATTAGGACGCCGCAGAAACCCAGGGCAACGGCCAGCCATCGATGCCAGCTTAATCTCTCACCTAGGATCAATGAGGCCAGAACGACACCCAAAAGCGGTCCAGAAAAGCTGATCGAGTAGGCATCGGCGATACTCGGCATATAGCGATAACCGTAGAAGGCGCACTGGACCCCGATCGCCGCCACCAGGCCATGGCCAAGGACAAGTTTGTAACGGTCTGGCCATACGATGAACCGTCCATATTTCAGCCGACACCATACCGATGCGGTTAGAATGGTCGCCACAGCGTTGAAGACAATCAGTTGTTCGATGGCCACGGCGCCATCAAGCAGCTTTGAGAAGGTATCCATCACCGAAAACAGGCCGTAGCCACCAAGTCCACAAAGGATGCTCAGCAGGTGTGGTGGCAATGATGGTCCAGCATTAGAGCTGGTCATTCAAACCTCTCAAACAGATAGCGGGATTGGAAAGAGCGCGGGCTGATTGGTGTTAAGCCAGCGTCTCGAAAAAGCCGAAGAGCAGGCGGGTCAGGCTTTCACTGCAGATATCAGCGGTGGCCAGCGTCTCTTCGTGGGTTGGTGATCCTGGGCCAACACCTTCAGCGAAGTTGGTAATCGCAGCACAGGCCGCAACGCGCATGTCGCAATGCCGGGCGATCAGACATTCGGGCACGACCGACATACCGACTGCATCGGCCCCGATGGTCTGCATCATCCGGATTTCGGCAGGGGTCTCGAAATTGGGGCCAAGCACACCGGCATAGATCCCCTCATGTAGGAAGATGTTATCGCCAAGCGCGATATCGATCAGCCAACTGCGCAAATCCATGTCGTAGGCGTTGTGCATGTTGGGGAAGCGCGGGCCAACCCGATCATCATTCGGGCCGAGCAATGGGTTGGTGCCCATCAGGTTGATATGGTCCGCGACCATCATCAGGCTGCCCGGGGTCATGGATCGGTTCAGGCTGCCGGCCGCTGCGGTCAGGAACAGAATGTCGGCGCCCAGCTTCTGCAATGCCCGGATGGTGATGGAGAGGGCCTCCATAGATTCCGCTGGCCCCTCATAGAGGTGCTGGCGTCCCTGTAGGCACGCAACCTGCGCACCGCCAAGCCAACCCATATGAAGGTTGCCTTCATGCCCCTCAACATTGGCGCGGATGAAGTTGGGAATATCGCTATATGGCACCGTCACCGAGTTTTGCATCGCGCTGGCGATGTGGCTTAAGCCGGAGCCAAGTACCAAAACGGCGCGTGGGGTCCAATCGGCTGGCTTCTTCGTCTCCAGCACGGCCACGGCCTCTTCAACCGCTGCGTGAATTGCCTCTACCGATTGCATGTCCGAAACCCCTTAAAGCCAACTACTGCCCTGCTGGTGTCCAAACCGCCGGATCGGCGGCACCCTGATCACCAGAGGCCATGTCTTTAACTTCATGGGGCTGGTTATCATCAAACGGTGGGAACCACACGTAACCTATGCCCTTCTTTGAGGCATAAGCCAATTGCCGGGCAATCTTGCTTGGGCTGTGGAACATCTCAACCCTTAGGCCGCGATCACGGAGTTGCTTGGCAATCGCTGCGGCATTCCCGCGTCGTTCTTCCGACGGCAGGACAACCAAAACCTGTGTCGGGCATTTGGCGCCGGTTTCCAGCAGGCCATCGGCAACCATTTTGCCAAAGATGCGGGTGAGGCCGATTGAGATGCCAACACCAGGCAGCTTCCGGTTGATGTAGCTGCCAGCCAAATCGTCATAGCGACCACCGGCGATGATGCTGCCAAAGCCTGGCTTGTCGATGAACCGGCCCTCGTAAACTGTGCCGGTGTAGTAATCGAAGCCACGCGCGATTGAGAGGTCCGCAAGCACGTCAGCATTAGGCACTTCATTGGCCAGATGATCCATAACGAAGCGCAGCTCCTCAACGCCTTCGCTAAGCATCTCATGCTCGACACCCAGGGCCAGAACCCGGTCGGCAAAGCTGCTGTCAGGTGTTTGGATCTCGGCGAGGGCTAGGCTCTTCTCAGCCGTGGCTTGGTCGAGGCCAACTTCACTAACCAGCGCCTTCACCACGCCCTCAGCACCGATCTTATCGAACCTGTCCAGGGTGCGGATAACCGGCACGCGATCTTCAATACCAAGGCCGCTAAGATAGCCGTCCAGAATTTTACGGTTTGAGACGTGCATGCGAACGGGGCCGATGCCCAGGCCGCTAACACATTCCAGGGCCACCGCAGGGATTTCAGCATCGAAGTGCAGTGGCAAGTGATCGACGTTAATCACGTCGATATCGCATTGGTAGAATTCACGGAACCGACCATCTTGAGGTCGCTCACCGCGCCAGACCTTCTGCATCTGATAACGCTTGAACGGGAAGTCGAGCGCGTTGAAGTGCTGGGCCACATAGCGGGCAAAGGGCACCGTCACATCAAAGTGCAGCGCCAGTCTTGCCTCTGACTTATCCGCCTCTTCCGCGTGCAGGCGTTGGATTGTGTAGATCTCTTTATCGACCTCACCCTTCGCCACCAGCACATCAAGCTCTTCCACCGATGGGGTTTCGATGGAGGCAAATCCGTAGCTTTCGAACACCCGGCGGATGTGATCCATCCAGCGTTGCTCGACGAGGCGCTGCTCAGGCAGCCATTCGGGGAAGCCGCTGATCGGGCGCGGGCGATAGATGGCGCGTTTGCTCATTATTTGGTGCGGGGTCTAAGGGAAAGAGAAATGGCCGCTAAGCCTTGCCCTGCCTGATAAAGCCGCCGCCTTTGATGGTCAATGCCGGGGCGGTCATATCAAGGCTGGATTGCAGCATTAATTGTTACAATATCGTGAAGAGTGGCGCTGATGCTCTTTGTATTGTCAACTAAATGTATATAAATAGAGGTGCGATAAACGCATTAATCACCGATCGCGCCCAACCGACGCCCCCAAGGCATCTGCCTAGAATGTCGTTGGCCACTAAATCGGTACCCAACAGAAGAGAAACGACAGAACCATGAGGTTGGCTGACATAATTCCCAATAAAGTGAACCAGCTTTGCGACCAGAACATCAACCGGGCTGAACTGCTAGAGCGCCTGCAAAAGCGCCGCCAGGCAGAGCTAAAACAAAAACAGGCTGCACCAGCGCCGTCCCGCGGCCCAGGTCGATAAATCGCTAAGCAATCTTGGTGTTGGTCTTCCATCACCAAATCGCGCGCCGGTCTTAAGGTCGGCGCGTTTTTGATTCTGAAGCACTAGCATTGAGTGGAAATGCCTTGCTTCGATTTTGCCGCACTTTCCGATGGGGCGATGAATGGCTATCTTGGCGCGCCTTCCACCCGGATGTGAGTGCCACCCATGGCATTGGATATGCCAAATCAAGCGACACCTGCACCAGTAAACCGCTCAACCGGCCCAATAAGTTTGGGCCAGTTTGGCGTGTGGTTGGTTGCCTTGGTGATGGGGGTACCAATTGCGGTTGTGTTGTCCCGCCTGACCATCCCGGCAGATGATATCTGGTCCCACCTCACGGACACCGTGCTGGGCCTTTATGTCAGCAACAGCCTGCTGCTGGTTCTTGGCACGACGGTTGGTTCGCTCATTGTCGGTGTCGGATGTGCCTGGCTGGTTGCAAGTTGTGCCTTCCCTGGGCGACGCTGGATGCGGTGGCTGCTGTTAGCGCCAGCCGCCTTGCCGGCTTATGTGGTGGCCTATGCCTATACTGACCTTTTCCAGTTTGCCGGGCCGATCCAAACCACGTTGAGGGATGTGTTCGGCTGGCGGCACGGTGATTATTGGTTCCCGGAAATCCGCAGCATGGGCGGCGCCATTTTGGTGATGACCGCCGTCTTCTTTCCCTATGTCTATATCTTCACTCTGGTAGCGTTTGCCGCACAGGGCGACCGCATTATGGCGATTGCTCGCAGCCTCGGGCGTGGCCCGTGGGGGGCGTTCTGGTTTGCGGCACTGCCGCTTGCCCGTCCGGCGATCATTGGTGGGTTGGCCCTGGTTATCATGGAGACCCTGGCCGATTTTGGTGCCGTTCAGCATTTCAGTATTCCGACCTTTACCACGGGCATTTACCGCACCTGGTTTGCCATGGGGGCGCCACTGCCGGCCGCCAAGCTTGCGGCGCTACTGCTGTTGGCGATTGGCCTGGTCTTGATGATTGAGGCGGCGTTGCGTGGCCGTGGTCATAGTTCCGGCTCAAACAGCCAATCTGTTAGTGGGATGCCAACGCTGTTTCACCTTAAAGGCTGGCGCGCGCTGTTCGCCTTCACGGCCTGCGCAGTGCCGGTGTTGATTGGCTTTATTGGTCCTGTCCTCACCCTGATTGCCCTGGCCATTCGGCCTGAAGGTTTGCAGGCTCTGCCCCTAATGTTGTCCGCCATCTCGGACACCTTGCTGTTGGGTGTGCTGGCTGGCCTTGTGACGGTGACGATCGCGCTGTATCTGGCCCGCTCGGTCGGGCTTCGTGGTTCTGGCGGTGATCAGCTGGGGCTCCTGCCGCGTGCTGGCGTTCGGTTGGCAACCTTGGGTTACGCCGTGCCGGGCCTGGTCTTGGCGGTTGGCATGTTGGCGCCTTTTGGGGCCATAGACCGTCTGCTAAACGCCATTGCTGAAAACTGGTTCGGTGTCAGCGTTGGGCTTGTCTTTAGTGGGACCATCTTCACCCTCATCTACGCGTACTGTGTGCGCTTCCTAACCGTTGCGGTGAAGGGGATTGAGCCGGGGCTTGGCCGCCTACCGCCTAGCATGCTGCAAGCATCCCAAAGCCTTGGGGTTACCGGCTGGCGCCGTATGTTGCGTGTAGAACTGCCGATCCTAAGGCCGAGCCTGCTGGCAGCCTTGGTTTTTGTGATTGTTGAGGTGGTGAAAGAGCTGCCAGCGACCCTGGTACTCCGGCCATTCCAGATCGAAACACTAGCGCTTTTGGCCTACCGCTATGCCAGTGATGAACGGTTGGTGGCCGCCGCCTTACCGTCATTGGTGATTGCACTGATCGGACTGATCCCGGTCATGATCCTGGGCTATGTCATGTTTGGCAGTGGTCAGAAGGCGGCCGAGCCCGCAACGAAAAACAGCCCCGTTTGACCGGGGCTGCTCTTCAATCAGTTCTGTAATGCTGGATTATGGCCAGCCAACCTGATCCGCGATCTTCAGCGCGGCTGGGTTGTTCTTGCCGAAGGTCCGGGCATTCACCGTGTCTTCCTTAAAGGTACCGACCAGTTCCAGCGCCTCAATCGGGGCGACATTTGGATTGGTTGGATACTCGTTATTGGAGCGGGCGAAGATTGCCTGCGCTGCTGGTGAGCTTAGGTACTCGAGCAGGCGACGGGCCTCATCCGCATTTGGTGCGTTGGCAAGGATGCCAGCGCCGCTGATATTGGCATGGGCGCCGCGACCATCTTGGTTCGGGGCAATGAAGCCAACTTTTGCTGCAACGTCACGGTTGGCCGCGTCGTCAGAGGTAGCAAGGCGCATGTAGTAGTAGTGGTTGGCGATCGCGTAATCGCACTCACCAGCGGCCACGGAACGGATCTGGTCGGTGTCGCCGCCTTGTGGTGGGCGTGCCAGATTGTTTTTGATGCCTTGAGCCCATGAGAGAGCGGCGGCCTCACCATCAGCTGCAATGATCGAGCCGATCAGCGACTGGTTGTAGATGTTGTTTGAAGAGCGAATGCAAACCTCGCCCTCATATTTTGGCGTGGCCATCTCTTCATAAGTTTTTGGTAGTTCAGTGCCAGCGGTGGCTTCACGGTTGTAGATGATGCCGCGAACCCGCTTGGACAGACCATACCAAAGCCCCTCAGGGTGGCGGAGGGAGGCTGGCACGTTCTGGTCCAGGATAGCTGAGTTTGCCGCCTGGAACAGGCCAGCATTATCAGCGCGCCACAGGCGACCAGCATCAACGGTGATTAGGATGTCTGCTGGGCTTTGTGCACCTTCAGAGACGATCCGCTCAAGCAGGGCATCGGACTTACCCTCGATAATATTAACCTTAATGCCGGTCTTCTCGGTGAAGGCGTCATAGACCTGGCGGTCGGTGTCATAGTGACGACCGGAATACACATTCACCTCGGCGGCACTAGCCGGGATGGCGAACACGGTCAGCGCTAGACCGGCCAGCAAGCTTGCAGGGCGGGTCATCAAACCTTTGATCATGGGATGTTCCATCTTGGTTGGAAGGGGAGTAGGGGCAGGCACCAAATCTGAATGGCGCTATCTGCAAATAAGAACAATTCTCATTTAACAGATTGCGGCGTTGGTTCAAGGGAAATCGTGTGCCCCTGTCACGCCTTGGTTATTGGGCGCCGACACATGGCGCTAGAAATGATAAAACGGAAGCTCAGTTAGGTGCTTTGGGCCAGAATTTTGGGAAATTCAAAGGGCAGATGGTTTTGGGCAATCGGGTAAAGGCCGGGTTGGTTGGCATTTTTGGCCTGCTAGCGTTGACGGTGGGTACATCGCTTGGCCTCTTGGGCCATGATGGGCGACCGACACAGGCGCAAGCGTGTGGATCGCCGGTTCCAGCAGCGATGGTCAATGTTGAGATCATCCCTTGGAATGTCCGTTACGATTACACCCGTAGCCAAGCTGAACTATCGGCCCTTGTGCAGCGCCAGACCTGGCTAAGCAATGCGCACAGTGCGCGTGGCCTCTATGAATCTGAAATCATGCATCGCCATCGGCTCGTCTTCCATGAGGAGCAGGGCGGTTGGCTGTCATCAAACTGCTTGGCCGTCGCAGAACTTGGCGTCCAGCTGACCTATCATCGGCCAACGATCTATCTGGCTAAGGAGTTGGCTTGGGCTCGCTGCGTTGCGGTTGAGGTCCGGCGGCATGAAGAGAAGCATGCCCGTGTCGATCGGGAGATGATGGATTGGATGCGCGCCTATACCGAGGGGGAGGTCACGAAGTGGCTCTCCGAACGTCCAGTGCAGAAGCCTGCGGATATCCAGCTGGCGAAGGCTGAGATTGATCGTGAATTGAAGGCGGTGATTGAACGCGCCGTTCAGGTATTCGCCGCTGAACGGAACAAGCGCCAGCTAGCTGTCGATACGCCGCAAGAGTATCAGCGTATCGAAGACGCCTGCCCGAACAACTGATCGTTTAACCGGCTTTGCGGAACCGTCCGGTGTCGTCGTCGAATAGCTCGGCGAGGCTATTCATCATGGTGCCGCCCAGCTGTTCCGCATCGACAATGGTGACCGCCCGGCGGTAGTACCGGGTGACATCATGGCCGATGCCGATGGCGGCAAGCTCGATTGAGCTGCGGCGCTCAAGCATATCGATGACTTCGCGCAGATGCCGCTCAAGATAGCCGCCGGGGTTTACCGATAGGGTGCTGTCATCAACCGGTGCACCGTCCGAAATCACCATCAAGATGCGGCGTTGTTCCGGGCGGGTCATCAAACGCTGACTGGCCCAAAGCAGGGCCTCACCATCGATATTCTCCTTCAAGATGCCTTCGCGTAGCATCAGGCCCAGATTGCGCCTTGCCCGGCGCCATGGTTCATCCGCGGCCTTGTAAACGATATGGCGGAGATCGTTGAGACGGCCCGGCCGTTCTGGCTTGCCGGCAGCGATCCATTTCTCTCGCGACATGCCGCCCTTCCAGGCACGGGTCGTGAAGCCGAGGATCTCAACCTTAACCCCGCAACGCTCCAGCGTCCGGGCCAGGATATCGGCGCTGACCGCCGCGATGGAAATCGGGCGCCCACGCATTGAACCAGAGTTGTCGATCAGTAGGCTAACCACTGTGTCGCGAAACTCGGTTTCCTTCTCCTGTTTATAGGAGAGGGGCATCTGTGGGTTCACGACAATGCGCGATAGGCGGGCGGCATCGAGGATGCCTTCCTCAAGATCGAAATCCCAAGACCGTGTTTGCTTGGCTAGCAGGCGCCGCTGCAGGCGATTGGCCAGGCGTGCGATG
Source organism: Alphaproteobacteria bacterium SS10 (assembly GCA_019192455.1). Taxonomy (NCBI): domain Bacteria; kingdom Pseudomonadati; phylum Pseudomonadota; class Alphaproteobacteria; species Alphaproteobacteria bacterium SS10. The sequence goes on from JAHCML010000004.1 coordinate 266,195, forward strand.
ACCCCTTGAAGATGGCTCAACTGCTGATCGAGTAGGAGGCGCAGCCGGGCTAGCTCATCGGCATCACACAAATCCTGGGCGCTGACCACCTCATCAAACTCGGTGGTGAAGGCGCGGTACTGGTTGGCGGCCTTTGCATCTTCAAAATCTTGGTCCGGGCGACGGCGTGGCTGGCCGGGTTCTTCCACCCCCATGCCGTCTTCCATGTCCTGTTGATCATCCTGGTCCTGGGCCTCGCCCATTTCCAGCTCTTGGGTCTCTTCGCCGGTCTGCTCAGAGTCCATCGCCGTGCTGTCGTCGCTTTCGCTGTCACCGCGGCTTTGGTTGTCGGCTTGTTCCTGCTCGTCATCGGGCTGATCGCCCTCACCATCATCGCTGTCATCAGCGTCCTGATCATCGGCAAAGTCGGTTTCTAGCCGGACCAGTAATTGGCGGACGGCGCGGCCATACTCTTCCTGATCATCCAGCAGGTTCTTCAGATCATTAAGCTGGCTACCGGCGCGGCTCTCAACAAAGGGGCGCCATAGGTTCACAGCCTCGGCAATGCCTGGCGGTGGTTTGTCACCGGAAAAGGCCTCACGCGCCATCTGGTGCAGGGCTTCAGCCAGCGGAATATCGTCCCGGCTCTGGCAGCGATCATACCCCGCCTTGCGGCAGCGTTCGATCATGGCGGCGGTTAGGTTCGCCCGGGTGCCGACCATCGTCTGGGCGCCGAGGCTTTCGCACCGGGCTTGCTCCATCGCCTCAAAGACGGCGCGGGCGGTCTCACCGCTCGGCATGCCGCTGGCGTGGATGGTTTGATTATGGTGGCGACGGCGTAGGGCTGCAGAATCAGCGGACCCACGGACTAGAGCGGCATCGCTGGCCGATAGCTCCCGGCTGGGCAGTGACAGGCGTGCCCGCTTGCCGCGCAGGCTCGGCGCATCAGCGGTAAACGAGATCTCCAGCTCGGGGTCACGCGACATCGCACGCGTTGCCGCGGTTGTGGCCCGCTTGAAGTTCTCTACTGGTTGGTCGTCCTGATCCGACATGTCAGGGGGTACAGCCCTTATGCGGTGGCAGTTACCACGCCGGTCTCTGGCAGCTCAGTGCCAAAGCAGCGTTGATAGAACTCGGCCACGGTCGCCCGCTCCAACTCATCACATTTGTTGAGGAAGCTAACCCGGAAGGCAAAGGCAAGGTCGCCGCCGAAAATCTCAGCATTCTCAGCCCAGGTGATGACGGTTCGTGGTGACATAACCGTGGATAGGTCGCCCATCATGAACGCATCACGGGTAAGGCCAGCCAGGCGAACCATGGCATCAATCTTATCTCGGCCCTCAGCGGTGTCGTAGCTGGCGCATTTAGCCAGCACGATCCCGGCCTCAACCTCCGGCGGCAGGTAGTTGAGCGAGGCAACGATGTTCCAGCGGTCCATCTGGCCCTGGTTGATCTGTTGGGTACCGTGATAGAGGCCGGTCGTATCGCCAAGGCCAACCGTATTGGTGGTGGCAAAGACGCGGAATGCGTTGTGTGGGCGGATTACGCTGTTTTGATCAAGCAGGGTCAGCTTGCCCTCAACTTCCAATACGCGCTGGATAACGAACATCACATCAGGACGGCCCGCATCGTATTCGTCAAAGACGAGGGCGCAGGGGCGCTGCAGGGCCCAGGGAAGCAGGCCTTCCTTATACTCGGTGACCTGTTTGCCATCGCGCAGGACGATCGCGTCCTTACCAATCAGATCGATCCGGCTGATATGGCTGTCGAGGTTGATACGGATGCACGGCCAGTTGAGGCGTGCCGCGACTTGTTCGATATGGGTTGATTTACCCGTGCCGTGATAGCCCTGGATCAGCACCCGGCGGTTGCGGGCAAAGCCAGCCAGGATCGCCATCGTGGTGTCATGGTCGAACTGATAGGTGTCATCCACCTCTGGCACATATTCCCCACGGTTGGAGAAGCCGGGCAGCTCCATATCGCTATCGAGGCCAAAGGTCTGGCGCACCGATACGGTGATGTCTGGTGTGGCGTCAGGGTCTAGGCCGCTGGCTTGGTCCGCCGCGAGGGTAGCTGTGGCACTCATGATAGAAAAATCGCCCTATGGGTAGTCAGGTGGGAATAGTCATTGGTGCGCCGCACCATGCCGTTGAAAACGACCGTAAACGGCTGGCTGATCCGCGTCCAGATGATGGTGCGGATTTCCTGCCGTCCACTTGAAATCGGCATGATTTGGCTGGGGTCAAGCGCTGGGCAGCTATGAGCTGCTTAGACGTCAGCCGGTGCCTGGATGGAAGCGAAGGCCGTCTTCAATGTGGAATAGGCCTGATTGATAGTCTTGAGTCGCTCTTCAGCCTTGGCATCACCACCATGTCTATCGGGGTGGTGCTCCTTCACAAGCTGCTTGTATCGGGCCTTGATCGCATCGAAATCGACCGGTGGTTCCAGGTTCAGAACTGCAAGGGCGTCAATCTCAGCTCGGGCGGCTTGGCTGTTCTGTGCCCGGTGTTCGCGGCGCCATTGTTTCTCCCGCTCACGGCGTTCAAAGCTGGCGCGGGTTTCGTCGTCCATCGCAAAGCCACGGACTTGCTCCCGCAGCTTGTCTTCCATCCCCGCCTTACTGCCCATGCGCCATGTGGGGCGCTCCCAGGTGTGGGCGGCACGTTGGTGGGCATCGATGTCGTGGGCCGACATGCCTTCGAAATAGTCCCAGCTCTTGTTGTACTCACGCACATGGTCGAGGCAGAACCAGTAATACTCATCCGCGCTTTGCGTATTGCTCTGCCGGGATTTTGGTGCCCGGTACTCGCCCGCCTCGGTACAGCCAGGATGATCGCACTGCCGCTTGGGCGGTGCGTCATGGCCATCGAGCCATTTGAAGTTGGAGCGGTACTGTCGTCTCGGCATAACTTGACGATTATGGGTTGTGGCAGGGTGCCCGGCAAGCGCTGGGCATGAAGAAAAACCAGCAAAACTGCGGATATTTCCCTTGACCTAAGGGCTGTCGGTCGCGGCGTCTTTTGGTTTATCGCGCTCGCCATGTCGGTCCGCGCGGGCGACCAACAGCAGCCCGCCACCGATTAGGGCGAGACCCGCCAGATCAAATAAGCCCAGCGGTTCACCCAGGGTTAGGGCGGATGACATCACCCCAACCACCGGCACGCCAAGGAAGGTCAGCGAGGTCGTGGAGGCGGGGAGTGCGCGGCTTACCGTGACCGCAGCCCAGATACAGAAGGCCGTCGCGATGGGCCCGTTATAGGCCAGCACGACATAGGTCTGGGTGGTCCAATCAATTGATCTATCTGCCTCCAGGGTCAGGGCAATCGGCACACTGATCAGGCTAGCCACCAAGAATTGCCAAGGTGCTAACTCAAGCGGGCTCGATTCCCAGCGATGCTTACGCACATGGAGCAGCATCATGGCCCAGCTAACCGCCCCCAGGACGAGCCAGAAATGCCCGATCAGGATACTGCGGTCAGACCAGTCTAACGCCCAGGGGGTGAACAACGCTGCCAATCCGGCAAGGCCAACGAAAAGGCCCAGAAGCTTGGTGCGGTTTACCGCCTCGCCCAGCAACAGGATCGCACCCGGCACCACCCAGAGCGGGGTAGTGTAGGCGACCATCGATGACCGGCCTGCCGGTACATGCTCAAGACCCAGATAGATAAAGACCTGGAAGGCGGCGATCTGAAGGGCTCCAACGGAGAACACCACCGGCCAGTCCGCACGGGGTGGCAGACGCATGCGGCCAATGAGGGGATTAAGGGCAAAGAAACAGGCAGCACCCATCACGCAGCGCAGCGCGCCAAAGGTGAGCGGTGGTATCCCGTCCAGGCCAACCTTCATGATCGGCCAGTTCACGCCCCATAGGATCATGATCGAGACAAACAGTAGTAATGCTGCTTGCCGACTGACGACGGAATTTTCTTCACTCTTGATTGCCATGGCGCTGCTCTACATGTTCACAACAGCAATAGCCACCATCAGAAATCAGCAGGACCAAAGGCAATGGGCACAGTAGCAGAGACCATGCGGCAGAAACTTGAGGCTGAACTCAAGCCCGTTGAACTGATCATCAAGGATGAAAGCCATAAGCATGAGGGACATGCCGGGCATGATGGTCGGGGGGAGTCGCATTTCCGTGTAACCATCGTCGCCGAAGCTTTTGCCGGGCAGAATCGCGTTGCCCGCCAGCGGATGGTTCATAAGGTCTTGGCTGAGGAACTGGCCGATCGGGTGCATGCACTTGCACTCAAACTTCAAGACCCTGAAGAAGCTGTGGGTTGATTGCGCAACCAATCGAAATCATAAAATAATATCCAGAATTCGCGCATAGGTAGCAAAATGCACCTGTGTGCAATCATGCCCTTGTGTTCATGATAGGTTCCTGCATACTCGCCTTAGAGATCAATACAGGAACAGGGGCTAAGCATGCTTATGACCAGGAAGAAGAACACAGAGCGGGTCGTACCGACCGTTGCACAAACCCGTAAGAACGCGAGTGAGGCGATGCTTCGCGCGGCGGGCACAACGCTTGTTGGTCGAAACATCCGCATTGATGGGCGGCGAACCAGCGTCCGGTTAGAGCCAGCGATGTGGAATGCCTTCTTCGAGATTGGTCGCCGTGAAGACCGTACCGTCGATGAGTTGGCGAGTGACATTGCCCGGCTGAAAAAGCATGAGACATCGCTCACCGCTGCGATCCGGGTGTTCATCATGGCCTATTACAAAGAGGCCGCGACCGAGGAAGGGCACGAGGCTGCTGGCCATGGGATGGAAGAGGGCCAGGCGCTCTGGTCCCCTGATGGCCAGCTCAGCGGTGCCTTAAATGCGGTGTGTGATTGGATGGGTGAGGCGNCTTAACTGCCGCCCCACGGCCCACTGGTTCGGGCCGCTTTATCCCGGCCAGCTTATCCGAAGGTGACCTTCAGGATCTCATAGGATTTGCTGCCACCAGGTGTGGTGACCTCAACGCTGTCGCCCACCTGCTTGCCGATTAGGGCGCGGGCCAGCGGGGCGCTGACCGACAGCATCCCGGCCTTAATGTCAGACTCATACTGGCCAACGATTTGATAGGTCACCTCTTCATCGGTGTCCTCATCCGCCAGCTCAATCTTCGCACCGAATTTAACCGTATCGCCGTCAAGTGCGGACGGGTCGATTACATCGGCGCGGGCTTGCATGTCTTCGAGTTCAAGCACGCGGCCTTCAATAAAGCTCTGGCGCTCACGGGCGGCGTGATACTCGGCATTCTCCGATAGGTCGCCATGCTCGCGCGCTTCCGCGATGGCTTTAACGACATTCGGGCGATCCACGGTTTTCAGCCGCTTCAATTCTTCTTGCAGACGCTCATAGCCTGCGGCGGTCATGGGTGCCTTATCCATGGCTATCTTTACCTCATCCTCGCAAGGTTATCGGCAGTGACTGGTTCGGCCAGCCTTGGCCAATAACGTAAAATTGGCCGCGGGGTCCGTTGATCTGCCGAAACGGGCAATGACCAAAAGCTCTCGCGGCCTTATCCGCACCCGGCTGGGCAACGGATAGGTTGTGGGGGTCTAATAGGCTCCCTGAAGATACGACTGCAGCGGGTCGACGCTCATGTCACCCCGGCGTAGCGCGGCGATGGCCGCCACGGCCGCACGGGCACCTGCGACAGTCGTGTAATACGGAATGTTATTGACCAGCGCCGTACGTCGCAAGCTAAAGCTGTCCGAAATTGCTTGGCGGCCTTCTGTGGTGTTGAAGACCAACGCAATCTGACCATCGATCATGGCGTCGACGATATGGGGCTGGCCCTCAATCACCTTGTTGATCGTGCCGACCTCAACCCCGTTCTCGCTCAGGAACTTGGCGGTGCCGCGGGTGCCGATCACCTCAAAGCCCAGATCATTCAGATCCTTAGCGAGATCGATCACTGCCGCTTTATCTTCATCCTTAACCGAGACGAACACCTTGCCCTCTTGAGGCAGGGTAACGCCGGCGCCCAGTTGAGACTTGGCAAATGCCAGACCGAAATCGCGGTCGAGGCCCATGACCTCACCGGTGGACTTCATCTCTGGGCCCAGGATGACATCGACACCTGGGAAGCGATTGAACGGGAAGACGGCTTCCTTCACTGCGGTATGGCCAAGCTTTTTCTCTTTAAGCTCGAAGCTAGCCAGGCTCTCACCCGCCATAATACGGGCAGCAATCTTGGCAATTGGCACACCGGTCGCCTTGGCAACAAACGGTACGGTACGCGATGCCCGTGGGTTCACCTCAAGCAGGTACACTGTTTCATCCTTGATCGCGTACTGAACGTTCATCAGGCCGACGACGTTGAGCGCCTTCGCAAGCTTCTCAGTCTGGCGCTTGATCTCATCCAGCACATGTTCGGACAGGGAATGCGGCGGTAGGGCACAGGCGCTATCGCCAGAGTGGATGCCCGCTTCCTCAATGTGTTCCATAATCCCGGCGATGAAGACGGTGTCCTTATCGGCGAGCGCGTCCACATCGACCTCAACGGCACCCTGAAGGTAGCCATCGATCAAAACCGGATTGTCGCCAGACACTTGCACCGCGGTTTCGATATAACGGCGCAGGCCGGCCATATCGTGGACAATCTCCATCGCCCGGCCGCCCAGGACGTATGATGGGCGGATGACCAGCGGGAAGCCCACATCTTCGGCAACCGCTTCAGCTTCTTCAAGCGAGCGGGCAACACCGTTAGAGGGTTGGCGTAAGTCCAGTTGCTGCAACAGCTTTTGGAACCGCTCACGATCCTCTGCTAGGTCGATGGCATCGGGGGAGGTGCCCAGGATTGGAATCTTTGCTTCCAGCAGTTCCTCGGCAAGCTTAAGCGGGGTTTGGCCGCCTAGCTGCACGATAACGCCCAATACTTCGCCATTGCTTTGCTCACGCCGGACAATGTCGATCACATTCTCAGCCGTCAGTGGCTCGAAATAGAGGCGATCAGCCGTGTCGTAATCGGTGGAGACGGTCTCAGGATTACAGTTGATCATGATCGTCTCATGCCCCGCCTCACGGCAGGCCATCACGGCATGAACACAGCAATAGTCGAACTCAATCCCTTGGCCGATCCGGTTCGGACCACCGCCCAGGATAACAACCTTCTTGCGGTCGGAGGGCTCTGCCTCACACTCGGCCGGGTTAATCCCGTCGCCCTCATAACAGGCGTAGAGATATGGCGTTGGGGACGGGAACTCAGCCGCGCAGGTATCGATGCGCTTGAAGACGGGTAGTACCTTCTGATCGATCCGGGCATCGGCGGTGAACAGCTCAGTATTGCCGGTTAGCTCCCCGATCTTACCGTCTGCAAAGCCGAGCTTTTTGATCCGCATCCATTCTTCAGGGGTCTTTGGCAGGCCGTTCTTCTTAAGCTCGGCCTCCGCATGGACGATGTCTTCAATCTGGCGCAGGAACCAGAGGTCGTAGCTGGTGATCTCGTGAATGTCTTCGATGCTCATGCCATGGCGCATGGCTTGGGCGACGATTAGCAGGCGGTCCGGAACGGCACGGCCCAGGGCGCCTCGCATCGTGGTTTCCGATGGCTCGGTCTCACCATTATTCAGCTCAAACTGATACTCATCGAGGCCACTAAGGCCGGTTTCCATGCCGCGCAGGGCCTTCTGGAAGCTCTCAGCGAAGGTACGGCCAATCGCCATAACCTCACCAACCGACTTCATGGCCGTGGTCAGATATGGATCAGCGCCTTTGAACTTCTCAAAGGCAAAGCGTGGAATTTTAGTGACCACATAATCGATGGTCGGCTCAAAGCTTGCCGGGGTCGCACCACCGGTGATGTCGTTATCCAACTCATCCAGCGTGTAGCCAACCGCCAGCTTGGCTGCGACCTTGGCAATCGGGAAGCCGGTTGCCTTAGACGCCAGGGCGGAGGAGCGGCTAACCCTTGGGTTCATCTCAATCACCACCATCCGGCCATTCTTCGGATTGACGGCGAACTGGACGTTGGAGCCACCGGTATCCACCCCAATCTCGCGCAGGCAGGCGAGGGAGGCGTTCCGCATCAGCTGGTATTCTTTATCGGTCAGGGTCAGGGCCGGGGCTACGGTGATGCTGTCACCGGTATGGATGCCCATCGGGTCCACATTCTCAATCGAGCAGATGATGATGCAGTTATCCGCATGGTCGCGGACCACCTCCATCTCATACTCTTTCCAGCCTAGGACACTTTCCTCGACCAGTACCTCACCCACCCGAGATGCGCGTAGGCCGGAGGAGACGATGTCGACGAACTCTGCCTTGTTATAGGCAATGCCACCGCCGGTGCCGCCAAGGGTAAAGCTTGGGCGGATAATGGCCGGCAGGCCCACATCCTCAAGCGCGTTGAGGGCTTCCTCCAGGGAGTGGACAACCGCACTGCGCGGGGATTCAAGGCCGATCTTGCTCATCGCCTCACGGAACTTTAGGCGATCCTCAGCCTTCTCAATTGCCTCACGGTTCGCGCCGATGAGTTCAATGCCCAGATCTTCCAACACGCCCTGCTCGGCGAGTGCCAGCGATGTATTCAACGCCGTTTGGCCGCCCATGGTCGGGAGCAGCGCATCGGGCTTTTCCTTCTCCAGGATGGCGGCAACAGCATCCGGGGTAATTGGCTCGATATAGGTCGCATCGGCCATGCCCGGGTCGGTCATGATCGTGGCGGGGTTCGAGTTGATCAGGATCACCCGATACCCCTCTTCACGCAGGGCCTTACAAGCCTGGGCACCGGAATAGTCGAACTCACAGGCCTGGCCGATCACGATCGGCCCAGCGCCGATGATGGCGATGGATTTGATGTCTGTACGTTTGGGCATAGTGACTTACGCGGCGTTAGAGGCTGATTTGCTGGCGTCGATATTGTCCATGAAGCGCTGGAACAGATAGTGGCTGTCATGGGGGCCTGGTGAGGCTTCAGGGTGATACTGGACGGAGAAGATTGGCTTCCCGCTGACCGACAACCCTTCATTGCTGCCATCGAATAGGCTGACATGGCTGGGCGCCACGCCATCGGGCAGGCTGTCAGGCATCACACAGAAGCCATGGTTCTGGCTGGTGATCTCAACCTTACCAGTGGTCATATCCTTAACGGGGTGATTACCGCCGCGATGGCCATGGTGCATCTTCTCGGTCTTACCGCCGAGGGCGAGGGCCAGCAACTGGTGGCCAAGGCAGATGCCAAAGATTGGTTTGCCGGTCGCGATCAGGGTTTGCAGCGTTGGCACGGCATAGGTGCCGGTGGCCGCAGGATCGCCAGGACCGTTGGAGAGGAAGATGCCGTCCGGATTATGGCTCAGCACATCCTCAGCACTGGCGGTGGCGGGCACCACGGTAACGTCACAACCATGGCCGGCAAGCATGCGCAGGATGTTTCGCTTAGCGCCGTAATCGATGGCGACAACTTTGCGGACCGGGGCGGTCTGCTCACCATAACCTTCACCCAGCACCCAAGGGGTTTCGGTCCAATGATGGGTTTGGCGGCAGGTGACGTCCTTGGCGAGGTCCATGCCTTTGAGGCCCGGCCATTCCTTCGCCTTGGCGATGAGAGCATCGATATCGAGGTCGGGGCCGAAGCCGATCACACCCTTTGCGGCACCATGATCGCGCAGGCGGCGGGTCAGGCGGCGGGTATCAATCCCAGCAATACCGGTTAGGTCGTTTGATTTAAGCCAGTCATCCAGGCCGCGGCTGGCGCGCCAGTTGGATGGCTCGGTGATGTCGGCGCGCAAGATCAGGCCGCGCGCTGCTGGGGTGGTGGTTTCCAGATCTTCTAAATTGGCACCCACATTCCCGATATGGGGGAAGGTAAAGGTGATGATCTGGCCCGCATAAGAGGGGTCGGTCAGGATCTCTTGATAGCCGGTAAGGCTGGTGTTGAAGCAGATTTCACCGACCGTATCGCCGGGTTGCCCCAGTCCACGGCCCCAGAAAATGCTGCCATCATCAAGCACCAGTGCCGCATCGGCGCCGGTTGGACGGCCTGTGGTAGGCGTCATCGTCATAGCTGGAAAGGCCCTCGGGTCTCAGTTTCACGACGCGGCTCTAAAAGCACCAGAATGGCTGAATTCCGCGTAGGTTCTGTCGGTGGGCGGACCGGTTTTTCGGTGCCCTGACAACCCGAAGCCGGGAAAGTAATCGGTTCGCCCCCCTCTGGCTAGTGAAACTTCAGCCAATTATCCCATCACGCCCATGCGCCCCGCGCAGGGCAGGGGCGGTTCCCCTTGAATCCAACGGATTAGCATGTAACTTGACGATTGTTGCGGTGCCAAATACGGGCTGATTTGTCCACCGAGCGTCCCGCGACACCGCCCGATAACCGAGAGACTAACGGATACTGATTCCATGGCTGAGACACTGCGTGATCAATTCGCCCAAGGCCTGAAAGAAGCCATGAAGGCTAAAGAAAAGACGGCTGTTTCCACGCTGCGCCTAATCCTGGCTGCGCTAAAGGACCGCGACGTTGCCGCCCGCACCAAGGGGCAACTCGACGGCATCAATGACGATGAGATCCTATCCATGCTGCAGAGTATGATTAAGCAGCGCCAGGAGAGCATCTCTCTCTATGAGCAGGGTGGCCGCTGCGAACTTGCTGAGCAGGAGCGGGGTGAGGTTGCGATCATCCAGGGCTTCCTGCCTAAGCAGATCGAGGGCGATGAGCTCAACACCATTGTTGAGGGCGTGCTGACCGAGATCAGCGCTGCTTCAATTAAGGATATGGGCAAGGCCATGGGCCTGCTTAAGTCCCGTTATGCCGGTCAGGTTGATTTCGGCAAGGCGAGCCAACTGGTCAAACAGCGACTCGCAGGGGCTGCATAAGCACCCGAGTCGGTGTCCAGCCGATTTATCCACAAGCCATGCACCCGCTTATCCGAGGTTTTCTGTGCTTCGCGCCCGGAAAACCGTCGGCATGCTAGGTGCTGCGCGTCTGATCGCCTAACAATGGCGACATGAGTTTCACGCCCGAATTCCTTGATGAGCTTCGACACCGTCTGCCAGTCAGTCAGGTGGTGGGCCGTCATGTGCAGTTGAAGCGGCAGGGGCGAGAGTTCATTGGCCTAAGCCCGTTCAATAAGGAGCGGAGCCCATCCTTCACCGTTAATGATCAGAAGCAGTTCTATCACTGCTTCTCCAGCGGGAAGCATGGCGACATCATCAGCTTTGTTATGGATGTGGAGGGCTTGTCCTTCCCTGAGGCGGTTGAGGCCTTAGCCGGTCAGGCTGGCCTTGATGTGCCTAAGCCGACACGTGAGCAGGCTGAGCGGGCGGAACGCGCGAAGACCCTGCACGATGTTTGTGAAGCTGCCTGTCAGTTCTTTCAGCGCAGCCTGGCCGGGCCGGAAGGTCGCCAGGCTCGCGAGTATATTGAAGGGCGTGGGCTCGATGCAGCGGCGGTTGTACAGTTCCGCCTAGGCTATGCGCCCTCAGACCGCCAAGCCTTACGCAAGACCCTCGCAGGCCAGGGCTATAGCGATGATCTGATGGTTGAGGCTGGGCTGATCAAACGCTCAGATTATGGTGATCGGGATCCATTCTCATTCTTCTCCGACCGGTTGCTGTTTCCAGTTGCAGACCGACGTGGCCGGGTAGTGGCATTTGGCGGCCGTTTGTTGAACGGCGATGGGCCCAAATATCTAAACTCCCCCGATACCCCGCTCTTCCATAAGAGTAAGCTGCTCTATCACATGGATGGCGCCCGCTCTGCCTCGGCCAAGGGGCACACAGTGATCGTGGTTGAGGGCTACATGGATGTGATCGCCCTGGTCCGCGCTGGCTTTGGCGGTGCCGTGGCGCCGCTGGGCACAGCCCTGACCGAGGATCAGGTCGCCGAGGCTTGGCGCATTGCTGGCACTGGCGGTGCGGCGCCCATCCTTTGTTTCGATGGTGATAATGCTGGCCAGCGAGCCGCATTCCGGGCGGTGGAGCGGGTGCTGCCTCATCTGGCACCGGATAAAACCGTTCGCTTTGCCACCATGCCACCCGGTGAAGATCCCGATAGCCTGCTTAAATCGGGTGGCAAACAGCAGCTCATGGCCTGTTTGGAAGCAGCGGAGAGCCTAGTCGATAAGGTTTGGCAGCTTGAGATCGCTGAGCGGAGCTTAAACACACCGGAGAGCTGGGCCGGGCTGCGCGCGGCTATCGACCGCCGGGTTGGTGCCATTGCCCATGAAGATCTGCGCGGTTTCTATCGCCAAGAACTGCAGGGCCGCCTGCGCGACGCCAATTATCAGCAGCGGCAATCGCAGCGGCCGAAACAGCAACGTGGTGGCCGGTTTGAACCGGCGGTGAAGCCTAAGCGGATGGCGGCTGCAACCCCACTTGGTTTGCGCCTGGTGCTGAAGACCGTGATGAACCACCCGCCCCTCATCGACACCTATCATGATGAGGTGTGTGAGTTACCCTTCGCCGATCCTGAGTTTGCCGCGCTGCGTGACCTGATTATCGATGTTTGGTCCGGTGATCATGAGATCGATGGTGAGGCGCTTCAGCAAGCAGCCACGTCCGCTGGTTTAGCCGGCGCCTTAGGCAGGCTCGCGAGTGGTCAGGGGATTGAGTTCGTGGCTTTTGCCCGCCCTGGTACGCCGCTCTCAACCGCCAAGGCGGGTCTCAGAGAAACCCTTGCCAGCCTGCATGCGCAATCAGTTGCCTCAGAGCTTGGTGAGGCCGCGCGGGCACTGGCCGGGGATGCCGCAAAAGACAGCGAACCGACCGAAGGATTGGACCGCTGGCAGTCCTTGAACCAAGCGATGGTTGATGCCAAAACCGTGCTTGTTGGCAGCTCTCAGGGCTCTAACCAGGACGCAGATGGTTAGAAAAAGCCGCCAATGGCGGAAAAAGTTGGGAAAATATCGTCTCAAGGGCTGAAAATTTTCGTTTCATGCGCTATGTCAACCCCCATGTAAGAATGCGGGAAGATTAACCCGTGCGATTTTCATCCCGGCTCCTCATATGGAAGCGGTTGCGGTAATCGCACCATTTTACTGGGGTGTGGGACTAGAGATTGGGGGCCTTTCGCGGCCTCGAAAAGCGGGGCTGCTTGGGCTGACGAGTTCAATGCGCCCCTAGATGGTTAGAGCAGATTCCCGGGCTTTGCGGATTAGTGAGCACCGGTGATTTTTGAGGATAGCGAGCGGCATGGCCACTAAAGCAGCCACCAAAACGTCTGATAAAGCAGCCAAAAAAGGCGAGGATAGCGGCGATCAGCCCATGATCGACAATGTCGGTCAGGCGGTTAAGAAGATGATCGCGAAGGGCAAGGAGAAGGGCTACATCACCTATGATGAGCTGAACGCCGCCCTGCCAGCCGATCAGTACTCTTCCGAACAAATCGAAGACACGATGTCCATGCTCAGCGAGATGGGCATCAACGTTGTTGAAAACGAAGAGCAGGAAGAGCCCGAAGGCGATAAAGCTGCCAACTCCAATGATGATGACGATGAGGACGATAAGAAGCGTGCCTCCGGCAACATCAATGATGACGATGTTGGCCGCACCGACGATCCCGTGCGCATGTATCTGCGCGAAATGGGCTCGGTTGAGCTGCTAAGCCGTGAAGGCGAGATCGCGATTGCGAAGCGGATCGAAGCTGGTCGCGAGATGATGATCGGCGGCATCTGTGAGAGCCCGCTGACCTTGCTGGCCGTCACCCGCTGGTACGACGCCCTCCAAAGCGAAGAAATCCTTCTGCGTGAAATCGTTGATCTGGAAGCCACCTATGGCGGTATCCCAGATCCGAACGATGATGGTGATGCAGCCATCCACCTCCGCGGCAATGTCGAGGAGGAAGAGGAAGAGAAGCCAGAGGACGATAAAGCCGAGGACGACAAGGCTGAAGCTAAGTCCGACGAAGATGAAGAGGACGAGGAGCCCGATGAGGATGTCGAGAACGTCGATGAGACGTCCGACACCCCGGATACTGAGGAAGATGAAGACGAAGAGGGGCAAATGTCCCTTGCTGCCCTGGAAGAGGCCCTGCGCCCACAGGTGATGGAAGTCTTCGAAGAGATTGCAAAGAAGTACTCAAAAGTCGCCCATATGCAGGAAGCGCTCCTGCAGTCGTCGAAAGATGGCGTTGAGGCGGATGAGAAGCTTCGTAAGCAGTATGAAGAGCTGAACACCGACCTGACGGATAAGTTGAAAACTGTCCGCCTGAACAATGCCCGCCTTGAAGAGCTGTTTGAGCAGCTCTCCAACATGCAGAAGGCGTTGATGCAGGTTGAGGGCAAGATGCTTCGCTCTGCCGTCGATGCAAAGGTGAAGCGCGAAGATTTCCTCAAGCATTATTACAACGCCGAGCTTGATCCGAAGTTCTTTGAGCGGGTGAGCGTCCTAACCGGCCGTGGTTGGAAGCGCTTTACCACCAAGCATGAAGAGCTGGTCCATAAGACCCAGGCGCGTGCCGAAGAGATTGCCGATGATTTCGGCCTACCGATCAGCGATTTCCGTCGCATCTCAACCACCGTGCAGAAAGGCGCACGGGAGGCCGCGAAGGCGAAGAAGGAGATGGTTGAAGCCAACCTCCGCCTTGTGATCTCGATTGCCAAGAAGTACACGAACCGTGGCCTGCAATTCCTCGACCTCATCCAGGAAGGGAATATCGGCCTGATGAAGGCGGTCGATAAGTTTGAGTATCGCCGCGGTTATAAGTTCTCGACCTATGCCACCTGGTGGATCAGGCAGGCGATCACCCGTTCGATCGCCGACCAAGCCCGGACCATTCGTATTCCGGTGCACATGATTGAGACGATCAATAAGATCATCCGTACCTCGCGCCAGATGCTCCATGAGATTGGCCGCGAACCACAGCCGGAAGAGCTGGCCGAACGTCTCGGCATGCCGCTGGAGAAGGTTCGTAAGGTTCTGAAGATCGCTAAGGAGCCGATCTCCCTCGAAACCCCAATCGGTGATGAGGAAGATAGCCATCTGGGCGACTTCATTGAGGATAAGAACGCTGTCATTCCACTGGATGCGGCGATCCACTCCAACCTACGGGAAAGCACCACTCGGGTTCTGGCCTCGCTCACCCCACGGGAAGAGCGGGTGCTTCGGATGCGCTTTGGTATCGGTATGAATACCGACCACACGCTTGAAGAAGTTGGCCAGCAATTCTCGGTGACCCGGGAGCGTATTCGTCAGATTGAGGCGAAGGCCCTGCGCAAGCTTAAGCACCCAAGCCGGAGCCGTAAGCTACGCAGCTTCCTCGACACGTAAAACTTGCCCTCATAGCCAACCAAAAAAAGAAGCGCGGACCCTGCTGGGTGCCGCGCTTTTTAGTTGGAGGAAAACTGTAATCCGTAATGCCAGCCGTTTAACTGCCGTTCTCGGCCGCCTCTAAATCGTATTCAAGGCTGCTCAAGCCCTCTTCCAGATAATCGGCCAGCATCGCCATACCGCCCAGATAGGCTGCCGTGCGCGGGTTCCATCTGGCCTTGGCATCAGTAACAGCCTGGGGGAAATCATTGGCGGTGTAGTCACCACGGCCAAGCCAGGCGAGAGCGACCAACTCGCACTGCGCTTCCATTGAGAGTGTATCGATCGCGCCGGTTAGCTCTTCATCATCGGCGGCGGTCACCTTCTCATCGGCGAGCAAGGCGGCATCCTCAGCATGGGGAACGAAACCATCATGGGTGGCACGGTCGAGCTCCACCTGCTCCTCAGAGGCACGCATTTTGACGATGACGAAACCGGCCTCTTCCGGTTTTAGGTTCTGCAGCATGATCTTTCTCCGCCAAGCTTTTTGTCATCGCAGCTGAGGTAATCAGGGCAATGACGCTGTAACGGTGATCAGCATGGCAGGCTCGATGGGCCCCGGCCTTGATCGGGATCAATTATCCGTCGATCGGCGATTTGCTTATCGGCCGAATTCTGCCGCTTCCAAATCGTAATCCATTACTGACAGCCCTTCTTCCAGGTAATCGGCCAGCATGGTCATTCCAGTTAGGTAGGCCGGTGTGCGACGGTTCCAGCGATGCTTGGCATCCCTAAGAGCTGCGCGCCATTCGGCGGGTGTGTAATCACCCCGCCCGACCCAAGCGAGGGCGATTAACTCGCATTGCTCATCAACGGAGAGGCCGCCAATTGCGTCAGAGACTTCATCGTCTAGCGGCATGGTAAGAGGGCGATCGAGCAGCATCGATACCTCTTCATCGCTTGGGTCGAAGCTGCGGCGTGCACTGTCTCCAAAGCCCTCAAGCGGTTCATCTTCATCCCCGAAGCTTCGCATCCTTACGATGATATAGCCGGCGGTTTCCGGCTTTAGGTCCTGCAACATGGCGATCACTCCCTGATCTGGCTTTTGCTCCTTTGCCGCTAATTCGTTGGGCGGCGGTTGTTTTGTCTGGCCGGTTCTTGTCGCTTCTCGCCGACCGAATGCTGCCAATCTGATTGGCCCAGCACTGATGCTGTCATGAATTTGCCAGCTTGGCGTTAGAGGATGGGCGGTGACTGTTGGTGCACAAATCAGTGAATAAGGGGTGGCGACCATCCACACGGGTGCTAACTTCCTGTTCTGCAATAGATTGAAGCTAGGCGGCTGACATGGCCATCGATCCCCAAGACGACGCAAAATCTGATCAAAAAGCGACCTTGCCCGGGTTCCAGCGTGAGGCTGTCGGACAAAGTGACGATGGGGGTGATTCAAATGCGGGGGCCCCAGCGGATCGCGGGGGGCTAGGCCGTGATGGCAGCGGCGGTGTCTTGGTCGATGATCTGCCCGACGATCCACCGGTCGGTGATTTTGATCCGCTAGCCGAGCTTGATGACCCAAAGCCAGAGGCACGGACGCACCCAGCAACCAACCAGACCGGCAACGCGGGCGCGTCGAATACCTATAAAGAGCTGGCCTTCAAAGATTACGTCTTCAGCGATCGGATGGCTGATTGGCTTCTGGTCTATGTCGGGCCAAATCCAAAGCCCTATGCCGGAACCTATAAGCGAATGGTGAGGCGGCGCAGCACCATGCTCATCTCCTGGTCGTTCCCAGCCTTCTTCTTCACCCTGGCTTGGTTCATCTATCGCCGGATGTGGTTGCTGGCCTTGGTTCTGATGGGCGGGCCATTTCTGTTGGTCAACATCTCCCCCGTGATCTTCGCCAACACCTTTGGTGCCGTTCCATTCATTGGCGCGCTGCTTGGCAAAAGCATGTATCTCAACCGAGCCTTTCGACAGATCTATGCCATTGAGCAGATGTCGATTGGTGATGAACAGAAGCGTGAGCTGATTAAGGAGGCTGGCGGCATCTCGGTGATTGGTGGGGTGCTGGGCGCCTTTGCGATGATTACCGCCTATGGGATGGTGCTCGTGATGCTGGCAGCCTTACTGGGCGTTGCCGCGCAGCTGCCGACCTACTGATCGATACCAGTTTAGCTCACGCTTTCCGCCGTCTGGTCGCAAGCCAAACGCCAGCTGCCGCCACCGCCATGCCGAGCAGCTGAATGACCGTCATCTGCTCATCAAACATGAGGTAGGCGATAATCGCCGTGACCGGTGGCACCAGGTAGAACTGTGTCGCCACTTTGGATGCAGCACCATGGCGAAGCATCAGCACCAACAGGCTGATTGCACCGATTGACAGCACCACGCTTAGCCAGAGCAGCGCGAAGACGAACTCGCCCGTCCAGGTGACCTCGTTCGTTTCGAGTAAAATGGCGAAGGGCAGGGTAGCGAGCAGTGCGCCCACATATTGATAGAAGGCGCCAGACCACAGGGGCACGTTCTGGGCCTTCGCTCTCTGAACTAGGGTGCCGAGGGTGATCGCAAACAGACCGAAGATGCAGGCCAGAACACCGGTGAGGTTAATGCCCTCAACAACGCCCGCCTGAAGCCCCGGCAGAAGCACAGCAATAACCCCAAGAAGTCCGAGCCCGAGGCCAGCCCATTGCCGTTTGCCAATACGCTCTTTCAGAAACATACCCGCTAGAAGCGCCGTCGCGATGGGCTGTAGGCCGACAATGATTGCGGCAATCCCTGCAGACAGGCCGATGCTGATGGCCCAGAAGACAGCGCCCAGATAACCGGCATGGGTCAGAATGCCGATGGTTAGGCTGGCGCCAATCTCGGCGCGCCCCAGCCGGGATGGCTTGAGCCATAGGATAGCTAAGCAGACCAAGCCAATGACAAAGGCATATCGCAGGCTAAGGAAGGTAAAGGGTTCGGCGTAGGGCAGGCCGTATTTTGCGCCGATGAACCCAGTCGCCCAAAGCGGGACAAACGCCACCGGCATTAGCTTGATGACCAGATCTTGTTCGTCCCCGCTAGGCTGCGCCGGGGCATCCTTTGGCGTTGCGGATGATTGATCGTCAGTCATTGATTGGCAGAAGCAGTGTGAAAAAGTGCCGGATGGCGAGCGCCAAGAGCGATAGCATATTCCGTTACTAGATCGCTTGGAAAAGCCACTGTCGCAAACCGCTTTTCCGCAGCCTCATCATTCGCTACACAGGGCAACGGTGGGGCCTGTAGCTCAGCTGGTTAGAGCGGACCGCTCATAACGGTTTGGTCGGGGGTTCAAGTCCCTCCGGGCCCACCAACCTGTTTTTATATCATTGAAAAATAAAGAAAGTAGCCGTTTTGTGACTAACCTAATCCGGTCGGTTAGTCACATTGGTTCTCTTTTTGAACTTTCTCCGCAGCGCGTCCGGCAGACTTTCGTCGTGAATAGTCCCTGACATAAGTCTCTAGCTCGCGGAGGGATTTATGGCCCGTAATGCTAGCGATCTCCAACGTTGTGCCCCCAGCATCGCCTATTCGCTTTGCAGATGCCTTTCTAAGGCCGTGAGCGGAACAGTTCTCCGGTAGTCCAGCCTCACGGCATTGCTTCTTGAACCAATTCCCAAACCCAGCATGGGTGAATGGCTTTCCGTGAGTCGTTAGGAGGAAAGTCAGCTGGCCTTTCGTTTGACTGATTTCTGCATTGAGATCAGCTGTGATTGGAGCCTCAACTCTGGCACCCGTCTTCTTCTGTCGGAAATCAATCCAGCCATCTTTGACATGTTGCCAACCTAGCATAATCACGTCCTGACGGCGGCAAGCAGTGTCCAGTAACAGTTGATAGGCCAGACGAGCTTTTGTGCCAGGCTTATGGTGTCGTTCAAACTGAGCTCGTTCCTCGTTCGTCCATGTATGGAAACCGCTGCCGTTCATCTTCAATAGCTTCACATCCCGTGCTGGATTTTCCTCCGCTAGATCATTTTCCATGGCCCAAACGAACAAAGCCCGGAGAGTTTTGATCAGGCGATTGGCCATAGACGGTGTTCTTTGTCGCTCGTCTCTCCATGTGCGAATGTGACGTGGGCGTAGTTGATTGAAGGGATTTTCAAGGCCCTCAATGTTATCGAGCATGTTACGTCTGCTGCGCCGCGTGTGTGGCGCTAGCCTTTTGAACTCATGGCTTTGGAAATACTGGTACAGCAGCCAGCCAAATGTACTGCGTGGATAGTCTGCGAGGCTTTTAGGCTGGGCTGTTTTGTGCTCTGTGCCGCTTAGGGCGTTGTGATAGGCTGCAAAAAAGTCCGGGTCGGTGGGCGGCGGAAGAGGAACCGTCTTGAAGCCTCTACGGCGAAATCTGTAACGCCACTTGCCGTGTCGATCACGGTAGCTATTCACATATTTCAGATTAACTTTGCCCAAGGCGGGGTGTCCTATCTGTCCCATGGGTTACCTCCAGAGTCTGACAAACTCTCGAATCCCTCGTCAATCTTGAAGCGATCCCAGCGTACACTGCCGTCAATTTTCAACGGTTTTGGCATGCGGCCATCCTTCACAAGCTCGTCAAATTTTGTGGTGCCAATGCCGATATAGGCGGCGGCTTGCCGCCTGGTGAGCCCTCTTGGGGGTAACGACAAAGGAAGAATTTCGTCTTTTTTCATAACGAAAACTCCCTTGCCCCTTGGCACAGATAGAACCCTGCTGACATGCATGTCGCGCAGTGAAGCACCAGACCAGGGCCGGTGCGTGATCTACTAGCTGTCTCTATTTTATTGATGGATCGGCTGCTGCTCTAAGTCTCTCGAAAACTAATCGAGCTGCGTCGCACGTTGTCAGTTTAGTCCAGACGCACTTAACCGTTGGGCCCCAAGATCAAGTTTTTTCCGTAACCAGTCAAGCAAAAAAGTTGCTGGAATTTTGAGGTTAGAGTATAGACTTAAAAGTCTTCAATATTTCTTCGCGGATATATGGTTAAAACGCGAATTTTGGGGGTAATTAGCCGGATTTTAGATGAATTTTTCTTCAGAAGTTGAGCCCAAATGTCGATTCATGGGAGAGTTTAGAGCATTTACGGGAGGTTTACGGGAGGGTTCGCCGTTTTTTCGTTTTTGTATTTATCATTAAAAGTCAGCTGTTTATCGAATTTTACGGGAGGAATGGGAGGAACGGGAGGGTTCTCGCAACCCTTCATATATGTGCGCACCTGCCTGTGCCTGCGTGTGAGACTTTATCTAAACAACACTCCCATTACTCCCATTCCTCCCGCGATCATAATTAACCAATTGATAAGTTTGTATTTTTTTTTGCCACTAGAAACTGAAACCCTCCCGTAAACCTCCCGCAAACACCCAAGCCCTCCCGCAAAAGATAAAAAAGGGTGATGTTTCCAATTATATTTACTCAAGATTTTGGCTTTGGGTCCCTCTGAAGGGCTCCAAATACGGGTAAATTTGCCGTGACATGTTTCCAGTTTCATGGGGGAAGATCTGGGTTCCGATTTTATCGGTACCGGTTCCGATAATCGGTCGTCTTTTTGGACTGTCAAAGGGTGCGCATGGTGAGATCGAGCTGTCCTCAGGATTCGAGAGTCGGACGATCGCTTTCGGAAGTTGAGGCGACAACAGTTCTTTGTGCTTTGACGTGAAGTCCTTGAGTTTCGGAGTCTCCTAGAGCGGAACATAGGAGCTCAGAATCGGCACGATCCACGGACCGTTCCCGATATCAGCCAAGGTTATCGGCTCCTTACGCGTAAAGGCTTTCGCGTGGCAGTCCAGTTTGTGGTAACTGGCCATATCAATGGATTCTGTGATCATGTGATGATCAACGTCACGCAATAGCTCGTATCTAGGTCCTTACCGATGAAGGGGCTCAGATCATCGCGGTTCATGCCACCTGTCATTGCAGGGATCAGTCTGTGTTTTCATCTCGGATGAAGATCTAGGCAAGGTACAGACGCTAACGGCGGACATGCTCCCGAACGCCTACAGAGCCAGACCTTAACCTACCAACTTCTTCGGAGTTGCCAGGTGCCATATTTCTTACTATTTTATGATCCAGGAAATGAATCTAATGTGCGTATCAACGTTAAATTTCCCCCAAAGGTAGCTCCTTCTGTGCGCTGGCAATCGACACTGAGAATTTCGGCCTGTGCCCTAGCCTCAATATGTTGTTTTGCGGTTTTGAGCACCCGAGCGGAAACCCTAAACCATTCCTTAGTTGAGGGGCCCAGTGTTGATTTGTCTTTATGGGCATCTCCGAGTGTTAGCTTCATAGATCCTGAAGAGCTTAATTACTATGAAGAAAAGGCCATTCAAAATAACGCATTAGGTTTCTTCAAATCATTTGTTGTAAATGTAAAATCAGTAAAATCATACAATACATTGGATGTTGGGTCTTTCGATGTTGAGCTTATCAACTATGCCCCAATAAGTACCCTATCCAGATCCGAGGAAGAGCGGCTGAAGAATTTATTGACGCGCTTAACCATGGATCATGAGCTAGTCTGCCATGCACGGTGCTTGCATACAAACAGAGTTATTGCTGCTTGTCGGTATTCAAAGAGGAGTGCCCAGGAACAGGTGCTTGCCGAGGATGATGACACCTTAATTTATGTGCATAATATTATGGCCAAGGAACCAGAGCTGTCTTATGAGGCTTTTCAACCGCTCATTAATTCACAATGTTACTTGAAGTAAATTAAAGTTGATGGTTTTAGATATGATGTCAATAATATTCTCAATCTGCTTTTTTATTTTTACAGCCATAATTTCATTTAATTTTTTTCCAGCAAATGCTAGCGAAGATTTAAATTTTTTAACAAAAAAGGAAGTGCGTATAAATTGGTTAGATCCAAATTTAGAAATATTCAATAAATCAGAGTATGATGAATTTAGTCAGATATTCAATGGCAAAGACTATGTTCAATACCGTAGAGTATTTAAATTAAATATAGAAAAAGCTACTTCCTATAATATTATTGATACGGGGAATTTTCACATTCAGCTGGTTGGTTATGAGGCAGCAAGAAGCCTTTCTGAAAGTGACAGAGCTCGGCTAACGAGCACACTAAATGAACTGACCGCTGGATTTGACTTCATTTGTCAATCGATATGTTTTGAGCCAGATCGTGTCGTTGCCGACTGCCGCTTCAACAATCGAAAGTGGGAGCAAGATGGTGGAGTAGGGCCGAGGCCTCCAGTATTCAATCCATCTGCGGAAATGGCTGAGCATGATGGGGTGTCGTCTGATGCATGGCTCGAACGTATTAGTATTCGGTGGTGTGCCCCGTAAATTAGACCAGTTTATCAAGAGGCTTTGAGTATGCTGGATTTAAATTCACTAACTATATCAAGGTTCTTCGATAGGTTGGAAATTACAACCTTCGACTTTCTTTCAGGGGAATTCCAAACTGATCTACAGCCACAATTAGATTTTACGTATACACCATTCCCGGGCGTAAAAGTTGCTGGAGAGTTTGATATTTCAAGAGTAACAGAAGTATTTTCGATTGATACATTCGGGGTGATGGGCTCTCCGATAATAACAGTAGATGAATCTATTCTCGCTTCGCTGATTTTACCTGAGACTATTTCTATTGAGTTTCAGATTAAGAAAGGAAGCCCTGTAATTCAAGTCGGCGCTCAAGTTGGTATTGAATTGATTTTGCCGGACACGATCGAAGTCAGTCAATTTATTGAAACTTTGCCTGATATTGAATTTATAGAATTGCTGGAATTGGATGGAAAAGTTTATGCGGGGATTTCAAATACTATTTTGAACTCAATCAACTTAGACAGCGTTCTAACACTGCGATATGAGAATGAAACACCCACAGACAATGGCCAAATAGTATTCGGGCTTGAGAATGATGTTGGCGTTTCTTTTCCAATTAGTGGTAGCCAATCTATAGGGCTATCCCTGCAGTTGTCGGTAGAAAACACCATCACGTCTTTTTCAACTTCAACAAATGAGTTGATAAAAGTTTCCGAATTGAAGCCAGGCATCAATAACTCTTTCCTAAATGCCGATATTTTTTTCTGGGAAAATGTCGATGGTGAGGCCGGCAACGATACCATTATTGGCGATGGTGGGGGCAATGTCCTAATCGGAGGTGAGGGAGATGATGAAATTAAAGGTGGTGCTGGGTCTGACACTCTAATAGGGGATGGTCTGGGCCCGTTTGAATCTAGCGGATCTGATCAGCTCACTGGTGGGGGGGGGAATGATTATTTTGTCGTAGACAGTTTCGGAGATGATAAATTTTGGGGGCATGCTTTTTCTACTGACACAGTAGTTTTTGGTGAGATTTATGACTCAAGTATCAGCTTTGATTTGAGCGATGAAAAGTTTCTTTATAACGATACATCCATTGAATTTGAAAAAGTAGAAAATGTTGTTGGATCGAGGTTCGATGATTTTATAACGGGGGATAGTAATGATAATGTTATATACGGGGGAGGGGCTGATGTTATTGGAGATGTTATTTTTGGGAGTGGGGGCAATGATGTATTCTATGGCGGAAGGCCAGATAATGTTCTTGATATAATCAATAATGAATCGAGAATATCATATGTCAATAATGATTATTCTGTGTCAGTAAATTTTGGCTCTGGCATTGTTTCAAAATCAAATAATGATCAAGACCAGGCTTTTGGATTTAGAATCTATGAGTTGAGTAATAAAAATGATGATGTGATCATCTCTGATTTGTCATTTTTAGATGGTATTGCATCTGGGACTTTTGGGTTTTTTAATGGTTTAAATGGAGTTGATACTCTCGATATATCCGGAATTGGCAATGAATTTGACGTTAATTTCAACAAGGGTACGGGGTTATTAACCGTCGGCGACAAAACTATACAGTTTGTTAACTTTGAAATACTTATCGGTCCTAATGGTGCTCTCACGTATTTCGGTGACGAAGGTATTGAAGACATAAGGGGAAATGACGCCGCCGATATTATGTATGGTGATGGCGGCGATGACGTTATCTCAGGCGGCGGTGGTAATGATGGTATCTACGGTGGCGCCGGCAACGACACAATCGAGGCTGGCCAGGGCAACAGCGTTGTCTATGGTGACGCTGATGATGATGTTCTAACGGATCCCTCCGACAGCGATTTTGTCACCGTGCTCTATGGCGGGGATGGTGATGACACCCTGTATGGTGGCGCGAATGGCGTGATCTACGGCGATGCCGGTTCGGACGTGTTCTACGTCACGAGTGGCACCGCTGTTTATGCAGGACTATCGGATGTAGCTGTATTTGGATCTGGCGGCACGCTGTTCATTGACGGCGCTGAGGTCACTGAGCTGACTGAACAAGAGGATGGCAGCTATCATTCAAACGCCACCGGCAGTACAGCGATAACCCTGATCGACGGGCGTGCCATTTTTGGCGCCGGGGACAATGCCTTTATTGCTGATAGCGTCGTCGGTCTCGGCATCACGACAACGCCGTTTCAATCGACCGTGTCTCCCGATAGCGGTGGGGGCGCGGCTGGCAGCGGCGGCAAATTCTTCAAGGGGGACAACATCAATCCTGATGGTGAGGGGCCGGATAATTTTCCCGGCTCCCCCGTGGCCGACAACATCGATGGAACTAGCGATCGCGATACTATTGACGGTTATCAGTTGAATGATGTTCTCAATGGGCTTGGTGGTAACGACAACATCAACGGTGGCGATGGCAACGATCAACTCGATGGTGGTCCCGGGAGCGATGTTGTTAGTGGCGACCAAGGCAACGATGTACTTGTTGGTGGAACTGGTAATGACACGCTTCATGGCGTGGCAGGCAACAACACGCTGTCCGGTGGCAGCGGTCAGGATCAACTTAATGGTGGCAACAATAACGATATCCTGAATGGGGAATCTGGATTTGACGATCTAAATGGCGGCGGTGGACAAGATACCCTGAAAGGTGGTGACGGCCGGGACAACCTTGATGGCGGTAGCGGTAATGACAGTCTAGATGGTGGTGACCATGCAGACTATCTTGACGGCGATGGTGGCAATGACACGGTGAATGGCGGCGATGGTCGTGACACGATTGTTGCCGATAGCGGTGATCAGGCCGATGGCGGGAATGACTATGACCTGTTGACCACCAACAATGTGACACAGGTGGACCTGGTCAATCAGTTCCAGAACTTCGAGAAGGTTAGTGCCTCCGGCAGTAATGTGACTGTTGAGGGTGGCTCCTTAAGCACCGATTTCTTCATCTCGTTGAATGCGTCGGGTAATGGCCAGGTCAATACCGGCAGTGGGCATGACAAGATTACGGTGTCGGGGTCCAGTATGGCGACCGTGGATGCCGGTGGTGGGCATAATTCAGTCAGCCTAAACTCTGTGACGTCCTACAGTATCAATGCCGGTGATGGGTATGATGAAATCAGTGTAGCTGGCACCGCGGATGGGTCGGTTACTGATACCGGTGGCAATAATGACATCAGTGTCGGTATCGGCAACGCCACAGTAGAAACGGGTGAGGGTGACGACACCATTTCAGCCGGTATGGGTGATGCGTCCATCACTGATAGCGGTGGTAATAATCGGATCGATATTGGGGCGGGCAACAGCACGATCAGCACCGCCATAGGCTCCGACACAATCTCCGCTGGCGATGGCGATCATACTATCACCGATACGGGTGCTGCGGACGACGCAAACCACGTATCTGTCGGCGAGGGCGCAAGCGACATTACCATGGGTGATGGTGCTGATACCATTAACCTGGGTTTGGCGACTGGTGATGGCCATTTGGTTGACGCTGGTGCCGGCAATGATCTCGTTACTGCTTCGGGCAATCGCTTGGACATCAGTCTCGGTGAGGGCTCGGATACTCTTGATGCAAGTGCCATCACTGGCAACGTTACTGTTACCGGGGGGGAAGGTGACGATCACATTACCCTGCAAGGCGATGGACAGTTCTTCGTTGATGTGACGGGGGCAGCTGAAAACTTCAATAATGTTAACATTATCAAGACGGGTGGGTCAGGCACCGATACCGTTGTCGGTGGTGCCAGCACTGACCATATCAATGTCAATAGCAACGACGGTAACTTCTTCATCGATCTTGGTAATGATGACAATGCCGATGTTGTCACCATTAACGCCGAGCGTGCCACGATCACCGCTTTAGGTGGCGACGACAAAATCACAAGTAACACGCAGCATGCCGATATCTTAACCGGTGATGGCGATGACACGATTAATTTCGCCGCTGACTCTATCCTTGCTGGTGATGCCACCATCGAGAGTGGTGCTGGTGATGATTTCATTAGTGCCTCCCGCGGTGATTTCATCATCAACACCGGCACAACAGATGCTGGTGCGGATGTTGTCTCGGTCTGGTCAAGTGCTAGTGTTTTGAGCAATGCCACCATCAATACCGGCGACGGCGTTGATTACATTCTGGTCAATGGGGCGAACTTCACGATTGATGCCGGTCAAGATGACTTTGCCGACACCGTGATTGCCGACCAGGCTGATTTTGTTGATGTGACGACCGGTGGGGGCGATGACTATGTCCGGGTTGATGGGCAGCAACTTCAAGCCCAGACATCACCGCTTGTTTTCACGGTCAACACTGGTGATGACGCCGATACCATCCTTTCCCTAGGTGCAACCAACATACCTAGCCAGGGGACAATTGTTGGTGGCGATGGCGATGATTATGTCGACCTGAACAAGGGTGCCTTCTCAATTGATGTGGCGGGAACTGACGCTGGCAATGATTCCGTTCGGGTCTTCTCAGGCAGCGGCACCATTGAGGCTGGGGATGGTTCAGACACTATTCGGGCAGATGGGACCGTCTTCACCATTGATATCGCTGGGTCTGATGATAGCCGCGATTTCGCCCATGTAACCGCGGATACGGCCACCATTCTTGGGGGGGAGGGATCAGACTCCATTCAGGTGCGCGGTGATGACTTTGTCATTGATGTTGAGGATGTCGTATCGGGGGATGACACGGTTAGTGCTGATGTTGAAGGATCGGTCGATATCAAGACCGGTGCCGGTGCGGACAGCGTCACCGTATGGGGGCGCATTGATTTACCCGAAAGAGGGTCCGGCTTTGCAGGTAGTGTTACGCTTAACACCGAAGGCGGCGATCCCGGCTCTTTTGACGATGATGTTATTGATGTTCGGGCGGTAAGTGCGACCATCACCTCCGGTAACGATGGCGACCTAATCACGGGGAGTATTGAAACCGCCGTGATTAATGCCGGTGGTAACGACACGGCCGGTGATACGATCAGCCTATCCTTCTCCTCCGCCGCAACGATTATTGGTGGCGAGGGGGCGGATAGTATTCAAGCGGTTGAATCTGGTGATCTGCTCATCGATGTCGAGGATCAAATCTTTGGCGACGATACCGTCAAGTTTGAGGCGTCAGGATCAGTTTTGGTCCGTACTGGTGTTGGTGATGACCTTATAGACAGTAACGCCAATGCGGCTACCATCCTGGGGGGGGAGGGTGCGGACTCAGTCATTGCATCTGGTGAAGATGCAACAAGAAGCTCCGGGCCTTTGCATATTGATGTGGTCGGGTCGAATGACGATCATGCCCATGATTACATCAATATCTCTGGTGGCAATGCAACGATCCTTGCTGGCGGTGGGGCGGATACAGTCCAGGGTGGGGTTGGCGACATCCTTATTGATGTTACGACAACCCCGGTCGAGGGCGACACGGTCACCCCTGAGCCACCTGATGATCTTGGCGACTTTGTAAACGTCTCCATTACCGGGGGTTCAGCCGTCACCATCGCTGGCGGCAATGGTGCCGATACGATTGACGCCCGTGGTGATGATGCGGCGGCCGTTCGTGTTGATGTGGCGGGCGACGACATTGCCGATGACCACGTTATTACACGTGGCCAGTTTGCCGATATTCGAACGGGCGCCGGTAGCGATACGATTTCCCACGCGTCAGGTGATTTCTACATTGATGCATCAATTCCAACCAATGATGCCGATGATTTACTCATCCCTGATGACGACAGCATCGGTGTGTCCGGGGGGGCAGGGACCATCATCGGTGGCCACGGCGATGATTCCATCCAGGTCAGCAATGCAGATGGTTATGTTCTTGTCGATGCTAGTACGACCGTTGCGGGTGGCGATGACAACGACACAGTGTTGATCAGCGGTAGTGCCGTTACAGCGATAGTCTACGCTAATGCTGGTGATGATGAGGTGTCTGCTTTTGCCTCTTCAGTTGAGATATATGCCACTGGGGCTGGCGCCAATAATTTGTTCTGGAGCGGCGCACAAGCCCTGGTGTTTGCCGGTGATGGTGCCGACACTATCGGTGGCAGCGGCTTCGATAATGCGATTGTCTACGGCTATTCTGGCGATGATTTCCTGGAGTTATTCCCTGCGGAAGATGCCTCGTCGATCGAATTCTATGGCGGTAGCGGTAGCGACACCGTCACTTTCGGTTCAACCCCGTTTAATGTCGCCGTGGCCTATATTGATCTGGGTGGGTTGAGTGATGAAACTGATAGCACTGTTAACATTGGCGCCACGAATTCTACCATCATTGGTACCAACGGCGATAACAGCATAACCGTCGATGGCATCCCGAACTCAATATTGACCGGTGATGGGGCAGATACGGTTTTTGTTGGTAATCCAAATGTTGAGAGTGATGTCGACCTCGATTTTGATTTAGGCGAAGGCGACAATCATCTCACCATCGTTAATCCCGATGGCGGATCTGTCGTCGTCGGCTCGGGCGATGATTATATTGAGATTGAGCATAATGGCGCGGGCTCACCAACAGCAATTGACCTGTTTGTCGGTGCTGGCTCCGATACAGTCATTGTTGAGGGCGACCAGTATGAAATCTATGGCCTGAAGGGCGATGATTTCATCCGGATGGAGGCGATCAGCAACGGCCAGTCCACGCTGTTTGGCGGGGATGGTAATGACACGATTTATGCGGGTAATGCCGGTGGTGGCAACCTCATCGATGGTGGTGACGGCGATGACCTGATCTATGGATCGGATGGCGGTGATACCCTGCGCGGTGGCTTGGGGTCTGACACGATCATCGGTCTCGCGGGTGATGAGGCCATTGGCGGTACTCTTGATGAAATCGATGGTGATTTCGTTAAGAACTTTGGCTCTCAGGCCTCGCTTACCGTTGAGGGCCTGTTTGGGCTGACGGCTGATGGTTTATCTATCGAGTATGTCGGCGACAATACCAACATCACCTTCGATACGCCGTCTGGTACCAAAACCATTACCTTGGACTTCGGTTTGGTACTTGGGGCAACGCCGGTGGAGGTTGCCGGTGTCGGCACAACCTTTGATCTGGTCGCCGCCGCGGGCGGTTTGGGTAGCTTTACCGAGACGATCATCGGCACCGGTGATGCGGATCAGCTGACCAACACATTTGATTCATTGCAATGGGTGATCTACGGGCTGGATGGCGCTGACACCTTAGCTGGTGCTGATCGAGACGATGAGCTGCTGGGCGGTGGCGGCGCAGATCTTCTCTATGGCTTCGACGGTGATGATGAGCTCTTCGGCGGGACTGGCGCTGACACGCTCTTTGGCGGTGATGGCAATGACTTCTTCGTTGGCACCTATGCTGAGCTTGACGGTGACTACATCGAGGACATTGAGATCGCTGGTGGCGTCGTTATCGAACAGATCGGCGTCGCAGGCGTTTTCGATCTGGATCTAACTGGCATCACCACTAGCTTTGATGGCACTTACACCACCCTATCATTAAGCAGTGCATCAGGCTCTGCCGACATCTTCATTCGCGGTGAATTCTCCGTTCAGGAGACAGTCGTCGAACCTGGTGAGGGAACAGCCATATTGCTGAGCTTGGGTGGGCCAAACCTTGCTGGCACATCCAATGCCGATAGCCTAGAGGCAACGACGAATGAAGATTGGGCCATTTATGGCAAGGGGGGGAATGACAGCATCTTCGGCGCGGGTGGCGATGACATTCTCTATGGTGAGGATGGCGAAGACTTCATCTATGGCGCAGCTGGTGACGATGTGCTCGATGGTGGGGATGGTGAAGACTTTATCCTCGGCGAGGCAGGCAATGACACGTTGGTTGGTGGTGCTGGCAATGACGCCCTGATTGGCGGCGCTGGCGCGGATCTGATCTATCTGGGCGGTGGTGATGATCTGTTTGCCGCTGAGGATGTGGCCCACCTTGAAGCTGACACGATTGAAGGGCTTGGGGCGGATGATCAGCTGTTGTTGGTCGATCAGTTCGGCGTCACAGACAGCAATATCAACACCGTATACAGCAACGGCATTACTACGGTCACGTTAACCGAAGGCGGTAACAGCACCAGCTTCTCAATCATTGGCAATTTTGTTGCCAACAGCCCAATGGAGGAAACCGCTGATCCTATGTTCAGCGGTACTTTCATAAGCTTCTCTGGGGTTTTGGCGGGCACATCTGGTGATGATCTGATCGATGTTGTGGCGGGCGGCGCTACCTATCTTGATGGTGGGGATGGGGCCGACACGATTACGGTAACAGATGGCGATAACCTGATCCTCGGACAGTTGGGTGATGACGTGTTATCCGGTGCTGACGGTGCCGACAGTATTGATGGTGGTAATGGTAATGACACCATCTATGGCAATCTTGGTGCGGACCTGCTCTACGGCGCTTTGGGCAACGACCTCGTTTACGGCGGTGACGGCAATGATCAGCTCTTAGGTGGCGATGGTGCTGATACCCTAGACGGTGGGGATGGTGCCGATACGCTGACCGGCGGCGGCGGCGCCGACCTATTCTACTTAAGCAGCGATGGCGGAGACACCATCAACGGCGGCAGCGGTATTGACGCGATTGATGCCAGCGGGCTGACCCATGGTGTGACGGTTCATCTATGGAACAGTGTGTTCGGAACGGGGGGCTATGATAACGACATCACCGGCATTGAGATCGTTTATGGCACGGCCTCTGGCGATGTGTTCTGGAGCGCCAATAACATCAATGACACCTTCTATGGCGGTGATGGCAGCGACACCTTCTACATCAGCAAAAATGGCGGTGATTATCGTGCTGGCGGTGATGGTGCCTATCGTGACTTGCTTGTGGCAAATGGATCTGCCGGTAATGACATCGACCTAGCGGCGGGGACGGCAGTTCTTATTAGCGATACGACAGGTATCGTCGACACTCTAATCGGCTTTGAGGATGTTGATGGCAGTATCTATGGCGACATCATCTCAGGTGATGCTGGTGACAATGAACTTGTCGGCCATGGTGGCGATGACGTGTTCTTCCTCACGTCGGGTACCGACACAATCGATGGCGGCAGCGGTAGTGACGCGGTTGATGCCAGTGGACTGACCCATGGCGTAACGGTCCAGCTTTGGGAACGGATTTTTCAGTCAGGTGGTGACAGCACCTATGTCTCCGGTATTGATATCGTTTACGGCACGGCCTCTGGCGATGTGTTCTGGAGTGCCAACAACATCAGTGAAACCTTCTATGGCGGTGATGGTAGCGACACCTTCTACATTGGCAACAATGGCGGTGATTACCGTGACGGCGAGGGTGGCGCCGATTGGATAACCGCTGCTAACCGTAACGGTGGCGTCAATATCAACTTCAGTGCGAATAAGAGCACCAACGAGGATGGTGACGAAGACACCTTGCATAACATTGAGCATGCCATTGGCTCTGGCTTCAATGACACGATCACTGGCGATCTGAACAACAACCAG